>CAZHBN010000001.1:0-40520 GCA_964530405.1 uncultured Ectothiorhodospiraceae bacterium
GCCGACTCGGGCACGTCGGTCTGCTCGCCCCAGGTCATCGGCGAGCTCGGCGGCAGATCGCAATACCAGTCGTAGAACGACAGGCAGACACCACCGAGGAGCGAGAGATAGCGCGTACCCGCGGCATAGGAGACCATCGACATGGCCGGAATGGGCGAAAAGCCCACCACCCGGTCCGGGCCATGCGCCTTGACGGTGTAGATGTTGGCCGCCGCGATGAGCTCGGTGACCTCGTCCCAGTCCGCACGCACGAACCCGCCAAGGCCGCGAATGGATTGATACTCGTGCACCTTCTCCGGGATGCTCATCAGGTATTCCCACGCCTCGACCGGGTCGTCGTGGACCTTGCGGGCCTCCCGCCACATGCGCAGCAGTCGACCGCGCACCATGGGGTGCTTCAGCCGGTTGGCCGAATAGATGTACCAGGAGTAGCTCGCGCCGCGGGGGCAGCCCCGCGGCTCGTGGTTGGGAAGATCCGGCCGGGTGCGGGGGTAGTCCGTCTGCTGGGTCTCCCAGGTGACCAGCCCGTCCTTCACGTAGATCTTCCATGAGCACGCGCCGGTGCAATTCACACCGTGGGTGGAACGCACGACCTTGTCGTGCTGCCAGCGCTGGCGATAGGCCTTCTCCCACGAGCGGTCCTCGTAGGTAGTCTGGCCGTGGCCGTCCGCGAAGGTGTCCTGCACCTTGCGGAAGAACATCAGGCGGTCGAGAAAGTGACTCATCGTCAGGCCTCTTCGAACTTGGGGCGATTTCTTGTTGCGCGACTCGACACGCTCACGCGCGCCGACGGGTCGGTTGCGCTTTCCTCAGCACGGAATCTCCGCATTGCGGCGTTGATAGAACCACCAGGTCACCACCACGCAGGTGACGTAATAGGCCACGAAGGCATACAGGGCCGCGGTCGGTCCCCCGGTGAGATCGATCGAGGTGCCATAGGCCTTGGGGATGAAGAACGCGCCGTAAGCGGCGAGCGCAGAGCTGAAACCGAGCGTAGCGGCGGACTCCTTGTTGGCGTCCTTGACCGCCTGCGCGCGTGCAGCCTCGTCCCCGCCTTCGCTCCAGCGCCCGTGAAGCGTGTGGAAGATCACCGGAATCATCCGAAAGGTCGATCCGTTGCCGATGCCGGTAGTGATGAACAGCACCATGAACATCCCGAAGAATCCCCAGAAATGCCCGGCGGTACCCATTACCGGCAGGAAATAGACCACACCGAATACGGCCGCGATCATGACCACAAAGTTCCACAGCGTGACCCGCGCGCCGCCGGCCTTGTCCGCCATCCACCCGCCCACCGGGCGGATGAGCGCGCCCACCATCGGGCCGAGGAAGGCGAACTGCAGCGGATCCACATCCGGGAACTGCGTCTTGATCAGCATGGGAAAGCCCGCGGAGTAACCGATGAAGCTGCCGAACGTGGCGATGTACAGCCAGCTCATCAGCCACTGGTGCTTGCGCCGGAATATCACCGCCTGATCGCGGAACGATGCGCGGGCATCGGCGATGTCGTTCATCCCGAACCAGGCGAGCACCGTGAACAGCAGGATGAACGGCACCCAGATGAAACCGGCGTTCTGCAGCCACAGCGGCTCACCGCCGCCGGCCTGCTGCGCCGAGCCGAACATGAAGCTCAGTGCGCCCGTACCAATCACCGCCGGCACCACGAACTGCATCACCGATACGCCCAGGTTGCCGAGACCGGCGTTGAGACCGAGCGCGGTGCCCTGTTGGCGTTTGGGGTAGAAGAAACTGATATTCGCCATGCTGGAGGCGAAGTTGCCGCCACCGAAACCGCATAGCAGGGCGATCAGGGCGAACTCCCAGAACGTGGTGGTCGGGTCCTGTACCGCGACGCCCATCCAGAGGGCCGGAACCGCCAGCGACAGCGTGGATACCGCCGTCCACCGGCGGCCGCCGAATATCGGCACCATGAAGCTGTAGAAAATTCTCAGTGTCGCCCCCGACAGGCCCGGGAGCGCCGTCAACCAGAACAGCTCGTTGGTGGTAAGCGTGAAGCCGATGCTGTTCAGCCGTGTAGCGACCGCGCTCCAAACCAGCCACACCGCAAAGGCGAGCAGCAGCGCGGGTATGGAAATCCAGAGGTTGCGCGTGGCGACTGCCTTGCCCTCGCGCTCCCAGAACTCCTTGTCCTCGGGGCGCCAGTCGGTCAGCACCCGGCCACCGCCGGGAGCGACTGTATTCGTGTTATCCAGGGCCATGTCGAAATTCTCCACAATTGGTCGTTGGTCGGGGCCGGCGGCAATGCCACCGGCCCCCGCCCCTTCGCCGCCTAGGCGTGCTGAGGGCTGCCCTCGTCTTCGTCGGCGGCGCGCTGCTGTGCCCCGCTCTGACGCTGGCGGGCACTGGCCGCCGCCGGTTCCTGGATTTCCGGAAGATAGCGGAACCGCTCCTCACCCAGGGCCGGGATCCGCTTGCGCTCCATGCGCCGGATAGCGCCGTGCATCCAGACCAGAGACACGGCAACCAGCACGAACAACACCATGTAGGAGCTCGTCCAGACGCCGGTGAGATCGAGCACAGCGCCGAAGAGAATCGGTAGAAAGAATCCCCCAAGGCCGCCGATCATCCCCACCAGACCGCCGACAGACCCCACATTGTTCGGGTAGTAGACGGGAATGTGTTTGTAAACCGCGGCCTTGCCGAGGGACATGAAGAAGCCGAGCACGACGGTGCAGGTGACCACGGCCCACAGCGGAAGCGCGAAGGTGAAGCTGATCGGTCCGTCCTTGCCCTCGATGACGTAACTGGTCTCCGGATAGGAGAGCAGGAACAGGCACACGAGCGAGGCAATGAACGTGCAGTACATCACCGCGCGCGCGCCGTAGCGGTCGGAGAACCAGCCTCCCAGGGCACGAAAGACACTGGCGGGCATGGAGTACAGCGCCGCGAGGGTACCGGCGACGGCGATATCCAGACCGTAGGCGCCGACGTAATACCGCGGGAGATAGGAGGCCAACGCGACGAATGCACCGAAGACGAAGAAGTAGTAAAGCGCGAAACGCCAGACCTGCACGTACTTCAACGGCTCCAGCTGGGCGATTGCGGACGAGGCCTTTGCGCCGGTACGGCGGCGCTCGACGGTAACCGGATCCTCGGCAGTGAAGATCCAGAAGACCACGGCGACCACCGCGAGGATTGCCGCATAGACGACGGCCGTGCGCTCCCAGCCCAATGCTAGCAACAGGAATGGCGCACCGAAGTTGGTTACCGCCGCCCCCACGTTGCCGGCACCGAAGATGCCCAGGGCCGTGCCCTGACGCTCCTTCTCGAACCAGTAGGAGGTGTAGGCGATGCCGACAATGAACGAGCCGCCCGCCAGGCCTACACCCAGCGCCGCGACCAGGAACATTGCATAGCTCTGGACATACGACAGCAGAAACACACAGACCGCGGTCACCAGCATGAGCAGGCTGAATACCCGGCGGCCGCCGTACTGCTCGGTCCAGATCCCGAGAAAGATTCGACTGATGGACCCGGTGAGCACGGGCGTGGCGACGAGAATGCCAAACTGGGTCTCGTTGAGGCCCAGGTCCTGCTTGATCTTCACCCCGAGGACGGAAAAGATCGTCCAGACAGCAAAGCACACGGTGAACGATAAGGTACTGAATGACAGTGCCCGGTATTGCTGGGACTTGGTAACGCCCTGCAGATGCTTCATGGCTGCCTCCTGACAGACCCAGACCGCTTGACTTGGGCGTCAGGTTGCGTCCGCAAACGAATGCACCAATTGACGTGCATCAAGTCCCGATTCCTGGGGACGCGGAACAATGCCGTCGATTACCTCTTTGTGGGTAGAATGCCATTGACCCGTAAGCGGTTGTTCGAAAAGGAAAATCAAAGCGGTGAATCCAGCCTCGGGAGCATGAGGGAGGAACACCTGGATTCATTCGGGGTAGACGCCGAGGATCCCCGTCCGTTCGGGCGTTTGTCCCACCGATCGCTGCTCGTACGGGTCGGCTTCGCGATGACCGCCATTTCCGGCCTGGCCATCCTCAGCCTGCTGACGTCGGTCATCATCGCCGACACCGCAACCGGCGATGCCGCCGCCATCAACCGTGCCGGCACGCTGCGCATGCAGATCTACCGCATGGCCAGCGCGATCAATGCCGGAGACGAACCCGCCTTGCTCGAACGCTACGCCGAACGCTTCCAGGCAACCCTGGACAGTCGGGCACTGGCGGCGGTCCTCCCCGACACCCCGGGGCATCCCCTGAAGAAAGCATTCACGGACATCGAGCGACGCTGGCAGGACACGCTCGAACCGGCGGCGACCGGCACGCGTGCGGGCGGCCACCAACGCTTTCTCGCTGCTGCCGACGACTTCGTCGCCGAGCTGGACAATCTCGTTCATCTGCTGCAACGGGAAGCGGAGCACAAACTGCAATTGCTCCGGCTTATCCAGGGGCTGAGCCTGTTCGTGACCATCGCCCTGGTGTTCTTCAGCATGTACCGCGTGCTCACAGACGTCTTCCCGCCGTTGCGGGACCTGCTCACGGTGGTCGATGCGGTTCGGCGCGGGGATCTCGCCGCGCGCACGAGCTATCGTGGCGAAGACGAGATCGGCATGCTCTCGCGCACGTTCAATCGCATGGCCGCCAGCCTCCAGGCTGTCTACGACAACCTGGAACAACGCGTGCATGACAAGACGGCCCAGCTCGAAGCGAGCAACCGCGCGCTGCAACTGCTCTACGACACCGCCAGTGGCCTCGGCCATCACGTCGACAGCAATGCGGACTACGCCGACGTGCTCGCCCGGATCGAGCGCGAGCTGAACGTAGGGCCACTGGTGTTGTGCCTGCGAACCTCGGAAAGCGAAGCCGCGATGCGTATCGTCAGTGGCACCACTGACGGCGACGACCACGCACCGCCGTGCCCACGCGGTGATCCGTTGCGGGATACAACGCGAACCTCGATCGTCGACGAAGGGGTTCTCGCCATTCCTCTCGTCGATGGCGAGGACGCCTTCGGCCACCTGCTCGTGCCGTACACGCCGTCATCGCCGCTGCCGCCCTGGCAGATCCGGCTGTGCGAGGCCGTTGCCGGCCACGTCGCCACGGCGCTCGGACGCCACCACCGCGAGGCGGATCGCCGTCGACTGGCACTCATGGAGGAGCGCGCGGTAATCGCCCGCGAGCTGCACGACTCCCTCGCCCAGGCCCTTTCTTACCTGAAAATTCAGACCGCCCGACTCCATCGCGAGCTTCACGCCGACACCCTCGACCGGTCAGCGGCCTGGGCAGTCGTGAATGAAATCCGCGAGGGGCTCACCAATGCCTACCGTCAGTTGCGCGAGCTCCTCAATACCTTCCGGCTACGACTCAATGAAGGCGGGTTGACCCAGGCGCTCGAAGCGGCCGCCGAGGAGTTTTCCAACCGAGGCGACATTGCGATCGATCTGGACTCACGGCTGGGCCAATGGCCGTTGACGCCGAATGAAGAACTCCACGTAGTGCAGATCGTGCGCGAAGCACTCGCCAACGTCGTCCAGCACGCCCGGGCGACGAAGGCGACGGTAAGGCTGGAGCACTGCGACGGCCAGACAGTGGTGAGTATCATCGACGACGGCATAGGCATGCCCGTGACCAGCGGCCGGGACAACCACTACGGTACGACCATCATGCAAGAGCGTGCCCGCGGTCTCGGCGGCGACATCACCTTCGTCTCTCCCCCGGAAGGGGGCACCCGGGTACGGCTTCGTTTCGAGCCAACATTCACCCGCAGCCACCAACCGGCATCCGGGTCCACCAATGAGTGAGCCAGCCATGACCACCGTGCTCATCGTCGATGATCATCCGCTGTTCCGGCGGGGCGTACGCCAGTTGCTCGAGATGGACGGCGACATGGAATGCGTTGGCGAGGCGGCGGACGGCGAAACGGCGCTGGCGCTCGCCCGCGCACACATGCCGGAGCTGATCCTGCTCGATCTGCAGATGGCCGGCATGGACGGTCTCGCGACGTTGCGCGCGCTTCACGAGGCAGAAGTGTCCGGCCGCGTCGTCATGCTCACCGTCTCCGACAGCGACGAGGACGTCATCGCCGCGTTGCGCGACGGCGCCGACGGCTACCTGCTCAAGGATATGGAACCCGAGGAGATGCTCGAACGCATCCGCGCGGCCGCCGCCGGGGAGATGGTACTAAGCGATCGCCTCACCCGGGTACTCGCAACGGCTGTGGCCGGCCCAAGGGACCGGGATGCCGCCCGACTCGCCAGCCTCACCGGCCGCGAGCACGATGTGCTGCGTGCCCTCGCCCGCGGGTTGAGCAACAAGGTCATCGCGCGGCAGCTGAGCGTGAGCGAGGGTACCGTCAAAGTGCACGTGAAGAATCTGCTCAAGAAGCTCGGCCTGAAATCCCGGGTGCAGGCCGCCGTATGGGCGGTCAACCAGGGGCTGCGCTAACCGGCCTGAACCAGCCGTTCCCCGAACAGATCGAGGAAAAGGAAACCGCCGACCAGCACCACGTTCAGGGCCCATGCCACCGTGAGGACTCTGGCCACGTTGCCCCAGATTTCGTCGGAGGCATTGCCGGCGCAGCGCCATACCGATACCAGGATCCAGACCGTATAGGCACTCATGATCACGGCTGCCGTCAGGAACACACGCCAGGTGATGCCGAACACCGATGCATCCAGTGCGAACGCCGCGGCGAGCACCCAGCTGCCGACCACGCCCCAGAGCCAGAAAACCCGTGCCAGGGAACCATCGCCGTGCCAGTAATCCGAGACGATGCTCATCGTTATGACCTCCGTTGGGTGTGTTTGTCGCGAGCTGTCCGTGCCGGTTCACACCGTAACGCGCACGTACAACGATAGCCCATCGGCTCACCCGTAGTATCGGCAATGCACCCGGCCCTGCCACCCACCGGCACCGCGTACGCGTTTTGCGGGGTCCCGGTACATCGGCGATAATCATGCGTCGCCCATCACCCCGGATACACAGTCTCCCATGAGCGAATCCAGCACGGATCACCTGATCCGGACGGTCACCGTCGGAAGCACTACGTTCACCCTCCTCGGCACTGCGCACGTGTCCGCGCAGAGCGTCGACGACGTACGCCGCGAAATCGCCACCGGCGACTACGACGCCGTCGCCGTGGAGCTCTGCGAGAGCCGGCATCGCGCCATGACCCGCCCCGACGCCCTCGAGGACATGAACCTCTTCCAGGTGATCCGCGAAGGCAAAGCCGGAATGGTTGCCGCCAGCCTGGCGCTGGGCGCCTACCAGCAACGCCTCGCAGAGCAGTTCCAGATTCGCCCCGGGGCGGAGATGGAGGCGGCCATCAAGGGCGCCGGGGACGCCGGCCTGCCCCTGTTCCTCATCGACCGGGAAATCGGCGTCACCCTGAAACGCATCTACCGCCGCACGCCCTGGTGGCAGCGCATGATGCTGATATCCGGGCTGCTCGCGAGCACGCTATCCCGCGACGAGATCGATGCCGAGGAAATCGAGCGCCTCAAGGAGGGCGATATCCTCGAATCCACCTTCTCGGAATTCGCGGACCGCTCCCGCGTTCTCTACGACACGCTCATCCACGAGCGCGACCGTTTCATGGCGGCACGCCTGCTCGCGGAAGCGCGGTCGAACCAGCCACGGCAAGTGCTCGCGGTGGTCGGTGCGGGCCATCTCGCCGGCCTGGAGGCCGCCCTGCGCGAAGGCATGGCCGACCCGGAGGCGGAAACCGAGGCACTCAACTACACGCCACCGCGGGCGCGGTGGGTACGCGCCCTGCCGTGGGTGGTGGTCGCCCTGATTCTCACCGGCTTCGTCATCGGATTCACGCGCAGTACGTCGCTGGGCCTGCAACTCGTCACTGAATGGGTGGTGATCAACGGCACACTGTCCGCGCTCGGTGCGATCATCGCGCTGGGGCACCCCCTGACCATCGCCACCGCGTTCGTGGCGGCACCGCTGACCTCGCTCAACCCGACGATCGGCGCAGGGATGGTGATAGCTGCCGTAGAGATGGCGCTGCGCAAACCCCAAGTAAGGGATTTCCGCACCCTCCGGCGCGACGTCACCAAGCCACGGGGCTGGTGGCGTAACCGCGTCTCGCGCACGCTGCTCGTCTTTCTGCTGAGCACGCTGGGATCAGCGGCCGGTACCTATCTCGCCGGCTTCCGCATCGCCGGCCAGTTGCTTTAGGGTGCGGCGGCATGGATAGCGAATTTCCCCTGGACGACGAGCTCATCTACCTCAACCACGCTGGCGTCGGCCCCTGGCCCGCGCGTACGGCGCAGGCGGTGAGCGCTTTTGCCGCCGTCAACGCCCGCCGCGGGGCCGCCGAATACCCGCAGTGGCTTCACGAGGAGCAACGGCTGCGCGAGCAGCTCGCCCGCCTGGTCGGCACCCCCGACCCGGAGGACATCGCCCTGGTGAAGAACACCTCGGAAGGCCTTTCCCTGGTCGCTCACGGCCTGCTCTGGCGTCCCGGCGATAACGTCGTCATCAACGACCTGGAATTCCCGTCCAACCGCATGGCGTGGGAATCCCTCGCCGAGCGTTACGGCGTGGAGATCCGCGACGTAAGTATCGAAAACGCCGACGATCCGGAAGGCGCACTCATCGCGGCAATGGACGAGCACACGCGGGTGCTGCCGGTGAGTGCTGTGCAGTATGGCAACGGCCTGCGCATGGATCTCGCCCGGCTGGGGGAAGCCTGCAACGACCTCGGTGTGCTCTACTGCGTGGACGCCATTCAGATACTGGGCGCCCTGCCGTTCGACGCCGAGGCCATTGGTGCGGATTTCGTCATCGCTGACGGCCACAAGTGGATGCTCGGCCCCGAGGGGCTCGGCGTGTTCTATGCGCGTCCTGCCGCCCGTGAGGCGCTGACACTCCGCCAGTATGGCTGGCACATGGCCGAGGCGCTGGGTGACTTCGACCGCAAGGAATGGGAGCCGGCAGACTCGGCACGCCGCTTTGAGGCCGGAAGCCCCAACATGCTGGGCATCCACGCGCTGGCCGCGAGCCTTTCCCTGTTCGAGGAGATCGGGATGCACGAGGTCGGTCGCCGGGTCATGACGAATGCCGCGACCCTGCTCGAGCGCATCGATGCCGAACCCCGCCTGAGCGCCGTAACCCCCCATGAGGATGAGCGCCATGCGGGCATCGTTACGTTTCAGGTAGCGAACGCCGACCCCGAGCGTCTGCTCACGAGGCTACGTGCCGACGGCATTCCCTGCGCCGCACGGGCCGGCGGTATTCGGTTCTCGCCTCACTTCTACAACACCACGGAACAACTCCAGCGCGCCGTGGACGCGGTATTAGCCTGCCAGGCCTGACCACCGGCGACGCCGCGGACCCGATTCAGGCGACCGTACGCGCAGCGGGAAAGAGTCGGTAGAAGTTCTCGGTGGTGGCCTCGGCCACGGCATCCAGACTCAGGCCCCGCACCTGCGCGAGGCACTCGGCGACGTGCCGCACCCAGGCCGGCCGGTTCTCCTTGCCACGGTGCGGGACCGGCGCGAGATAGGGGCAATCCGTCTCGATGAGCAGACGGTCCAGCGGAATGCGCGCGGCCGTATCCCGCAACGCGTCGGCATTACGGAAAGTGATAATGCCCGAGAGCGACAGGTAGAATCCCTCGTCGAGGAGTGCCCGCGCCGTCGGCCAGTCCTCGGTGAAGCAGTGGATGATACCACCGACCTCGGATGCCCGCTCTTCGCGCAGGATCGTCACCGTATCCTCCGGTGCCGCACGCGTATGCACGATGATCGGCTTGCCGGCGAGATGCGCGGCACGCACGTGCCGCCGAAACCGCTCACGTTGCCAGGCCGGCCTGTCTACGTTGTACGCATAGTCGAGCCCGGATTCGCCGATAGCGACGATCCGCGGATGCTCCGCCAACGCGGCCAGCGCTTCCGGCTCCGGATCCGCCCCCGTGCCGCTCGGGTGTACACCGATGGAGGTGGATATCTCCGGATGCCGTTCCGCGAGCGCCACCAGCGCGTCGCGGCTTTCCACGTCCACCGCCACGTTGAGGAAATGCTCCACACCATCGGCTTTCGCCGCGGCGAGAGCCGCATCGGTGTCGGCGTTGTCCTCAAGCAGGTGGAAGTGGCAATGCGAGTCGACCAGCAAGCTGCCTCCTGTCACATGGTGTGGGTGGGACGCTCGGATTCCAGGGCACCGGCGAGGTAGGTCTCGATCTTGGTACGCGCCGGACCGCCATCCTGGTCAGTGAACTGCACACCGATTCCGGCGGTACGGTTGCCCTGGGCGCCGCGGGGGGTGATCCACACGACCTTGCCCACCACCGGGATCTTCTCGGTCTCCTCCATGAGCGAGAGGAGAATGAAGACCTCGTCGCCGAGCTCATAGTGGTTGGTCGTAGGCACGAACAGCCCACCGTTCTTGACGTGGTGCATGTACGCGGCGTACAGCGCATTCTTGTCCCGGATGGCGAGTGACAGGATGCCCTGCCGCCCACCGCTGCGACTACCCTGGGCCATGTTTATCCCTCGTTCGACGGCGCGTGTACTCGATCCACTCGGCGAACAGCCCCTCGACCATCAGCGTGACGTTCAGCGGCTGCTCGGCCTCGGCGCGGCGCTGCGTGGCCAGCTCGTAGAATGCCTGCAGGTCGCCACAGTCTACCTGCGCAGCCAGACGCGGCAAGGCGTCGAGCCGCGGCCCCCGCAGGCCCTGCGGGCCAGCGGCGGCGCAGCGCTGGATCTCCGCCAGCGCGATCTGCAGCAGCTCCACCACGGCCGTGCGCTCCATGTCCTGCCATTCCGCCGCGGCAGTCACTGCTGACAGGTTGCCGTTGCGCAGTGCATCGAGCTGGCCGACGAGCATCTCATAGCGGGCTTCAATCCCTGCCTCGGCGAGGGACATCGCCCGCAACGGCGCTCCGCCAGCAAGCCCTAGGAGTCGCTCCGCGCCGGTGCCGACCTGGTCCCGCAACCACGCTCCAGCGACGGTGGGGTCCGGCGCGTGTACCGCCATGCTCTGACAACGACTGCGGATAGTCGCCGGCAGTCGCGCCGGGCGCTCGCTCACCAGGATCAGAACCGCGTTCGCCGGCGGCTCCTCGAGCGTTTTCAGGAGCGCGTTGGCCGCGTGCAGATTCATGGCATCCGCCCGCGGCACTATCACCACGCGAAAGCGGCCGTACTGGCTGGAGAGGTTCACGAACTCCTGCAGAGCCCGGATCTGGTCCACGCGAATAGCGCTGCGTCCCTTCTCGACGGTCGCCCGCAGCAGATCCGGATGGGCCTCGGCACGATAAAGCCGGCAGCCATGACAGCCGCCACAGGCCTCGCCCGACTGGGCGCGAGACTCGCACAGCAGGCTCGCCGCCACGCGTTCAGCAAGCCGTGCCTTGCCGATTCCCGCCGGACCATGCAGAAGCACAGCATGGGGCATACGACCGGTGCCGATCTGGGCGCCAATCCGGCGCCAGGCATCGTCGTGCCAAGGCATGCCCCGGGAATCGGCGGTAACGACACTCATACCAGGTGACCGAAGGCCGTCTCCAGGTTCGCCTCGATGCGCTGCTGCACCTGGGCGAGACTGGTGGACGCATCGATGAGGCGCATGCGTTCGGGGTGTGCCGCGCAACGATGGCGATATACCGCACGGGCACGTTCGAAAAACGCCTCACGCTCGCTCTCGAATCGGTCCGGCGCGCTGCGCGCCGCCGCGCGCTTCAGCCCATCGCGCACGGGCACGTCCAGATAAAGCGTCAGGTCCGGGCGCAGCCGCCCCTGAACCCATTGCTCCAATGGCTCGATCCGTTCCTCCCCCAGCTCCCGACCGCCACCCTGGTAGGCATAGGTGGCATCGGTGAAGCGATCACACACCACCCAGTGCCCCGCCGCCAGTGCCGGTCGCACGACCTCCGCCAGGTGCTCCGCACGGGCCGCAAAAATAAGCAGCGTTTCGCTCTCGGCAGTCATGCCGCTGTACTGGTGGTCGAGCAGGACCCCCCGCACCGCCTCACCCAGCCTGGTGCCGCCCGGCTCGCGCGTGACAACCGGGTCGATACCCCGCTGCGTCAGCCAGTCACGTATCGTTGCCAGGCACGTGCTCTTGCCGGCACCTTCCAGCCCCTCAATGGTGATAAAGCGCGCTCCCGCTGCGCTCATAGATCAGTTCTCTCCCAGTTGATAGCGACGTACCGCCCGGTTGTGAGCCTCGAGTGTCGCCGAGAACACATGACTGCCGTCGCCGCGGGCGACGAAATAGAGAGCGTCCCCCTCGGCCGGATGCAGCGCCGCGTGTATGCTCGCGCGCCCCGGCAGCGCAATCGGTGTGGGTGGCAGTCCGCTGCGTGTATAGGTGTTGTAGGGGGTATCCGCACGCAGATCGCGCCGCCGGAGATTACCGTCGAACGCCTCGCCCAACCCGTAGATGACCGTGGGATCGGTTTGAAGACGCATCCCCTTGCGAAGCCGGCGTGTAAAAACGCCCGCGATGCGCTGACGCTCGTCGGCCACGGCCGTCTCCTTCTCGATGATGGAGGCCAGGATCAGCGCTTCGTAGGGGGACTCCAGCGGCAGGCCGTCGGCACGTCCGGCCCACTCGTCCGCGAGCACGCGTTCCATGGCGTCGTGCGCCCGTTGCAGGATCTCGCGGTCCGTCGTGCCACGCGTGAAATGATAGGTTTCCGGCAGGAACCGCCCCTCGGGGTGCTCGCCGGATAGCTCGAGTGCAGCCATGAGCGCCCCTGGCGCACGCGCCTGCAGGGTCGTCTCGATGGCTTCGTGATCGTGCACTGCCGCGAGCAGCTCCCGATAGTTCCAGCCCTCGACCACGGTCAGCCGGTACCGCACCACCTCACCGCTGACCATCCTGCCAAGCAATGCCAAAGCCGTCATGCCCGGCTCGACGCGGTACTCGCCGGCCTGGATGCGGGATGCCGCTCCGGAATACCGGGCGTACAGCCGCAACGGCCAGGGCGAATCCAGAAGGCCCGACGCTGTCAGTCGCCTGGCAAGCGCGGCAAAGCTGGTGCCCGGCTCGACAGTGACCACCCGCGAAGCCCCTCCGTCGGGAATCAGCGCGCGATCAGCGAGGTCGCGATAGCTCTGCCAACCCACGGCGGCGATACCGGCAACGACGACCACCGCCAGCAGCAACACAATGACAATGACCCGTTTCATGTCCAGACCGAACGCTCCATGCGCCCTACACCGGTACCGCCACCCACGCTCGCTCCACCATGTGCGAGAGCATGCGATGGCCGTACTCGAAGCTGCGCCAGTGGCAGTTGCCGAACGCGCGAATCGGCCAGAGTCCGATGAGACTGTTGGTAAGCCAGAGCTCGTCGGCACCTTCCAGCTCGCCCCAGGATATCGGGCCAACCCGCGCCTTGAGGCCGAGGGCGCCGGCCTCGGCGATCACCCGTTGCCGCATGATGCCCGCCACGCCCTGGCGCGCCAGAGACGGCGTCCGCAGCTCCCATCCGAAACGCGCGAACAGATTCGTGACCGTACCTTCTACCACGCGGCCGGCCGCATCGGCCATCAACCCTTCGGCGATTTCCGAGTCCCGCCACTCGGTGCGGGCGATAACCTGCTCCAGACGATTGAGGTGCTTGATCCCGGCGAGCGCGGGCTGGTCAGCGAGGCATGTCCGGCAGGCGATCACCCGCACGCCACTCTGCCACCAGTGTGGCGGTCGCGCGGGGACGGACGTGCGGTGTGCAAGCACCCGGGGCTGGGGACTTGCGGGCGGCTGGTAGCCACGGCCGCCGCTGCCACGGGTGACGATGAGCTTGATAACACCATCGGCACCACCGGCGAGCGCTTCCACCTCGCGATCGAGCATGGCCCGCACCGGCGGCGCGAAACCGAGCCGCTGGCAGCCACGTTCCAGCCGTCGACGGTGAGCGGGCCATAAGGCTGGTTGCCCGGCAACCACGGCAATGGTCTCGAAAACGCCGTCACCGTAAGCGAGCCCACGATCATCGGGCGCCACGCAGGCCCGGGGCTCACCGTCGACACGCCACATGGCGCGCTGCCGCTCCTCAGTCCAGGGCCCGGAAAATCACCGTGCCGTTGGTTCCGCCGAATCCGAACGAATTCGACAGAACGCTGCGGACCCTGGCTTCCCGTGCCGTATTGGCAACGATGTCGAGGTCGATGCCCTCGTCCATCGACGCGAGGTTGATGGTCGGGGGGATCACCTGGTCGCGCAGCGTCAGGACACTGAACACGGCCTCGACACCGCCTGCCGCCCCGAGGAGATGACCGGTCATGGACTTCGTCGAAGTCACCGGGATGTTGCGGGCATGCTCGCCGAACGCCCCCCGGACCGCGTCCGCCTCGGCACGATCGCCGAGCGGTGTCGAGGTC
Source organism: uncultured Ectothiorhodospiraceae bacterium (assembly GCA_964530405.1). GTDB lineage: Bacteria > Pseudomonadota > Gammaproteobacteria > Nitrococcales > Nitrococcaceae > Arhodomonas. The sequence goes on from CAZHBN010000001.1 coordinate 14,321, forward strand.
CCATGCGCGTTGATGTGATCGACCTCGTCAGGGTTCATGCCGGCGTCGCGCAAAGCGTTGCGCATGCACCGCATCGCCCCTTCGCCACCTTCCGGCGGCTGGGTCATGTGGTGGGCATCCCCGCTCATGCCGAACCCGCTGACCTCGGCATAGATGCGCGCGCCACGAGCCTTGGCGTGCTCGTATTCCTCGAGCACGAGGACCCCCGCACCGTCGCCCAGCACGAAACCGTCACGCTCGCGATCCCACGGCCGGCTGGCGCCCAGGGGATCATCATTGCGGGTGGACAACGCCCGGGCCGCCGCGAACCCCCCGAGCCCGGTGGGCGTTATGGCGTACTCGGCGCCTCCGGCGATCATCACGTCGGCGTCGCCGTAAGCGATGAGCCGTGCCGACTGGCCGACGCTGTGGGTACCGGTCGTGCAGGCCGTGACCGTGGCGAGATTCGGCCCCTTGATCCCGAGCATGATGGAGAGATTGCCCGAGATCATGTTGATGATGGCACTCGGGATGAAAAACGGAGAGATCTTGCGCGGACCGCCGTCGAGGTAGGACTTGTGCCCCTTCTCGATACCGCTGATACCGCCGATGCCCGAACCGACCGCCACACCCACGCGCTCGGCGTTTTCCGCAGTGATCTCAAGCCCCGCGTCGCGAACCGCGTCCACGGAGGCGCCAATGCCGTAATGGATGAAGGGATCCATCTTGCGCGCCTCTTTCGTGGAGAGATAGTCCTCCACCGAGAAGCCGCTCACTTCGCCACCGAAACGAACCGAGAACGCCGACACATCGAATGCCTCGATGGGCGCGATACCGCTCGTGCCGCTGACAATGTTCCGCCACGCCCCTTCGAGCGTGCTCCCGACCGGAGAGACGATCCCCAGCCCCGTTACTACTACACGGCGTTTCGCCACGGGGTACCTCCGCTTACGGCCATCAAAACAGCACAGGGCCGGATTGCCCCGGCCCTGTGCCCCGAAATCGGACGCAGCCGTATACTGCGTCAGTGCATCGGCTACTGCTCGAGATTAGCGTTGATGTAGTCGATGGCCTGCTGCACGGTGGTGATCTTCTCGGCTTCCTCGTCCGGGATCTCGCACTCGAACTCTTCCTCGAGGGCCATCACCAGCTCCACCGTATCCAGCGAGTCGGCGCCGAGATCGTCGACGAAGGAGGCTTCAGAGTTCACCTCTTCCTCCTTCACCCCCAGCTGCTCCACGACGATCTTCTTCACGCGCTCTTCAATACTGCTCATTTTGATCCTTCCTCCCGAGTGTGGAAAGTTCCGACCCGCCTTGGCGGCCCCCAGCGTCAGACCCCGGGCCGAATGCGGGCGTATTTTAGGGGAAGCGTTCCGGCCATGCCACCGGATCAGCTCATGTGCAGACCGCCATTGACGTTAAGCGTCTCCCCCGTGATGAACGCACCGGCCGGCGAGGCCAGATACACGACCGCGGCAGCGATGTCCTCGGGTGCTCCAAGCCGACCCAGCGGGGTTTGCGCGAGCAGCGCTTCGCGCTGGGCCCCCGGCAACTCATTGGTCATATCCGTGGCGATGAACCCGGGTGCGACCGTATTCACGGTCACCCCGCGGCTGCCCACCTCCCGGGCGAGCGACCGCGTCATGCCCATGACACCCGCCTTCGCGGCAGCATAGTTGGTCTGCCCGCTATTGCCCATGAGGCCCACCACGGAGGCGATATTGACGATCCGGCCGTGGCGCGCCTTCATCATGCCGCGCAGCACCGCCTTGCTCATCCGGTAAACCGAGCTCAGGTTCGTATCGATGATCGAGTCCCACTCGTCATCCTTCATGCGCATGAGCAGGTTGTCGCGCGTGATGCCGGCATTGTTCACCAGCACACTCGGCGTACCGAAGCGCTCGGTCACCGCCTTGACGGTTTCCTGGACGCTGTCTGCATCGGTCACGTCGAGCCGCAGTCCCGCGCCATCGATTCCCGCTTCCGCAAGATAGGCGCCGATCAACTCGGCCCCTTTCCCCGAGGTCGCCGTACCAACGACGCGCGCCCCTGCCGCTCCCAGCGCCAGCGCAATAGCGCGCCCGATTCCGCGACTCGCGCCCGTCACGAGCGCAACTTCATTATCCAGCGAAAACATCAGCTTGCACCACCTTCCTCGAGCGCCGCTTCAAGCGTTTTGGGATCCATGACCGGTTTAATCGGCATACGGCGCTCGATGCGCCGGTTGAGCCCGGTGAGCACCTTGCCCGGCCCCGCCTCCACGAGACGCGTTACGCCCCGCTCGCGCATGGCGTGGATCGTCTCCACCCAGCGCACGGGATTGAACAGCTGGCGCACGAGCCGATCGCGGATGCTCTCGGCCGACTCCGCCACCGCCACGTCCACATTGTGCAAAACCGGAATTCGCGGCGAAGACAGCGTTACCGCCGCAAGACGCTCATCGAGCCGCTGCGAAGCGGGTTCCATCAGGCTACAGTGCGAGGGCACGCTCACCGGCAGCGTCACTGCCCCCTTGGCCCCGGCCTCCTTGGCGCGCGCTACCGCACGCTCCACCGCCGCCCTTGCCCCGGCGACCACCACCTGCCCCGGCGCGTTGTAGTTGACGGCGGAGACGACCTCGTTGCCGCGGGCCGCTTCGCAAACCTCGCGGACCTGCTCGTCCTCGAGCCCGAGAATGGCAGCCATCGCGCCTTCTCCTGCCGGAACGGCTTCCTGCATGAAGCGTCCGCGATCATGAACCACACGCGCTGCGTCCTCGAAGTCCAATGCTTCGGCGCAAACCAGCGCGGTGTATTCCCCCAGACTATGGCCGGCCAGGATGGCCGGCGCCGGTCCGCCACGGGCGCACCAGACACGCCAGACCGCCACCCCCGCCGCCAGCAGCACTGGCTGGGTGAGATCCGTCCGGTTGAGGGACTCCTCCGGGCCTTCCTGGCTCAAACGCCAGAGGTCGGTGCCGACAGCGTCCGATGCCTGCTCGAAGGTCTCCCGGACCAGCCGTTCGCTGGCCGCCAGCTCCGCCAGCATCCCGACCGACTGCGATCCCTGGCCGGGAAACACGAAGCCCAGGTTCGTGTCCGTGTGCATGAACTCCTCGTCGAATAGTAACCGTCAGTAGCGAATCAGCGCCGATCCCCACGTGAACCCGGCACCGAATGCCTCCAGCAGGAGCACTTGTCCGGGCTGGATTCGACCGTCACGAACGGCCACGTCCAGCGCGAGGGGAATGGAAGCTGCAGAGGTATTGCCGTGTCGATCCACGGTCACGACGACCCTTTCCATCGGCATTCCGAGCTTACGCGCGGTCGCGGCCATGATCCGGATGTTCGCCTGGTGTGGTACGAGCCAGTCGATATCGCCACGCCCCAGGCCGTTCGCCGCCAGCGTCTCGTCGACCACGGCGCCGAGTGTGCGCACCGCGACCTTGAACACTTCATTGCCGCGCATCGTGACCTTGCCGGCGGCCGGATCGTCGAAAACGGTGTCGTAACCCTTCGCCACACCCCACGGAACATTGAGCAATGGCTCCTGACGACCGTCGGCATGGAGATGAGTGGAGAGAACGCCCGCCGACTCCGAACGCTCCAGCACCACCGCGCCGGCGCCATCGCCGAACAGTACGCAGGTGGAGCGGTCTTCCCAGTTGAGAATGCGGGAGAACGTCTCCGCCCCGATCACCAGCGCGCGGCGGGCGCCGCCGGTTTTCACGAACCGGTTCGCGATATCCAGGGCGTAAACAAAACCGGAGCACGCGGCCGCCACATCGAAAGCGATGGAACCACCGGGTATACCCAGGCGTTGCTGAATGAGACAGGCCGTGCTGGGGAAAACCTGATCCGGCGTCGACGTGGCGAGTATGACTAGATCGATGCTCTCGGCGGGTATCCCCGCCGCGTCGAGGGCGCAGCGGGCGGCAGCGGTGGACAGGTCGCCACAGGTCTCACCGGGCGCGGCGATATGGCGCTGACAGATGCCGGTACGTTCACGTATCCACTCGTCCGAGGTATCGACCAACGCCTCCAGCTCGCGATTGGTCATGACCCGCTCGGGCAGGTAACTGCCCGTGCCCCGGATACGTGCGTATACGCTCACGAGGTTTGCCGCCCCTTGGTGAAGGTTTCGCCCAGGCGTTCGTCGATGAGACTGGGGACGGCCTTCTCGGCCTCAAGCACGCCGACCTCGATGGCGTGCTCGAACGCGACCGCATCCGCTCCGCCGTGGCTTTTGACCACGACCCCTCGCAGCCCCAGCAGACTCGCGCCGTTGTACTGCCGCGTGTCCAGACGGGCCTTGAGCGCTCTCAACACCGGCATCGCCGCCAGGCCGGCCAGCTTCGTGAACACATTACGGCGGAACTCCTGGCGCATGTAATGCGATATCACCGCGGCAACGCCTTCGCTGGTCTTCAGCGCCACGTTGCCGGTGAATCCATCGCAGACTATCACGTCGGCCACGCCTCTAAACATGGAATCGCCTTCCACGTAACCCACGTAGTTGAGCGCGCTCTCCTGGAGCATCTGCGCCGCCTGCTTGACTTCGTCGTTGCCCTTGATCTCTTCTTCGCCGAGGTTGAGCAAGCCGATGCGCGGCTCACGCACGCCCTCGACGGCTTCGGTGAGAACCGACCCCATGACCGCGAACTGGAACAGGTGCTCGGCGGTGCAATCGACGTTCGCACCCAGATCGAGCATCTGGAATGAGCCGTCCTGGCAGGGAATGGTGGTGCATATCGCGGGTCGGTCAATACCGGGCAGCGTTTTCAGCACGTACCGCGCGGTGGCCATCAGCGCCCCGGTATTGCCGGCGCTGACACAGGCATCGGCTTCACCGGTTTTCACCAGATTGACCGCCACCCGCATGGAGGAATCCTTCTTGAACCGCAACGCCTGCGATGGCAGCTCGTCCATCGCCACGGTCTGACTCGCCGGGTGCACGTACAGTGCGTCGTCCGGGCTGGCGTGGTGGCTCGCGAGCGCTTCGTGGAGCACATCCTCGCTGCCGACCAGTATCAGGCGGATCCGGTCTCCGTAATGCTGCCGCGCGCGCAACGCCGCGGGTACCACCACCGATGCGCCATGGTCGCCGCCCATGGCATCCAAGGCAATCGTGAAACGCCGTGTCATGGCAACCAGCCAGTTACGCCAAAAACAGTCGGCCGCCCCATCCCTGCCGGGACGATGGCGGCCGACGCAATGGCAGGGGTGACCCTGCTATTCAGTCGTCCTTGCCCGCAGTCACCTTGCGGCCACGGTAGTAGCCATCGGCAGAGATGTGGTGCCGGCGATGGGTCTCGCCAGTGGTCTGCTCCACTGACAGCGCGGGCTTGGACAGGGCGTCGTGGGACCGACGCATGCCACGCTTGGACGGGGTCTTGCGATTCTGCTGAACTGCCATGACTGGCTACTCCTAAACTCCGGAATTCCTGCTATTCAATCGTCTGTTTCGCGCTTTTTCAGCTCGGCGAGCTTGGCGAACGGGTTCTCCCGTTCGGGCTCCGGTTCTCCCGGGGGACCGAAGTGCCGGTCCTGCTGCCGGCATTCCTGCTCACCGGTATGGCGCGCGACCACCGGCAACCCGAGAATCAGCTCGTCCTCCACGAGAGCATGGAGGTCGAGCCGCCCCTCATGAGCGACTGCCGCCTCCTGGTCCTGTCCCAGGGCGGCGGCTTCGGCCTCGGAGGCCACCACCAGCAGCTCGAACTCGCCGTGAACGGCGGTCACGACCACCTCCAGGCAGCGCTGACACTCCAGCGGCAATTGCCCATCCACATGGCCGATCACCACGGTCGCGCCCGTCTGGTCACGCACCACGCGCACTTCAACGGCCACCGGATCGGAAGCGGCCTTGAGCAAATCATTGAGGCGCGCCAGCTCCGCCACCGGCACGGTGCCTGCAAGCTGCAGGCCATCATCGCCGACGCGGTCCAGGTCGATCCACTGGGGCAGGGTTTCATCCCGCATAAGACCGGGAATGTTAGCCACGCCCCCTCCCCCTGTCAAAGCCCGCCAGGCGTGAGCCTGGTATCATCGACCGCCAAAGCGAGGAGCGCCCGACATGACCCAACCCAACCTCATCCTGGGCTCCGGCTCACCGTACCGGGCAGCCCTGCTCGAACGGCTGGGCATCGCATTCGAACAACGTGCCCCGGACATCGACGAACGCCAGGTGGCCGGCGAGGCGCCCGCTGCCTACGTCAGACGCCTCGCCGAAGAAAAGGCCTGCGCTGCCGCCATCGACGCGGCAGACGCGCTGGTCATCGGCTGTGACCAAATCGCGTGCCTGGACGACGCGATAATCGGCAAGCCGCACGACGAGGCCGCTGCCGTAGCCCAACTCCAGCGCGCCAGTGGTCGCTGCGTGCGCTTCCTGGTCGGGCTGGCCCTGCACGATACCCGCACCGCGCATACCGAATCCCGCGTCGAACACCTCGACGCCCACTTCCGCGAGCTCGATAGCGGCGAGATCGAGCGTTACGTCCGGCGCGAGCGCCCCCTCGACTGCGCCGGGAGCTTTCGCGCCGAGGGGCTCGGCATCAGCCTGTTCAGTCGCCTGGAGGGCGACGACCCGAACACCCTGATCGGGCTGCCGCTGATCGCGCTGTGCGACATGCTGCGCGATCGCGGCTGGGCACTACCATAAACGCGGTGTCCGCAACTCGTTTCGCACCTGTGACGCAACCATGCCCAGGCGTTCGGTGATTCTATCGAGAATATTTCCGCGCGGCGTGTAGTTGACGGTACGCTCCACACCGATGATCTCGCGCGCCACCTCGCGTGGCGTCGCCAGTCCATCCACCAGCCCGAGCGCCTTGCTCCGCTCTCCGGTCCAGATCAACCCGGAGAACAGCCGATCGTCATCGGCGAGCCGGTCGCCACGCCCCTCCTTGACTGCCTGGATGAACTGGGTGTGGATGTCATCGAGCATAGTCTGCACGTGGGCTTCCACGTCGGGATCGGGCGCCGAGAAAGGGTCCAGCATTGCCTTGTTGCGGCCCGCCGTGTAGAGGCGCCGCTCAACGCCGACCTTGTCCATGGCGTCGGTGAATCCAAAACCGCCCATGATCACGCCGATGGACCCCACCAGGGAGGCCGGATCCGCGTACACCTCATCGGCAGCGGCGGCCACGTAGTACGCACCGGAAGCCATGATGTCGCCGGCGACGGCATACAGGGTCACATCAGGGTGCTCATTGCGCAGGCGCTTGATAGCGGCATTGATGCGGCGCGACTCCACCGGGCTGCCACCGGGGCTGTTGATGCGAAGCATCACGCCGGCGACGTCATTCGCTCCGAACGCCGCCTCTAGCCCCTCGACGATGCGGTCCGCATTGGCCTGGGAATCCGTGGCGATGGCGCCGTTGAGGTCCACCACCGCTACATGCCGCCCCACTTCGACCACATCGGTACCGCGCCACAGCGACGGCACCGCAAGCGCGAACACCGCGATCAGGTAGGCAAGGATCAGCAGCTTGAAGAATATACCCCAACGCCGCGCACGACGACGCTCCTTGATGCCCTCCATGGCGATCTCGCGCAGTGTATCCCGCGCCCAGCGCTCTTCCTGTTGCTCCACGTCTTCGCACTCCCTCGGGGCCGGTATAGAGCCCCAGTATCTCTAGTTCGAACCTTGTTGCATGTCGAGCCGCCGGAGGACGTCCTCCAGGTCCCCCGGAAGCGGCGCGCGTACGGTCAGCGGACCATGGGGCAGCGTCAGCGAGGCGGCGTGCAGGAACAGGCGCTTCAAGCCCGCCTGACGCGCCTCGCGATTGCCTGCCTTGTCCCCGTAGCGGCGGTCGCCCGCCACCGGATGACCCATATGAGCGGCGTGAGCGCGGATTTGATGCATGCGCCCGGTATGAAGCTCCGCCTCCACCAGCGTCCAGCCAGGCAGCGTTCGTTCGCGGTGGAATACCGTGCGCGCCGGCTTGCCCGCTGCACTCACGCGCATCACCGACTCGCCCCCGCGTCCTTTCTGCCGTTCCAGCCTCGCCTCCACCGCTTGCGTCCGCCGCTCCAGCGTCCCGGCGAGCAGCGCATGGTAGCGCTTGTCGACCTCGCCGGCACGTAGTGCCGCATGCACCGCCTTGAGCATCGAGCGCCGCTTGGCGATCACCAGGCAGCCGCTGGTATCGCGGTCGAGCCGATGGGCGAGATCAAGGAACCGGCACTGCGGGCGCAACCGCCTCATCGCTTCGATGATGCCGTAACCGAGGCCACTGCCACCATGCACGGCGAGCCCGGAGGGCTTGTTGAGGACGATCAGCTCGTCGTCCTCGTGCAACACTGCCTGCTCCAATCGTTCGAGAACCTGCGCCGACGGCTCGGTCGTCGACCCCCGCCCTTCCCGCACTGGTGGCAGCCGCAGATCGTCGCCGGCCTGCAAACGGTAGGCAGGTTTGACACGGCCACCGTTGACGCGCACCTCACCGCGACGCAGCAGCCGGTAGACCAGCGTTCGCGGCACACCACGCAGTTCCCGGCTCAGGTAATTGTCCAGACGCTGGCCGGCGAACTCGGCATCGATCTCGACGTGGCGGACATGCGTTGCCATAGATCTCTCTGAAGCTGCCTCCGGGCCCCGCCTACCGCGGTTGACCCCGCATGATACCAGTGGCCGGTTCGCTTGGAAGCAAACAGCTAACGTTGATATAGTTGCGGGCGTGTTACATGGCCGCACGTCGAGGCGACGCGCCTCCGGCCGGTAGCCGCATAAAGGCAAAGATTGCAGGCACGCCCGTTGGCTTCCGACGGGCGGCCGTTCATGCAGGTCTCCTTTAATCTTGGGTCACCCGTTCGCGCGGTTCGCGAATGGCTAATGCGCCCCCTGGCGCCCCGTCGTATCTGCATATGCCAGGATTGATCGTGTCACACCTCATTACCACCCTGATCGGCTCCCTGTTGGCCGACGGGGTCTCGCAGCCCCCTGCTAGCCGCGTCGGTTTCGCGGCATCAGCGGCGCGTGTGCGGTGCTACGAGCACGACGACGGGGTCGGTCGGGTCGAGCGCCGGAGAATCGCTTACGATGAAACGCATGCTCATCAACGCCACGCAGCCCGAAGAGCTGCGGGTGGCACTGGTCGACGGCCAGTCGCTATACGATCTCGACATCGAAACCCCTTCGCGGGAGCGCAAGAAGGCAAACGTTTACAAGGGTAAGGTCACCCGCGTCGAGCCGAGCCTGGAAGCGGCTTTCGTCCAGTACGGCGCGGAGCGCCACGGCTTCCTGCCTTTCAAGGAGATCGCGCGCGGGTACTTCCAGGGTGGCGACGCCGATCCCGGCAAGGTCAACATCCAGGACGTCATCAAGGAAGGCCAGGAAGTCGTCGTCCAGGTCGAGAAGGAAGAGCGCGGCAACAAGGGAGCCGCACTCACCACCTTCGTCAGCCTCGCCGGGCGTTACCTTGTGCTCATGCCCAACAACCCCCGTGCCGGCGGTGTTTCACGCCGTATCGAGGGCGCGGACCGTACCGAGATCCGCGAGGCGCTGCGTGAGCTCGATGTCCCCGAAGGCATGGGCCTGATCGTGCGCACCGCCGGCGTCGGGCGCAGTGTCGAGGAGCTGCAGTGGGATCTCGACTACCTGCTCAACCTCTGGGCCGCAATCCAGAAGGCAGCCGCCGAGCGCCCCGCCCCATTCCTGATCTACCAGGAAAGCAACGTCATCATCCGCGCGTTGCGGGACTACCTGCGCTCCGATATCGGCGAAGTCCTCATCGACGACGCCGAGATCTACAATCAGGCGCGGCAGTTCATGGAACAGGTGATGCCGCACAACCTGCAGAAGCTGAAGCGCTACGACGACGAGGTACCGCTTTTCACGCGCTACCAGATCGAGAGTCAGATCGAATCGGCGTTTCAGCGTGAGGTGCGGCTGCCGAGCGGCGGCGCCATCGCCATCGATCACACCGAGGCGCTGATCTCCATCGATATCAACTCCTCCCGCGCCACCAAGGGCGCGGACATCGAAGAGACCGCCCTGAACACGAACCTGGAAGCCGCAGACGAAATCGCCCGGCAGCTGCGTCTGCGCGACCTCGGCGGCCTGATCGTCATCGACTTCATCGACATGGGCCCGAACCGCAACCAGCGCGAGGTGGAAAACCGCCTTCGCGAAGCCGTGAAGCAGGACCGGGCCCGCGTTCAGGTGAGCCGAATCTCGCGCTTCGGCCTGCTGGAGATGTCCCGCCAGCGCCAGCGCTCATCCCTGGGCGAGTCCAGCCAGGAGATCTGCGCGCGCTGCGGCGGTCAGGGCACCATCCGGAGCGTGGAGTCTCTGGCGCTCGCGATTCTCCGTCTCGTCGAGGAGGAGGCGATGAAGGAGAAGACCGGTAAGGTGCTCGCCCAGCTGCCGGTGGACGTCGCGACATTCCTGCTCAACGAGAAGCGCGCCGCGATTGCCGAGATCGAGCAACGCAATGGCGTCGCCGTGGTTCTGATCCCCAACAATCACCTGGAAACGCCGCACTACGAGGTCCAGCGCATCCGCAGCGACGACCAGTCCGCGGACGACGTGAGCTACCGCCTCGCCGGTGAAGACGAAGCGCCCACGCCCATGGAGCAGAAGCTCGCTGCCGAGCGTCCTCGCAACGAGCGACCTGCAGTGCGTGCCGTGCGCCCCACCGCTCCGGCGCCCAAACCGACGGAACCCCAGCAGCCCGCCGCCGAGGCGTCTACCGGCGTGCGCGAGGAACCGCCGCGTGCTCTCGGTGGATTCTTCGGCTGGCTACGCAAGATCGTCGTCGGCGATCAGGAAGAGCCCGCGCGCACCGAGGCGGCGACGCCGAAACGCCAGGCCACCGCACGAACCGATACTGCCGGCAACCGCGACAGCCAGCAGTCGGGAACGCGAAGTGGCCAGTCCCGCAGCCGCAGCGGACAGCAGAACGCGCAGCAGACCGGCAAAGGCAGCCGCAGCAGTGAACGCGCAGCCGGTGACCGGGAGTCCGGCAAGGCTCGGAAGCAGGAGAAGCAGGAGAAGCAGGAGAAGAAGGACAAGGACAGGAAGCAGACGCCGCCGGCTTCGTCCACTTCCACCGCCCGTGGCAGCGAGACCGGCGAGACGAGCAAGGCCGAGAAGGCATCGGACCGCGAGCGGGAGGCTTCCACCGACACCAAGGAAGCCGACAAGCAGACGGACAGCGCAAACGGTCAGCGCAACGGCGCCAGTGCTGCGGGCAGCAGCTCAGGACGCAGCCGGCGCGGACGCCGTGGCGGGCGTCGCCGTCGCCGCAGCAATCGCAACGGTCAGAGCACCGCGGAAGCCGATGCGGGTTCCGTGAAAGAGCAATCCGGCGAAGTCGTCGACAGTGCCGACTCGAAGCAGGACAACAGTGGTGAGGCAGCGACCAAGTCCGGCGACAAGGGCGAGACGCCCCGGCCCGCCGCGGCAACCACCACGCAGACGGAGAGCGGGGATACGGCCGGCAAGGACAAGCCGGCACAGGCGCGCACGCCCAAGAAGCCCAAGAACGGCAACGCCCAAGCCGCTGACAATGACAGCAGCAAGGACAAGCGCCGCAAGGCGGACGACCCCCGCCGCTGGCCCGGACGCCCGCGCATTCCTGCCACGCAGGCGGCAAGCACCGACACCGGCGACACAGCGAAGGAATCCGCGACTACCGATGCCGCCAGCCGGGAAACAGACAGCCCGCAGGAGCAGCCTCACCCAGCGGCCACCGCGCACCCGGCGGCGCCCATCGTGGCGGACGAGCCGGTAACGCCGGATGCGACTTCCACGGCGGCCGACGAAGCGCCAGACAGCGAGGCGTCAGACAAGCAGGAAACCACTGCACCGGCCGCGCAGACACCGGCCGACGCCGAGGTGGCTCCCAAGCCGACGGGCCAATCGAGTGCCGAGAACGCCTTGGGCGCCGCAGCAGCCGCCGAGCAGACGCGAGACGACGCGGCCAGCAAGGAAGGACCCGGCACCGATGAACCGGCCGAGCAGACGACGGCCGACGACCAGACGGACGAGGCGCAACCCGATAGCACGGAAAGCGACACCGCACAGACCGGTCAGCCGCGATAGCGCCCTCATCAGCCGGCGTTATTCCGGCGTGCGGACGGGCCGCCCTTAGGCGGCCCGTCCCATGTTAGACGTCAACCGAGCGTAACCCGCTTTGCGCGGGTCAGCGTCGCTGCCGACCGCCGCTAGAGATGGTGGTCACGGCGGATTTCCGCCAGCAACCCCTCGGCCGCCTCCTCTATCAAATCGAGAACGTGGTCGAACCCGTCCCGACCGCCGTAGTAGGGATCCGGAACCTCCGATTCCGCCCGATGCGGCGCGAAATCCAGAAACGGGCGAATCCGTTGATGCGTGGACGGCGGGGCATCGGCAAGCAGGATTCCGAGGTTGCTCTCGTCCATGGTGAGGATGTAATCGAAGCCCTCGAAATCGTAGGCGTCCACCTGGCGGGCACGCAGATCGCTGATATCCACGCCACGCCGCGCAGCCGCCTCCCGGGCTCGCGCGTCCGGCGCGCGACCCACGTGGAACCCGTGGGTTCCGGCCGAGTCCACGTCGATTTCCGCTGCCAGCCCGGCTGCCTCGACGAGCCCGCGGAAAACGCCCTCCGCCGTCGGCGAGCGACAGATATTGCCGGTACATACGAACAGAACGCGTATCATCGATATCTCCAGCTAGAGTCTTGAACGGAGCAGCGGCTTTGAACCCGAGCCTGCAAGACCTCGAAGCGCTGATTGGCCGCGAGGTGACCTACCAGGGGCGAACCCTGATAGTCGTCGATGTCATTACCGAAGGCCCCGCCATCGTGCTCGGCGAACGCCACGTGACGGGACCTCAACGGAACCAATTCGGTCAGTCCGCACGGCGTGCCCCGGGGCTGTGGACGATCCCGGTGTTCGAAGCTCCCGGCCGCGTGACGCCCCTGCTCAGCCACCTCGGGCTGCTTTGATCGCCGCTTCCACCGGGGCCACGTCATCGAGGGTATCCACGCCGTGACCCGGCAGCGCCGGTGCTTCCGCCACATGGATACGATAGCCATGCCACAGCGCACGCAGCTGTTCCAGCTGCTCGACCGATTCCAGCTCACAGGCTGCCAACCCCGGGAAACGGCGCAGAAATTCCGCGCGATAGGCATAGACACCGACGTGCAGGCGGTAAGGCGACGCATGCGAGGTGCCGTCGCGGTCGTAGGGAATAGGCGCGCGACTGAAGTACAGTGCATAGCCACGACGATCGGTGACGACCTTCACAAGGTTCGGATTCGCCACGGCTGCCGGCGCCAGGGGTGCAGACAGTGTCGCCACCGCAGCGTCGTGGTGCGCCTCCAGCGACGCCGCCACCTCGCGCAGGAGCGCCGGCGGCATGAGCGGTTCGTCGCCCTGTAAATTGACCACCACGCAGTCGTCCGGCAACGCCAGTCGCGTCACCACCTCGGCAAGGCGATCGGTACCGGTGGGATGGTCGCGACGGGTGCGCATGACCTCGGCGCCGACGCACGCCGCCTCGACACGCTCGTCGTCCGTCGCCACGATTACCCGGTCAGCGCCGCTGTCGAGGCCACGGCCGATCACGTGCTCAATCATGGGTCGCCCCGCCAGGTCAATCAGGGGCTTACCCGGCAGGCGCGTGGAGTCGTAACGCGCCGGGATTACCACTATGAAACCCGTCATTTCAGTCCCCGTGTGCCATCAGGCTGTCCAGTAGCTCATCGAGCGCGGCGCCGGCCCGGCCATCCGGGTGGGCGCTCACCGGCAGATACCAACAATCCGGTGGTGCAAAGGTGGCGCACTTTACCGCGTCCTTTTCCGTCATCACCACCGGCAGGGCATCCTCGAAGGCGAGATCCGCCGGCGAGAAGACATGATGGTCGGCAAACGCATGCGGCACCGGATCGAGGCCCAGGGCCCGCAGTGTCGCGAAAAACCGCTCAGGATGACCGATGCCGGCCACCGCATGCACACGCTGCCCCGGCTTGGGTGGCGGCGAGGTCCGAGTCTGTCCGACAGCGGCGAAGTCGGCGCTGACCAGTTCGTACCTCCCATTCGCCTGCGGCCACGCACGCCCCCGGGCGATGACCAGGTCCACCGTCGCGAGGCGCCCTGGAGGTTCACGTAACGGCCCTGCCGGCAAACAACGGCGATTGCCCTGACCGCGGTCACCATCGATTACGACGATCTCCCGATCACGCCGCAGGCGGTAGTGCTGCAGTCCGTCATCACTGATCACGAGATCGCAGCCCGCGGCCACCAGCAATCGCGCTGCCGCGACCCGGTCGGGCCCCGCGGCGACCGGCCGGCCGGTGCGCCGCGCGATCAGCACGGCTTCGTCCCCCACCATCTGCGGGTCGCTGTGCGGCGTCACCCACTGTGGCCAGTGCGCAGCGGTGCCACCATAGCCGCGCAACACGACGCCGGGCGACCAGCCCCGCCCGGCAGCACGCTGAACCAGGTGAATGACCAGAGGCGTTTTGCCGGCGCCGCCGACGACGAGGTTGCCGACCACCACCACGGGCACACCACAGGCGACGGACCGACTCCGCCAGTAGACACGTCGCAGCCAGGTCACGCCGCGGAACAGCCATGCCAGCGGCGCCAGAACCGCCGACACCGGGGACGGCTCGAACCAGAACCGCGGCGGGCGCCCGACCGGCACTACGCTCGCTCCGCCTGGCGACGCCCCCCGCGAAACTGCATGCGGTAGAGTGCGGCGTACGCGCCGTCACCGGCGAGGAGCTCGGCATGGCTGCCGGCCTCGACTATATGGCCCTCGTCGAGCACCACGATGCGGTCTGCGCCCTCCACCGTCGACAACCTGTGCGCGATCACGAATGTCGTGCGCCCGCGCATGAGCGAATCCAGGGCGTGCTGGATCTGCGACTCCGACTCGGTATCCAGCGCCGAGGTCGCCTCGTCCAGAATCAGGATGGGCGCATCCTTCAGCAGGGCCCGGGCGATGGCTATACGCTGACGCTGGCCGCCCGAAAGCATCACGCCATTCTCCCCGACCATAGTGTCGAAGCCCTGCGGCAACGCTTCGATGAACGCCCGTGCATTGGAAAGCTCCGCCGCGCGGACGACTTCCTCCCGTTCACACCCCTCGGCACGGCCATAGGCGATATTCGCCGCGACGGTGTCGTTGAACAACACCACCTGCTGGCCCACCAGCGCAATCTGGTGGCGCAGATCCGCGAGCCGGTACTCGGTGAGGGGATGACCGTCAAGCAGGATGCGACCGGCGCTCGGGTCATAGAACCGGGGCAGCAGGTTCACCAGCGTGGTCTTGCCGCTGCCCGACCGGCCCACCACGGCGACGGTTTCCCCGGCCCGTATGGACAGATCGATGTCCGCGAGCACGGGACGACCGGTACCGTAATTGAAACTTACGCCCTCGTAGGTCACGGAACCGTGAGCGCGTTCCAGCCGCCGTACCCCGCCGTCCCACTCGGGCGTCTCGTCGATGATCTCGAAGATACTCTCCCCGGCGGCGATACCTCGCTGGATGACGGCGTTGACGTTGGTCAGGCGCTTCAACGGCTGCATCAGCAGCAACATTGCGGTGATGAACGACACGAACCCGCCCACTGTAATGGTCGTGACCACCTCCTTGAGAGTGGCGAGGTAGATCACCAGCGACAGTGCAGCGGCGGATACGAACTGGACCACGGGCGTGCTCAGGGCCTTGGTCGCGGCGAACTTCATGTACTGGCGCATGTTGCGCGTATTCGCCTCGTCAAAGCGCGCGCGTGCATGCTCCTGGGCGCCGAAGACCTTGACGACTTCGTGCCCCTCGATGGCCTCCTCGGCCACGTAAGCCACGCTGCCGACGCTGCGCTGGATACGGCGGCTGATGCGGCGAAAGCGCTTGCTGATATAGACCACGACCAATGCGAGCACCGGCCCCAGGCCGAGGAAGATCAAGGCGAGCCGCCAGCTGACGAAGAACATGTACCCCAGCAGGGCAATTGCGGTGGCGCTGTCCCGCACGAGCGTCACGACGGCGTCGCTACCCGCTTTCGCCACCTGCTCGACGTTGTAGGTCAGCCGCGATAACAGCCGTGCCGCCGAGGCATTGTCGAAATAGCGTTTGGGCAGCGCCAGAAGACGCTCGAAAACCTCCCGACGCAGCTCGTGGATGACACGGCGGCTGATCCACATCATGCCGAAGCCAGCACCGAAGCTCGCCAGCCCCCGAATCAGGAAAATCCCCATCAGGGCGAACGGGATCAGACGCATGACCTCGGGGTCACGCTCGACGAAGCCTTCATCGAGCATGGGCTTCATCAGCCAGGCAAATACCGTCTCCATGCCCCCGCTGATGACCATCGCCACCATGGCGACCACGGCGAGCGGCCAATGCGGCCGCGTGTAGCCGAGCAGCCGCCGGTAGATCTCCCGGCCGGATGCCGACTGACCGCCTTCCCCCGGCTCGGCGCTCATTGCTCGCCAGTCGCCGAGGCCGCCATTCCCACACGGCTGAGCCCGAGCTGGCCGGCGGCGTCGAGCACGGTGATCACGGCCTGGTGACGGGCGTCGGCGTCGGCCTGAATCACCAGGCGAACGGTCTTCGGATCCCGTTCGCCCACGGCCTGATTCAGGGCGCGCCGAACGGTCTCCAGCTTACTGTTCACGAGCGCTTCGCCGTCGAGGAACATCCGCCCCTGGGCATTGATGGTCAGCGCCAGGCCGTCATCGTCGTCGCTGCTGCTCGCCTGCTCGGACTCCGGCAGGGTGACGTTCAACCGCGCCTGGCTGACGAACGTGGTGCTCACCATGAAGAAGATGAGCATGAGAAACACCACGTCGATCAACGGAGTCAGATTGACTTCCGGGTCCTCGCGTCGCCGCGGACTGAGATTCACGCCGCCTCACTCCCGGCGCTCACCGTCTGACCGTGAATCGCCTCGACCAGCTTGAGCGCCTGCTGCTCCATCTCCACCACCAGCTCATCGACCCGGCCGCGCAGATAGCGATACGCCATCAGCGACGGGATGGCCACCACGAGGCCCGCGGCCGTGGTAATCAACGCCTGCGAGATACCGCCGGCCAGTGCCGGTGCATTCCCCACCCCCTGACTCGAGATGGTTCCAAAGACATCGATCATGCCAACGACGGTGCCCAGCAGGCCCAGAAGCGGGCTGATGGCGGCAATGGTACCGAGGGTGTTCAGGTATCGCTCGAGCGCGTGCGCCTCGTGGCGCCCGGCGTCCTCGATGCTCTCCATCATCACCTCGCGGCTGCGGCGCACGTGCACCAGGCCCGCCGCCAGCACCCGCCCCAGGGGCGAGCCCTGGCGCAGGCTGCGCAACTGGGCACCGTCCAGCGCATTACCCTTGATCTTGTTCCATACTTCCGCGAGCAGATGCTTCGGCACCACACGGCGGCGCTGCAGCGCCCACGAGCGCTCGATGACGATCGCCAGCGCGAGCACGGAACACACGATGATCGGCAGCATTAGCCAGCCACCGGCTTTAATGAGCTCCCACACGTGAAATCGCCTTCCTTGTATCGTCCAGTTCGCGAACGCCGGAAATCATACCGATTTTGCCCGGCGGCCTGAACTCCGCTCGGACGGTCGTGGTACAGGCGCAGCCGCGTACGGCGCACCTGCTCCATGGAAATGTCCCGGTCTGTGCGCCATTGCACAGTCAGCGCCCCCCACTGCGCCAGGGAAACGACCCGGGCACCGACACAGCGCAGACGCCGGATCACTGCCGGCGACGGCAGCCCATAAGCATTGTCGTGGCCGGCTGAGATGACCGCGACATCCGGCCGTGCGACGCGCAGAAATTGCGGCGTTGTGGAACTGTCGCTGCCGTGATGAGCCACCTGCAGCACGTCCACCGGGCGCTCGAGCCGTGCGAGCAACCGCTTCTCCCCGGCAGCGGGGAGATCCCCGGTGAGCAACACGCGGAACCGCCCGGCGCGCATCACAAGCACGCACGATGCGGCGTTGCCCGACAGTCCCGAACGCACCGGCGCGAGCACTCGGAACGTTACCTCCCCCCAACGCCAGTGCTGCCCGGCACGGCACGGCCGCCCGCCTGTCTCCCCGGGTTCACCGCTGATCACGTCCGCCACGGGCAGCGCCTTCCGGAGCGCGGCGAGGCCACCGGCATGGTCGCGGTCGCCGTGACTGACCATGAGGCGATCCACGCGCGCAACGCCGTGTTCCCGCAGGAACGGGATTAGGGTGAAACGCGCCGCACTGCCACCGCCCCCCCAGGAGGGACCCGTGTCATAAACCAGGACGCGGCCGCCGGTACGCACTACCGTCGCCGCCCCCTGCCCGACCTCGAGGAACGTGATTTCCAGCGCGGCGGGCCGCGGCGCCGGTGCGAGCACCCCGAGGGCACACAGCGGCAACGCCAGCCAGCGCCCCGGGAAACCGCGCGGTAGCACGCACAACACGGCCGCGACACCGACAACCGGCCACACCCACTCCGGACGTGGCCCCGGCATCACGAGCCCTGCATTTCCGGCGAGCCACGACACAGCGGCAAGCGCATGATCCAGCGCGCCGGAAACCCGCGCCAATGCGTCGGTCACGGGCCAGAGCGCGTCCGTGACTGCCGCCACGAACACAGCGGGGACCGCAACGGTGGCCAGTGGCACGGCGATCAGATTCACCGGGATTCCGAGCCACGAGAAACCGCCGAACCAAAGCAGCAGCACGGGAGCGAGAAGCACGCCGATGAGCCACTGCACCCGCACGGTGTTCGCAAGACGCGACGCGCCGCCGCGCCAGCCGAACACGATAATGGTCACCGCCGTGAAGGAGAGCCAGAACCCGGGCGCCAGACACGCCCAGGGGTCCAGCACGAGCACCGACACCGCGGCGAGCACGAGCCCGCGCGTCCGACCGGGACGCCGGCGTGTCGCCAGCGCCACCGCCACGACGACAGCCATTACCAGAGCCCGCAGCGTCGGGAGTGAAAAGCCCGCCAGTGCGGCGTACACAATCCCGGCGGTGACACCGGTCAGGCTACCGGCTACCAGCGTGGGCACCCGCGCCACCGCCCCGGGCAGTCTCCGCCACCCAAGCCCGCCGGCCCACCCAGCGAGCCCGGCTACCAAGCCGATATGCAACCCCGAGATCGCCACGAGATGGGTGATACCCACGCGACGCAGATCCCGCCACAAGACCTCCGAGAATCCGCGCCGGTCGCCGACCAGCAGCGCCCTTGCCACCGCCGCCCCATCTCCGTGGCCGGCACGCGCGGCGAGATGCCCGGCAATACCGCCGCGCCAGCCCGCCAGCCCGTTCGCGGGGGCCAGGCGCTCGCCAGAGCGCACGTAGCCAGTCGCATCCACGTGCTCGCTGGCAAGCCAGCGCTCGTAGTCGAAACGCACCGGATTCATGAAGCCCCGGGGTCTCCGCAGGCGCGCCTCGAATCGCCATGTTTCGCCGGCGCGCACGGTGGCACCGTCGCCATACCACGACAGGCGGATACGCCGCGGCAACCGCGGCAACGACGGGTCCAGCCTCTGTGGCACGACGACGAAGCGCTGGCGTGACGGGCCCACCCGGGGCAACGAGATCACCCGCGCCGTGAGCACGAACGTCTCGCCGGAGTGGGTATCCGGCAGACGCCTCTCCATGGCGTGGGCAACCATCACTCCGCAAACGATGACACCCAGACCATAGGCGGCAAGCACGCGGGCGAGAGGGTGGCGACAGGGTGCCAGCATCGCCAGTGCCGCACTCGCCGGCAGCAGCCACACGGCCGTTGCGGTATGCACGGACAGCGGTACCAGTAACCCGATCAGTAGCGCCAACATCCCTGTGGCTCCCCTGTTTGCCTGTGGGCGGGGCTGTCATCCCGCCGGTGTTGCGTGGATAATCACGGCCGGGTTGCAGGAGGGGGATATGCCGCGCCAGCTTCTCAAACGCTACTTGCCGGAACCGCACCGCGTGATCAGGCGGCGCGAGCTCCGCTGGCTGGGCAAACTGCTCGACGATCCCTTCCTGCTGCACCTCAACCGGCGTTCCGTCGCCGGCGGCGTGGCCGTGGGCCTGTTCACCGCATTCATCCCACTGCCGGTGCAGATGCTCATCGCCGCGGGTCTCGCGATCGTCCTGCGGGTCAACCTGATCCTGTCGGTGGTGCTCGTTTGGGTGAGCAACCCACTAACCATGCCCGCCATGTTCTATTTTGCCTACATGGTAGGCACCTGGATGATCGGCGTTCCTGTCTTCCACACCGGCTTCGAACCCAGCCTGTCCTGGTTCTGGCACGAAATCGGGGTTATCTGGAAACCCCTCTTTCTGGGCTCGCTGACAACCGGAAGCCTCGTGGCGCTCGCCGGCTACGGAGCGGTTCAGCTTGCCTGGCGACTGTACATCGTCCGTCACCTGCGTCATCGCCAGCGCCGAGCCACACGACTGTTCAATCAGCGTCCAGGTGCCCATCGTCGAGAGTGAATCGGCGATCAAGCCGCTCGGCGAGCGCCGCGTCATGGGTCACCATGACCACGCTGGTCGAATAGTCACGATTGACCTCCTGGAACAGGTCGAACACCCGCTCGGCGGTATGGCGGTCCAGGTTGCCGGTGGGTTCGTCGGCGAGGATGCATGCCGGTTGCGTGACCAGCGCCCGGGCTATCGCCACACGCTGGCGCTCACCGCCGGAGAGCTCGCCGGGTTTGTGGGTCACGCGCGCGGAGAGCCCTACTCTGTCCAGTATCCCTCGCGCCGCCGCTCGCGCCGAGGCGGTGCTGGTACCGCGGATCAACAGCGGCATGGCCACGTTCTCCAGGGCCGTGAATTCCGGTAGCAGGTGGTGGAACTGATAGATGAAGCCTAGGGCGCGATTGCGCAGGCGCCCGCGGCGCACGGCACCGAGTCGTGACATGCATTCGCCATCGACCCAGACCTCGCCACGATCCGGATCCTCCAGACCACCGAGCAGGTGCAGCAACGTACTCTTGCCCGAGCCCGAACGCCCCACGACCGCGACCTGCTCACCACGGGCCACCGACAGGCGAACCCCATCGAGTACCTGCAAACGTCCAGCCCCTTCGCGGAATGACAGGGCGAGATCCTCGCAACGCACGACCGGCTGCTCACTCATAGCGCAGCGCCTCCGCGGGAGCGACCCGTGACGCCCGCCATGCCGGATACAGCGTAGCAAGTAGCGAAAGCACCAGAGACGCGACGGTGATCCGCACCACATCCTCCATATGAAGTTCCGACGGCAAGTCGCTGATTAAATAGATATCCGCCGGCAGAAACTCCGTGTTGAACAACTGCTCGATGGCGGGAACGATCGTCTCCACATTGAGCGCCAGCGATACGCCACCGGTCACGCCGAGAACCGTACCGGCGATGCCCAGCACCGCTCCCTGGACAATGAAGATGCCCATGATCCCGCGCGGAGTGGCGCCGAGGGTTCGCAGGATGGCGATATCCGCCTGCTTGTCCGTGACCACCATCACCAGCGTGGAGACGATGTTGAACGCCGCCACCGCGACGATCAGTAGCAGAATGACGAACATCACGGTCTTCTCGGTCTGCACCGCACGGAAAAAGTTGCGATTCTGCATGGTCCAGTCGGATATGCGGTATATGCCCGGGAGGTCGCGGGCGATCTCGCGGACCAGACGTGGCGCCTCGAACAGATCCTCGAACTCCAGGCGTACCCCACTCACCCCGCTACCGGTACGGAAAAGCCGCTGAGCATCGCCCAAGTGCATCAGCGCCAGGGAGTTGTCGTACTGGGACATATCCACGAAGAAAACCGCGGCGACGGTGAACCGCCTGACACGCGGCAACACCCCCGCGACCGAGACCCGTGCCTCGGGAGTGACCACGGTCACGGTATCGCCGACACCCACACCGAGGGCTGCGGCAAGTCCCTTGCCCAGGGCGATGTTGAACGCCCCTTCGCGCAGGTCGGACAGGGAACCGGCCACGATATTCTCCGTGACCCGCGATACAGCCGCCTCGCGCTCCGGCAGAATGCCGCGCACCAATCCACCGTTGACCTCCCCACCATGAGTGAGCATGACCTCACCGCGCACGAACGGGGCCGCCCCCTTGACCTCCGGCCGCTCCGCCAGGCGTTCGGTGAGTCCGCGCCAGTCCTGCAGCGGTTCCTGATACCCGTCCACCGTCCCGTGTGCGACCATTCCCAGGATGCGGGCGCGTAGCTCGGATTCGAAGCCGTTCATTACCGACAACACGGTGATGAGGGCAGTCACGCCGATGGCGATGCCGAGCATGGACGACAGCGAGATGAACGAGACAAAGTGATTGCGCCGTTTGGCCCGCGTGTAACGCAGGCCGATGTACAACTGAAGGGGTTTGAACATTCCTAATTGGGCGTCCGTTCGCCGATCGCGGAATTGTTGACTGTCGGAATCTACGGGCAGACCACGGGCACCCGGGCGCGGGGCTCGATGGCCGTGTCCGAGGGCTCGGCGACCAGGGCGTACACGCCCACGCCGGCCGCGATCGCCGATCGGAGTGCGCGCCCGTACTCGGGATCGATGTCGTCGGCCGGGCGGACCTCGTCCACATCGTTGCGCTGCACGCAGAACACCAGCGCCGCCGCGGTGCCCGCCTCGGCCACGCGCTGGAGCACCTCGAGGTGTCGCGTACCACGCCGGCTGACGGCATCCGGGAACAGCGCCACACCGTCATCCACCGCCGCCGTGACGTTCTTCGCCTCCACATAGGTCAGCCATCCAGCCCTGTCGGTCAGGCGGAAATCGGCGCGCATGTGCTCGTCCGGCACCGGCACCTCCCTTCGGACCGCTGCGGGCTCGCCGAGTTCAGGAAACCAGCCTGCGAGGATGGCTTCTTCGACGACATCGTTGGTTCGGCCGGTGTGGATACCCACGCGTGCGCCGCCATCCGCGGTCACCTGCTCCCAGGTCCAGGGATACTTGCGCCCGGGCCGAGCGGAGTGGCTCAGCCACACGCCCGCCCCTTCAGTCGTACAGCCGAGCATCGACCCCGTGTTGGGGCAATGAGCCGTGAGCGACTCGCCATCGTCGCAGACGACATCCGCGAGGAAGCGTTTGTAACGCCTGATCAGGCGGCCCCTGCGCAGCGGGCCGGGATAATTCATGCCAACCCCTTCGGTTTTGCCGCCCGGACGGCGGTGCTATAGTGGCGCCTCGAAAACAGGGAGTCAGTTTCTATGCGGAGCACGACGATTTCCTTGCTCCTTCTACTGGTTATCGCGTCCACGCCCGCGGCCGCGGACACGCTGCTCGTGGACAAGGTGAAAGCCGGAGAAGGCGCTGAGCCGGTCAACGGCACCGCGATGTCGACGGTCGAGAGCCGCTATGGGGCGCCCGAATCGCGCGAGGGCCCCGTCGGCGACCCGCCGATCACACGCTGGGATTATCCGGAATTCAGCGTCTACTTCGAGCACGACCGCGTCATTCACACCGTGGTCCGGCGCTGACCGCATCACCGGCGGAACCCGCGGGCAAACGCCTCGGCATAACCGGCGAGCCCGGCGACATCGTAACCGCCTTCCAGCAAGATGAGCACACGTTCGCGCCGGCGCGCGAGGCGAGCACCCATCGCCTCGAAGCCAGGGGCATCGAGCCCCACCGGCGCATCCTGAATCGCGTCCGTCGCGGCGGTATCGAACCCCAGTGACAGCACGATGGTGTCGGCCCCTGCCGCGTCGACGCGGCCGAGGACGTCGTCCAGCAACGCGATATAGCCGTCGCCATCCACACCCGCCGGCAGGTCGGTGAGATCCACATGCGGGCGCCGGTGGCCGTCCCAGCGCGCGTCCAGGTGCGGATAGTTGGCCCACGGGTCAGCGTGCAGGGAGAAATAAGGCGCCTGCTCGCTCGCGAACTCCACACTGCCATCGCCGAGGTGATAATCCACGTCCAGCACGGCGCAACGGCCGCCACCGGCACTCAGCACCGAGGCGGCAATATAGGCATTGTTGAAGAAGCAATACCCGCCATAACGCCGTCGGCCGGCGTGATGACCCGGCGGACGGCACAGCGCCAACGCATCCTCACCGCTCGCGCGCATCCACTCGGCAGCCCGACGGGCAGCCTCGGCGGAATTGAGCGCCGCCGCGACGGTCGCCGGCGTAATGGGCGTACCGATCTCCGCAGTGAACATGCCGCCGCGAAAGCGCACCGGCCCCTTGCTCAAGTCACCGTGGAAGATGGAGGGAATGTACTCTTCGTCGGGCTGCAGCGCGGCGGTGATATCGCCGAGAAAATCGCGATAGTCGGCATCGTGAAGGCTCGCCACAGCGTCTTCCGCTTCTGCCGTCACCCGCTCCACCGCGAGCTCCCGGGCCCGTTCGAAGCCGGCCATGACCGCAGCCACCCGAGCGGGAACCTCCGGGTACTCGACGGGGGGATGCCCATCCGAGAAGTCCCACCGCGGTCGATGATCCTCATGGGCGACGGGCAGGAAAGCCCGCAACGGGCTACTCATAGTCCACCTCCGTCTGACTGCCGCCTGCGCTTCGCTCGCGGTAGCCATGACGCAGCCCCCACCGCGAAATCATTTTCTGGCTGAGCTTGGCGGCGATCATGTCGGACACGCAGCTCGGCTCGGGAATGAGCTCCATGATGTCGCACCCCCTGAGATCCACCGCCGGGTTGTCGATCACCGCCTCGACCAGTTCGAGCACCCGGTACCAATCGAGCCCACCGGGCTGCGGCGTACCCACGCCGCCCACCTCGGCCGGGGTGAACACGTCCATGTCCACCGTCAGCCAAACCGGTCCTTCGAGCCCCTGAAGCGTCTCCAGCAGTGTCTGCCAGCGATCCGGGCGGCGTAGCTCCCGGTCGCGATAACATTCGATCCGCGGATCCGCGTCCACGCGCCGGGCCTCTTCCTCGTAGAGCGACCGCACCCCCGCCATCACCAGCCGGTGCCCGGCACGATGGATGTGATGCATGGGACAGGCATGACTGTATTCGCTGCCCTCGAACCGCTCGCGCAGGTCCGCATGGGCATCGAGCACGACCACCGTACCCGGCGTAGGCATCCGGCCGGCGACGAGCGAGGCCGTAACCGAATGCTCACCGCCCACAGCCAGCAGCAGCGGGCCGGGCGGCAACTCACCGGCGACACGGGTCAACCTCCGGTGGTAATCGTTCGCGCTTTCGTAGAGCTGCTTTTCCAGCGGCGGCAGCACGGATACACCCATGTGCAGGAACGGCGACCAATCGGCGTCCTCGTCGTAGTACTCGAGCTGAGCACTGGCATCGAGCAACGCCTCCGGTCCGTTACGGGTGCCGGGCTTGTAGGAGACCGTGAGCTCGTGGGGCACGGGCAGGACCAGGACATCAGCCGCGTCACGCGGGCGGTTGGGCAGCAGTTGATATTGCAGGTCGCTCATGAGCATCGTCGGTTAGTGAACTGTTATGGCGAGATTTTCTTCCGAATCGAATGCGGTATGGCGAAGGCGGCTGCAAGGCTGGCAGCGCCTGTGCCGGGCAGGTCGAGTCCCCGTGCCAGCGCACGCGTATGGAAGGTCTCCAGCGGTGGCTCGCCGGTGTTGGGCAACGGGGCGTCCGAAGCCAGCACGAAGCTCCACAGATGATAGAAGCTCGGGATTACGGCGGCATAGCTCGTCACTTCCGCAAACGCCTCGCCCAGGGTGCGGCGAACCCGACGGTGACCGGTCACACTGGTCGCGGTCAGGCCACCGGCCTGGGTCGCGACGATGGCGCGCTCGTTCAGGCGCCGACGCAATCGTGTATACAGATCCCGGCTGTAGAGAGCGGCAGCCGGATCGTCCTCGTCGCTGAAGTCGACCAGATCGCCGATGACGACATCGAACCCGGATCCGGCCTCCTCCAGGTACTCGTTGATATCCCGGCACTGAACGTCCAGCCGGGTATCGGCGAAGGCGCGCGCGTTCCAGCTCGCCAGATGGCGCCGGCAGAGATCGACGAATGCCGCGTCTATATCCACCATGACCACCTCCTCCACGCTCGGGTGGCGCAGCGCCTCCCGTGCAGTGGCGCCCTCGCCCCCGCCCATGATGAGCACGCGTCTCGGCCGCGGGTGCAGCAGCATGGCCGGATGCACCAATGCCTCGTGATAGAGGGCCTCGTCCACCTCACAGGACTGCACGTCGCCATCCAGTGCCACGCATACGCCCTGCGCGGGTGAACGGAAGAACACATAAGACTGGTACTCGGTGCGCCCCTGGGCAATCACCTCGTCAACCGAATGCTCCAGGCGGTCGCCGTCCTCACTGATCTGGCGATAGCTCAGCATCACTCACCCTCACCTGATCCGGTATGCGCTGG
>CAZHBN010000001.1:40620-46905 GCA_964530405.1 uncultured Ectothiorhodospiraceae bacterium
TCGCCGGCAACCGCGACGAACGTCACCACCGCGACCCGCAGCTCGGTGACGAAGTCGACGATAGCCAACCCGATGACTTCGCCGCCGGCGTCGAGCAGCATATCGCCACCGTAGCGTCCACTGGCGAGCCGGGCGAACACCTGTTCCGTCGGCTCACGCTCCCAGGCAGGGAAGACGCTCTCGTAAAGCGACCGCAGCCCTGCCGCACGGCGACCGTCATATGACAGCAGCGCCGGCGCGCCGGTCACCGTTCGCCCGCCTCGGCGACGGTCTCGACCATCGCGCTCGTGAGCGTATCGAGATCCGAATCCTCCATGATGTAGGCCGGCATCACGTAAAGCAGGCGGCCGAACGGTCGAACCCATACCCCTCGCTCCACGAGCCGCGGTTGCATCCAGGTCATGTCCGCCGGCTCGTGCATCTCGATCACACCGATTCCGCCGAACACGCGCACGTCATGCACGTTCGCGAGCGCCCGCGCTGGCGCGAGGCCACGCTCCAGTGCACGACCGAGTCCCGCAACCCGCTCCTGCCAGGGCCCGGCAAGCAGCAGATCGATGCTCGCGTTGGCGACCGCACATGCCAGCGGATTGCCCATGAACGTGGGGCCGTGCATGAGAACGCCTCGGGCGGAAATACCCCGGGCCACCTCGGGTGTGCACAGCGTCGCCGCGAGCGTCATATAGCCGCCCGTAATGGCCTTGCCCACGCTGAGAATGTCCGGGGTGACGCCGGCAGCATCGCTGGCGAACAGCGAGCCGGTTCGGCCAAACCCCGTGGCGATCTCATCGAAGATCAGCAGCACGCCATGCTCGTCACAGAGCCGGCGCAGCGCCCTCAGATAAGCGCCGCAGTAGAAGTGCATGCCGCCGGCTCCCTGCACCAGGGGTTCGGCGATTACCGCTGCGACCTCGTGACCATGGGCTTCCAGCAGCGCCCGCATGGGGGCGATGTCGTCGTCGCTGAAATCCTCGTCGCGGCGACATTCCGGGCGCGGCGCAAAGAGCTGCTCGGGGAGCAGGCCGCTGAACAACCGGTGCATGCCGTTGACCGGGTCGCAAACGGACATGGCACCGAGCGTGTCGCCATGATATCCACCGCGCAGGCTCACCAGTCGCGGACGGTGCTCGCCGCGACCTTGCCAGTACTGCAGGGCCATCTTGATGGCCACCTCTATGGACACCGAGCCGGAGTCCGCCAGGAAAACGTGTTCGAGCCCCGGCGGCGTGATGTTCACCAGTCGCTCGGCGAGTCGCACTGCCGGCTCGTTGGTCAAACCGCCGAACATCACGTGGCTCATCCGCGAGATTTGCTCGCTGGCGGCGGCGTTGAGCGCGGGATGATTGTAGCCGTGGATCGCGCACCACCAGGATGCCATCCCGTCGATGAGCTCGCGGCCATCGCTGAGGTGCAGCCGGACCCCTTCGGCGCTCGCCACGGGGAAGACCGGCGCAGGCTCCGTTACCGAGGCATACGGATGCCAGACATGGGCGTGATCGAGGTCGAGCCACGACGGCTGCGGCTTGTCACTCATAAGGCTCGGACGTCCTAACTAGCGCTGGATGTCGAAAAGCCTGCCACGGCCCCGGCCCGTGACCCCGTGGCAGGCGAGCAACCGGAGGTCGCGCATTCTAGCAGGGCTCGCCGGCAAATTCGCATGCCGGGACGCCGTCGACCGTTCCGCGAACCGCCGGCACACGGATGCAAAAGCAGTGCTTTCACCCGCACGCACCCTTTGAGTACACTCACCGTCCGCGTGCCGCCAAGGCCGCACCCTGCCACAGCCCGTTTTGACGAGCATGCCGCAGAATCATTACAGCCCGCTCGAACCGCAGCTACCCACTCGCCCCGGCGAACGCCGGGATTGGCGCGGCCTCGCCGGCGACAGTGCCGCACTGGCGATCGCCAGCGCCGCAGAACGCCATGACGGCCTGACGCTTATCGTCACCGCAACGCCCTATGAGGCCCAGACACTGGAAGCGGCGGTGCGCTTCTTCGCCGACGACGGATTGCCGGTGCACACGCTGCCGGACTGGGAAACACTGCCCTACGATGTCTTCTCTCCGCATCAGGACATCATCTCCGAGCGGCTGCGCGCCCTGCACGCGCTTCCCCGCACCCGCCGGGGCGTGTTGCTAGTGCCGGGTGCCACGCTCATGCAGCGCATCGCCCCGCCGAGCTTCCTCGACGGCACGACATTGCTGCTGGGTGAAGGCGACCGTCTTGACCTCGACACCATGCGCGTGCGCCTGGAACGGGCGGGCTACCGCTGCGTCTCGGAGGTCATGGAACACGGCGAGTTCGCCGTGCGGGGCTCGATCCTCGATCTCTTTCCCATGGGCAGCGACGCGCCCTACCGTATCGATCTCTTCGACGACGAGGTCGACACCATCCGCCGCTTCGACCCGGAGAGCCAGCGCAGCAGCGACCGCGTGGAGCGCATCGAGCTGCTGCCGGCCCGGGAATTCCCCACCGGCGAGGACGGGGTGACGCGTTTTCGGCGGAACTGGCGCGCCCACTTCGAAGGCGACCCCACCGTCAGCCTGATCTATCGCGAGGTGAGTGAGGGACACCTGCCCAACGGCGTCGAGTACTATCTGCCCCTGTTCTTCGAAGAGACGGCGACACTGTTCGACTACCTGCCCGGAGAGGCTCTCGTTCTGCGCACCGAGGGACTCGACCGAGCGCTGGACGCCGACTGGGAGCACATCACCACGCGCTACGAGCAGCGGCGCCACGACCGCGAACGCCCGCTACTGCCGCCGCAAGCCCTCTATCTGCGCCCGGACGAGCTGCGCGAACGGCTGAATGCCCTGCCCCAGGCCTCGGTATCCGGCGAAGCACCGGCGAGCGAAAGCGCCGCCACGGTGCGCCACGACGTCGAGCCTCTGCCTGCCCTGCGCAGCGTACCCACCGCGGAACGGCCGCTTGCGGCGCTGGAAGCGTTCGTCACCGGCCACGAGGGGCGGATCCTGTTCGTCGCCGAGACGGCCGGCCGCCGCGAGCGGCTCATGGAGCGCCTTGCGCCTCTGGGCATGAACCCGCGGGTAACCGACGGCTGGCAAACCTTCCTGGCCGGTGCCGACCGGTGCGCGATCACCACCGGTCCGCTGGAGACGGGCTTCATCCTCACCGGTGACCCGCCGGTGACGGTCATCCCGGAAGCGGCCCTGTTCGCCGACCGCGCGAGCCAGAAACGCCGCCGGCAACGTACGGAACGCGACCTCGACGCCATCATCCGCGACCTCACCGACCTCCACATTGACGCTCCGGTGGTCCACGAAGACCACGGCGTGGGCCGCTACAAGGGGCTCCAGACCCTGGAGGTCGGCGGTGTCGCCACGGAATTCCTGACCCTCGAGTACAGTGGCGGCGACAAGCTCTATGTCCCGGTATCGTCCCTGCACCTCGTGACCCGGTACACGGGGATGGACAGCGATCACGCCCCGGTTCACCGCCTCGGCGGCGAACAGTGGGATCGCGCCAAGCGCAAGGCGGCGGAACGCGCCCGGGACGTGGCCGCCGAGCTCCTCGATATCTACGCGCGCCGGGCCGCACGCAAGGGGCACGCCTATCGCTACGAGCACGACGAGTACCGCCGCTTCGCCGAGCAGTTCCCGTTCGAGGAGACACCGGACCAGGAAACAGCCATAGCCGCGGTGATCCGCGACCTGGAGTCCGAGCAGCCAATGGACCGTGTCGTCTGCGGCGACGTGGGCTTCGGCAAGACCGAGGTGGCCATGCGCGCGGCGTTCGTCGGCGTCCAGGAAGGCCGCCAGGTGGCGGTACTGGTACCCACGACGCTTCTGGCCCAGCAGCACTACCAGAATTTCACCGACCGTTTCGCCGACTGGCCGGTGCGCATCGAGCTGCTTTCGCGCTTTCGTTCGCAGAAGGAGCAGTCGACGGCGCTTCGCGACCTCGCCGAGGGCAAGGTGGACATCGTCATCGGCACCCACAAGCTCCTCCAGCCCAACGTCCGGTTCCGGGAGCTCGGTCTGGTGATCATGGACGAAGAGCACCGGTTCGGCGTGCGGCAGAAAGAGCGGCTCAAGGCACTGCGCGCGCAGGTCGACGTGCTCACGCTCACGGCCACGCCGATCCCCCGAACACTCAACATGTCGCTCGCCGGCATGCGCGATCTATCCATCATCGCCACGCCGCCGGCACGGCGACTGGCAGTGCGCACCTTCGTCAACGAGTGGAATGACGCCCTGGTCCAGGAAGCGTGCCTGCGCGAGATCCACCGCGGCGGCCAGGTATACTTCCTGCACAACGACGTGGACTCCATCGAGCGAATCGCCCGGGAAGTGGAGGCGCTCGTGCCCGAAGCGCGGGTCCGCATCGCCCACGGACAGATGCCGGAGCGCGAGCTCGAGCGCGTGATGCTCGATTTCTATCACCAGCGCTTCAATGTCCTGGTTTGCACGACGATTATCGAAAGCGGCATCGACGTACCGTCGGCCAACACCATCGTGATCAATCGTGCCGACCGCCTGGGCCTCGCCCAGCTGCATCAGCTTCGCGGCAGAGTGGGCCGCTCGCATCACCGCGCCTATGCGTACCTGATCGCGCCGCCGCGGCGCAGCATGACCAGCGATGCCGCCAAACGCCTGGACGCCATCGCCGCCCACGAGGATCTGGGCGTCGGCTTCACGCTGGCCAGCCACGATCTCGAGATCCGGGGCGCCGGTGAGCTCCTCGGCGACGAGCAGAGCGGACAGATCCAGGAGGTGGGCTTCACGCTCTACACGGAGTTGCTCGAACGCGCGGTGCGGGATATCAAGGCGGGCAAGGAGCCCGAGCTGGACCGGCCTCTGCACCACGGCACGGAAGTGGATCTGCGCATCCCCGCGTTGCTGCCGGACGACTACCTTCCCGACGTCCACACCCGGCTGGTGCAGTACAAGCGCATTGCCAACGCCGCGAACACGGAAGCATTGCGCGAATTGCAGGTGGAGATGATCGACCGTTTCGGCCTGTTGCCGGAACCGGCCAAGAACCTGTTCCGCCTGACCGAGCTCAAACTGACCGCTCAGCAGCTCGGCATCCGCCGGGTCGAGGCCGGCCCTGGCGGTGGCATGCTCGAGTTCGGCGAATCGCCACGGGTCGACCCGGCCGCGCTCGTCCGGCTGGTCCAGGAACAGCCCGGCGTGTATCGTCTCGAAGGCCAGGAGAAACTACGCTTCCGCGTACCCACGGAAGACGCTGACAGCCGCTTGCAGCAGGTCGACAACCTGCTGGATACGCTCGCGGCATAGCCACCGGGAGAACACCATGTCACTCGCGCGCACCAGCCTGCTCGTTCTAGCGATCGTGCTGATCGCGGTCCCCGGCATCGCCTCCGCCCGGGACTACGCGGTAGAGGTGGTGGTCTTCCGACAGTGGCAGCAAGGCGGCACCGACGGCGAACGCTGGCCTGCCGATCCGCCGGCCCTGGAGCTGGACGGCCGTGCCGTCGCACCGGGCGAAGGGGGGGTGCGGCGCCTTTCACCGGGAGCGTTCCAGCTGGGCGGCGTGCGGGCGCGTCTCGAAAGCGCCGGCCAGTACCGGGTGATCGACCACTTCGGCTGGATCCAGGCAGGCCGCTCGCGTTCGCGGTCCCCCCTCGTGCTCGTACCGGGAAGCTGGCGGCCGACCATGCCGCTGCCCGAAACGGCCGGGCTATTCGGGGCCTTCAAGGTCTACGCCGGTCGTTATCTGCATATCGCCACGGACCTGCGTTACCGCCGCGAGCACCAGGGCACGGTCTACCCCATGCACAGCCAGCGGCGCCTGAGAAGTGGCGAGCTGCACTACCTGGACCACCCGGTGCTGGGCATCATCGTCCAGATTCGCGCTCTCTAATAGCTCGAAGCATCCCGGCGCGGCGTCGCTCGCCGCGCGCCCCCCGGCCGGCTATATTTGGCACACGGGTATCGCAGCCGAGGGCCGGCGGCCAGCAGCGTATCAGCGCCGCTGCCGCGACGACTGAACGCTTATGGCCGCTTCCTCCTCCGACGACGTTGCCGCCGTACGCGGTCGCCTAGTGGCGATCGGCGGTGCCGAGGACAAGACCTCGGAACTCGAGATCCTCACTCGGGTATTCGCGCTGGCCCCGGACGGCGAGGAAGAGATCACCCTGATCGCCACCGCCAGTGGCGTACCCGAGGAAATAGTCCCCGTCTACGAAGCGGCGTTCGACAGGCTGGGAGCCGACCGCGTTCATGCGCTGGACATACGCGAACGCCAGGACGCCGCCGATCCCGCCAACGTACGCCTGGTGCGGCAAAGCGGCTGCATCTT
>CAZHBN010000002.1:0-37013 GCA_964530405.1 uncultured Ectothiorhodospiraceae bacterium
CCCGCACGAGCCGCTCGGCGAGCGCCGCGGGCAGCCAGGGACGACGCTCTCGCAGCCGGGACACGAAGGTGCCGGGATCCCCACCGGGGAGATCCCCGCCCGGCAACACCTCGGTACCGGTCCAGTCGCGCCGCGGCGCCCCGAGGGGATCGGCCAGCCGATCCATCGCCTCGCGCGCCAGGGTACGGTATGTAGTGATCTTCCCGCCGAACACCGACAGCAAAGGCGCCCCGCCGTCGGTGTCCAGATCCAGCAGATAATCGCGACTCACCGCCGACGCGCTGCCCGTGTCGTCCTCGTCATAGAGTGCGCGGACTCCCGAGTACGTCCATACCACGTCGTCGGGGGTAACCTCACGGCGGAAATAGCGATTCACTGCCGTGCAGAGGTACTCGATTTCCTCCCGCGAGGCCGAGGCCGACGCCGGGTCGCCATCGTAGACCACGTCGGTGGTGCCGATGAGCGTGAAATCACGCTCGTAGGGGATGGCGAAAACGATGCGTCCGTCGGTGTGCTGGAAGATGTAGGCGTACTCATGGTCGAAGAGCTTGGGCACCACGATGTGACTGCCCTTGACCAGGTGCACGCTGCGCTCCGAGCGAATGCCCGAATCATCCAGAAAGCGGGCGACCCAGGGGCCGCCGGCATTGACCAGCGCACGCGCCGTAACCTCCTCCCGCGAACCATCCAGCGTTGACTCCAGCGTCACACGCCAGAGACCGTCCACCCGCCGGGCGCCAACACAGCGCGTACGCGGGAGCACGCGGGCGCCGCGCTCGGCGGCATCCATCGCATTCAGCACGACCAGCCGCGCGTCCTGCACCCAGCAGTCGGAATAGATGAACCCGCGGGTCAGAGCCGGGTCCAGCGGCGCACCGGCGACGTGCTGGCGCAACCGCACCCCTTCCGAGGGCGGCAAACGCTTGCGACCGCCTAGATGGTCATAGAGAAAGAGCCCGAGGCGGATCATCCAAGCCGGACGCAACTCGCGCACATGGGGCATGACGAAGCGTAGCGGCCAGATGATGTGGGGCGCGATTCCGAGCAGCACCTCACGCTCGGTGAGCGCCTTGCGCACCAGCGAAAACTCGTAGTACTCGAGATAGCGTAGCCCGCCGTGCACCAGCTTGGTGCTCGCCGAGGAGGTGTGGCTCGCGAGATCGTGCTGCTCGGCGAGCAGCACGCGCAGGCCGCGGCCCGATGCATCCCGCGCGATACCCGCGCCGTTGATGCCGCCGCCGACGACCAGCAGATCGTAGGGATCGTGTTCGCTCATTGGGTGTGTCCGTCCTCTCCCGGGGACCCGTCTTCCGCGGGCTTCATATGTTCGTTTTCAAACATAGCACGCCATAAACGCATTGCAAACCGAAAAAAACGAACACAATCCGAAAAGCGATCACGCCACCACGACGCGCCCGCCGCTCTCCGCCATCAACCGCCGGATGTCCGCCGGCGGCTCCTCGTCAGTGAACAGACTGTGCACCTGGGCGAGGTCGCCGAGACGCACCATGGCGTTACGGCCGAACTTGGTGTGATCGGCCACCAGGTAGACACTGCGCGCATTGGCGATGATGGCCTGCTGCACGCGTACTTCGCGGTAATCGAAATCCAGCAGTGTGCCGTCCTGGTCGATGCCCGATATCCCGATCACCGCGCAGTCGACGCGGAACTGGCTGATGAAATCGATAGTGGGCTCACCGGTGACACCGCGGTCGCGGTGTCGCACGACGCCGCCGGCGACGATCACCTCGAAACTGGGGTTACCGCTCATGATGGTGGCCACGTTGAGGTTGTTGGTGATCACCCGCAGCCCGTGGTGATCCATGAGCGCCTTGGCCACTTCCTCGGTGGTCGTGCCCAGGGTGATGAACAGCGACGCCTGGTCCGGTATTTCCTCGGCGACCGCCGCGGCGATGCGCTGTTTTTCGGCGAGGCACATCACCTGGCGCGCGGTGTACGCCACGTTCTCTACGCTGGAAGGCAGCCCCGCCCCACCGTGATAGCGCCGCAGCAACCCCACCCGGCAGAGCGCATTGATGTCACGACGGATAGTCTGGGCGGTAACGTCGAAGTGATGGGCGAGCGCCTCGACCGACGCGAACCCCTGCTCCCGCACCACCGCAAGCATGGATTCCTGGCGCGGGTTGAGCTCCATCGGTGTGTCATCGACGGGCATGCGGCGACCTCCTCCTGTTGCACCGTGTTCGGAGTTTAGAACAGTATTCGTTTTCGAACATCCACTGCTTGACTTTTTTCGGTTGCGGCCGATCATTGCCGCAAACGTCGGGGCCGGCAATGATCGGCCCCCGACCCGTCACCGCACACGGAGGAGAGCATGGCAACACGACAGGGCATCCTGGCCATCGACCAGGGCACGACGAGCTCGCGGGCCATCGTTTTCGACCTGGACGGCCAGATCGTCGCCACCGCCCAGGAAGAGTTCCCGCAGCATTACCCGCAGAGCGGCTGGGTGGAGCACGACCCGGGCGACCTCTGGCAGAGCACCCTGCGCGTATGCCGTGAGGCACTCGCCCGGGCTGACGAGCAGGGCGTGGAAACGGTCACAATCGGTATCACGAACCAGCGTGAGACGACGCTCGTGTGGGACCGCCAAACCGGTGAGCCGGTCTACAACGCCATCGTCTGGCAGGATCGCCGCACAGCCGACCGTTGCGCCGAACTGCGCGACCTCGGTCACCAGCGTGCCGTCACCGCTCGCACCGGGTTGTTGCTCGACCCCTACTTCTCCGCGACGAAGATCGCGTGGATCCTGGACCGCGTCGATGGCACCCGCGCCCGTGCAGAGCGCGGCGAACTCGCCTTCGGCACGGTGGATACCTGGTTGCTGTGGCAGCTCACCGGCGGCCGCAGCCATGCCACCGACGCCACCAACGCCGCACGCACGCTGCTGTTCAACATTCATGAGCAGGATTGGGATGACGAGCTGCTGAAACTCTTCCGCGTGCCCCGGTCGCTGCTGCCGACGGTGCGTGACTGCGCGGACGATTTCGGCACCGTGGACGAATCGCTCCTCGGCCGGCGCCTGAACGTCGAGGGCGTCGCCGGCGACCAGCACGCCGCAGTCGTGGGCCAGGGCTGCTTCGAACCGGGCATGGTGAAGTCCACCTACGGTACCGGGTGTTTCGCGCTGCTCAACACGGGCGAACGGCCGGTGCATTCACGCAACCGGCTGCTCACCACCCTTGCCTACCGACTCGACGGACGCCCCACCTACGCCCTGGAAGGGTCCATATTCGTCGCGGGTGCGGCGATACAGTGGCTGCGCGACGGCCTGGGCCTGATCGACAGCGCCGCGGAGACCGAAGCCATCGCCGCGGGCACGCAAAGCAACAAGGGCGTCTACCTGGTGCCCGCTTTCACCGGTCTGGGCGCCCCGCACTGGGACCCGGACGCCCGCGGGGCGGTATTCGGGCTCACCCGGGATACCGGCGTCGCCGAATTTGTCCGCGCCGCCCTGGAGTCGGTGTGCTATCAGACCCATGACCTGGTCAACGCGATGGGCCGCGATGCAGGCGAACCACCCCACGAGCTACGCGTCGACGGCGGCATGGTGGCGAACGAGTGGCTGCTCCAGGCGCTCTCCGACCTCGTCGGCCTCGAGGTCGCCCGACCGACGGTGACAGAGACCACGGCCCTGGGCGCCGCCTACCTGGCCGGCCTGCGCCACGGTATCTGGTCGTCGCTCGACGAGGTTCGGGGCCAGTGGCAGCTCGACCGGCGGTGCACACCGCAGATCGCTGCGGTGGACCGTGACCAGGCCATAGCCGGCTGGCGTGACGCCGTGCGGCGCGTGCTCAGCAACGGCCGCTAGCGGCGCGCCATCCCGAAACGCACACCGACTGCTCTCACCAACGGCCCGGGCCTCACGCCCGGGCAGGTCGAGCTTCCCGCGCCCGCCTGCCGATGCCTCGCGCAACAGCGACGCAGGACTCACCCTTCGTCGGACGCCCCGCCCCCGGCGCCGATCGCCTCCAGGCCGGCACGGGCACACGCCTCATCCAGATCGCCGCCCGGGGCGCCGCCCACGCCGATACCCGCGACGACTTCACCGTCGAACCGGATGGGCAGACCTCCGGCGAGAAACAGCAGCCGTTCATCCATATCCCGCAGACCAGCGAGGGCCGGTGTGTCCGCGATGAGGCCGGCGTACTCCGCCGTGGAACGGCGCATGCTGGCGGCGGTGAAGGCCTTGCGGACACTGCTGCTCAGGGTGTGCGGACCGGCGCCGTCACCGTGGAGCTGGACCCGCATCACGCCGTGGCGATCCACCACCGCGACACTCACGCGGTAGCCGTCCGCCTGGCAGGCGTCGAGAGCAGCGTGCGCGGCACTCGACGCCACGGCCAGGGGCAGATAGGCACGCTCCGGCAGCGAATCGGCCGCCGCACCGATCGACATCAACACGAGCAGGACACCGATGGAACCCGAGCCCCGAGCGCTCATGGCCGTCCCTCCTTCGTGGCGTTCCGGCTCATCGTCGCCATAGTCAGTAAAGGCAACGCTCAACCAGTGATGATTCCGCCCCGACGAACGGTTAACATCGACACAGTGCCCGGGTCACCGGGCTGTCACTCGCCCGCCGGCCAGGAGGAACGCGCCATCAGCGCCACGGTCCGACCGCCCACCCTGGAGCACGACGACGCGAACCGGTGTGCGCACGCCGGCGGCGACTGGCGGCTGGATACGGTCCCGAAGGTGACGCGGGCGATTGCCGGCCTACCGGCCGGGCAATCCGGATGGCGCCTGGATCTCTCCACGCTGGGCTCACTCGACACCGCGGGCGCGGTCTGCCTGCAGCACGTATTGCGCCGCCTCGGCGAGGATGCGCGTGTCACCGGGGCACGCGAGGACCACCGTGCGCTGCTGGCGCTGGTCACCGACGACACCGCCGAGCGACCACCGCCGCCGCGCAGCTACGGCCCCCTCGCCCGACTCGGACGTCTGGCGATTGAACGTGTTGAACGCGGCATCGCCTTTCTGACCTTCACCGGCGAGCTGGCCGCGGACACGCTACCGCGGCTTGCCACGCCACAGCGGATTCGCTGGCGGCAGATCGTCGCCGAAGTGGAAAAGGCCGGCATCAACGCCCTGCCCATCGTCGGCCTGCTCGCCTTCCTCATGGGTGTGGTCATGGCCTATCAGGGCGGCACTGTCCTGCGCGCATACGGCGCTAATGTCTTTCTGGTCGAGCTGGTCGGCATCACCATGTTGAGGGAGATGGCGCCGCTGCTCGCGGCGATTATCGTCGCCGGGCGCACGGGCTCGTCCTACGCGGCGGAAATTGGCACCATGCGTATTACCGAGGAGGTCGACGCGCTGCGCACCTTCGGCGTAACACCATTCGAAATGCTGGTGCTGCCCAAGGTCGTGGCGCTGGCCGTCGTGATGCCGCTACTGAGTCTGTGGGCGGATATCCTCGGGGTTTTCGGCGGCATGGTGGTCGCCAACAGCCTCTACGGCGTGAGCTTCGCCAACTTCATCGACCGGCTACCGCAGGCGGTGCCGGTATCCATGTTCTGGTCGGGTATCGGCAAGGCCCCGGCATTCGCCCTGCTCATCGCCATGGTGGGCTGTTTCCATGGCTTTCGCGTGCGTGGCAGCGCCGCCGAGGTCGGTCGCGCCACGACGCTGGCGGTGGTGCAGGCGATCTTCATGGTGATCATCGCCGACGCCCTGTTCTCAATCGCCTTCCAGCAACTGGGAATCTGATGAGCGAGGCGGTCATCGAAGTGCGTGGGCTTACGACCCGAATTGGCGGTCGGACGATCCACGAAGGACTCGACCTCACCGTCGAACGCGGCGAGTTGCTCGCCATCGTGGGCAGCAGCGGCGCCGGCAAGACCGTGCTCGTGCGTGCGATCACGATGCTGATGCCCATCGCCGGCGGCGAGGTGCGCCTCTTCGGTGACCCGATCACTGGCCTCAACGCCGGCAACAGCCGCGGATTGCGGCGACGCATGGCGCTGATGTTCCAGCGCGGGGCACTGTTCACGGGCATGACGGTGCTGGAAAACGTGATGTTTCCCCTCGCCGAACACACCCGGCTACCACGCGCACTGCAGCGCGAGATCGCGGGGCTGAAGATCCGGCTCGCCGGACTCGCGCCGTCGGCCGAGCATCTCTACCCCAGCGAGCTCTCCGGCGGCATGACCAAACGCGCCGCCCTGGCGCGCGCGCTCGCCCTAGACCCGGAGCTGCTCTTCCTCGACGAGCCCACCGCCGGACTCGACCCGGTGAGCGCGGGCGCCTTCGATGAGCTCATCCGCGAGCTGCGCGACCTGCTGGGCCTCACGGTAGTGATCATCACCCACGATGTGGACTCGCTGTGGGAGATCGCCGAGGGCATCGCCTTTCTGGGCGACGGGCGCGTGCTCGCCCGCGGCAGCGCATCCGAGCTCGCCGCCTGCGATATCCCGGCGGTGCGTGACTATTTCGCCGGCGCGCGAATGCAACGTGGCAGGGAGCGCTCATGGACAACCGCGTGAATTACACCCTGGTGGGACTGTTCGTCGTGACTCTCACCGCCGCCCTGGTCGGTGGCGGCCTGTGGCTCGCCAGCGGCCTGCGTAACGGCGATACCCGCAACTACTCCATCTACCTGACCGACTCCGTTTCCGGCCTCGCGCGAGATTCCGCAGTCACTTACCGCGGCGTG
This sequence comes from uncultured Ectothiorhodospiraceae bacterium, assembly GCA_964530405.1. GTDB lineage: Bacteria > Pseudomonadota > Gammaproteobacteria > Nitrococcales > Nitrococcaceae > Arhodomonas. The sequence continues at coordinate 6,677 of CAZHBN010000002.1, forward strand.
GACGTCGGCCGCGTCCACGAGCTGGAAATCGATCCCCAGCGCCCGCAGCGCGTCCATGCAGTGGTCAGCGTCGACAGCGAGCTACCCCTGCGCCAGGGCACCACGGCGACGCTGAAAATGCGTGGCGTCACGGGAATCGCCTACGTGGAGCTGACCGGCGGCAAGGCCGGTGCACCGCTGTTGCGCGCACAGGACGGCGAAAACTACCCGGTAATCCCGTATGAAGAATCACTGCTACGACGACTGGACACCGCGGTGACCGAGGGGATGGACACTCTCGACCGTCTCGGCCGGCAGGTCAGCGACCTCCTGGGCGACGACAACCAGCGCGCCCTTTCCGAAACCCTGGAGAACATGGCGAAGGCCTCCGGCACGCTGGCCGACAACAGCGACCGCATCGAGCGCGTGCTCGCGCGCACTGAGCGGCTGCTCGAACACGCCGACGGCGCGGTCTCGGAGCTGCCCGAAACCTTTGCCGACGTGCGCACCGCCGCACGCCGGATCGAACGCATGGCAGCAACCTACGAGGAGGCCGGCGCGGAGCTCGCCGCCCTGGGAGAGTCCGGCGACGAGGGCATGCGGCAATTCAGCGACAGCACGTTGCCGCGCATCGACGCCCTGGCCGGGGAGCTGCGCACGCTCTCCCAGCGCCTCGGCCGCCTGATTGACTCCATCTCGGAACGTCCCAGCCAGCTTATCTACGGTCGCCCCCGCCGGGCACCCGGCCCCGGGGAGGAAGGCTGACATGAGTGTTGCCGACGCGCGCCGACTGCTTGCTGCCACGCTACTGGCGACGATGCTCACCGGCTGCAGTGTGCTGGACAACGCCACCGCTCCGCCGCCGCGCACATTACAACTGATACCCAGCGGCGATGTGGAGCTGGCCGCCCACGGCGATCACGGCGTTCTGCTGATCGAGGCGCCCGACGCCCGGGCCGGTTATCGCAGCACTGCCATTGCCTACCGCCGCGACCCTCTGGCGCTAGACTACTTCGCTACCGCGCAGTGGGCGGCACCACCGGCGCAGCTGCTCACCGACGCGACGACCGATGCCTTCGCCGGCGCCGGCCTGTTCGACGCAGTGATCACCCCCGCCGCGGCGGTTCCGGCGGATTACCGCCTCCACCTCGAGCTGCTCTATCTGGAGCAGGATTACCGGCGCGGTGGCGGCGGAGTGGCCCGAATCGCGGTGCGCGCACGCCTGATCCGGACCGCCGACAACCACGTCGCCGGCACGCGCCTTCTCTCCGCCACGCAGAAAGCCGAAGCCCCCGGGCCGTCCGCCGCCGCCAGCGCAGCCAGCGGTGCGGCCAGCCGCCTGCTGGCAGACCTCGTACGCTTCGTCGCCGAGCTGCTGCCGGCGGACCGAGATGGCGACGAAACGTCGTAGCTGGTATCGCCGACTGCGTCGTTGGCTGCTGGGTACGGCGGTCGCGGCGCTGGCCCTGAGCCTGGCCATGGTGGTGCCGTTGCGCTGGGTCGACCCGCTCACCACCGCCTTCATGCTGCGACACCACGTCCTCGCCGTCACCGGGGAAGACTATCGCGCCCCCGAGCAGGAGTGGGTCGCACTCGAACATATCGCCCCGGTCATGCGTCTGGCGGTAGTGGCCGCCGAGGACCAGAAATTTCCCAGTCACTCGGGTTTCGACCTGGAGTCGATAGCCGATGCCCTGAAAGGGCATCTTCGGGAAGGGGAACGGCTACGCGGGGCAAGCACGCTGTCGCAACAGGTGGCCAAGAACCTCTACCTGTGGCCGGCGCAGACGCTGTGGCGGAAAGGGCTGGAGGCGTGGTTCACGGTACTCGTGGAGCTCACCTGGCCCAAGCGCCGCATTCTGGAAGTGTATCTCAACGTGGCGCAATTCGGGCCGAATACCTACGGCGCCAGTGCGGCGGCACAACGGTTCTTCGGCGCCTCCGCCGCTACCCTGAGCGCCGAGCAGGCCGCACTCTTGGCTGCAGCCCTTCCCAACCCCCGGCACTACCGGGTCGATGCCCCCGATGACTATCTGCGCGAGCGCCAGCAGTGGATCCTCGAGCAAATGCGCGCCCTGGGCGGCCCCGCCTGGCTCGAGCAGGCACTGCGTTAGACACGTCTCTCGGGCCTCCGACCTGTCGCCCGACAACGACAGCACCGTCGCACCCGCCCACCTCCCGGAGGTACTGCGACGCCCTGCCGCCGAGTGGCGGGGCCGGCCCGCGACGCCACCGGGAGACAGGCATCCGCCTGGATCCAAGCCGACCGTGCCCTCCCTGCACGCCGGCACACACCGATTTAGGCTGGAGACGTTCACGCCAACAAGGAGCCGTGCCATGAAGACTCTGTGCCTGACTGCCACCCTCGCCACCGCCTGCGTCGCCTCGATCGCCTCAGCGGACGATACCCTGGACGCCGCCATCGGCGGCGGCATCGGTGGCGCCACCGGTGCGGCCATCGGCGAGGAACTCGGCGGCCGGGACGGCGCAATTCTCGGCGGCGCTGTCGGGGCGGCGGCCGGAACCGCGATCAACACAGAACGCGACGAGCGCGATCGTGTTGTCATCCACCGCGAAGAGCCCCGTGAGCGAAGGGGAGGCGGGCGCGACTTCTGTCCGCCCGGACACGCCAAAAAGGGCTGGTGCTGAGCAACCGCGTCTACGGGGCCGCCCCCGTAGACGCTTTGCCGGGTAACTACTTGAACCGGTTGCTTCCGCGGGCACCATCACCCCGCTGCCGTGCGCACCTTGCCCGGCGCAACCGACGCCGACCTGAAGCGATTCAACACTCGTGCGCAGCGAGGTCCGCCACATACTCCCGCAAGGATGCCAGCGCCTGAGGGGACAACCGGAGCGTCACGCGCCGTCGGTCGTCCGGGTCGGGCTCGCGCAGCACCCAGCCGTCGCGCTCCAGGTAATCCAGGTGCCGTAGCGCGGTGGTCAGCGGTACACCTGCACCAACGGCGACACCGGACACGTAGCACCGTGCGTGCTCACCGGCTGCGTGGGCCAGCTCCAGAAGGATGGACCAGGCCGGCCCGTCGGCGACGTCCTCACCGAAATGGCGGGCACGCAGCCGGCGCTCCACGCTCAGCCTCGCCACCGTGGCGTAGAAACGGCCATCGTCATCGGCGCCGGAGTGATGATACGACCTCGGCAAGGCATTCGCCCCCGTAGGCGCTGCCACCGCTGCGGTCATGCCTGCATCGCCTTCGGCCTGTCGCAACAGGGCCCGGCCGATAGCATTCATCATCCACTCCGGGTCCCGGGGCCGGCAGACGAAATCCACTGCTTCATGCCTCACGGCATCGGCGACCTGCCCGCGGGAAGCCTCGCCGGTGAGGTAGATGATGCCCGGTGCCCTGGGCCCCATCTCGGCATTCACCGTCTGCGCGAGCGTCAGGCAGTCCATCCGCGGCATCCGTGCATCCACCACGAGGATGCTGTATTCCCCGCTCCGCAGATACGTCAATGCATTAGCGGGCGTGTGCAAAACATCGACGTCCAGCCCGGACGCCGCCAGCAGACCCGCCATGTCATCGCCAACGCCCTCGTCACCATCCACCAGCAGCGCCCTGGGCCGCTGCTGCCCATCTTCGTGCGCTCCAAACCGAAACACGTGCTCCACTGCAGATGCCATGCCCACGCTCCTGTGCTGTGCTAACGGCCGCTCGGCCTGATACGCCCCTAAGGCGCCTTCGTCGTGGCGTGGCGTCGTCATGCCGACTTGCCCGTCCCGGGTGTCGGTCTGCTCCTGCTCCCGGCCACCGATTCACGCCGGTGGCCGTCTCCTGGCTTTCTTGTGTGTTATCCCGAAACAGCGTAGTCCAATACCCACTCATACCCTCAAGCCCCCGGTATGGCGCGCGATCGTGTGCTCGAGCTCATCGGCGTCCAACGGCTTGCTGATGAAGTCGTCGGCGTCGCAGCACAACGCATCCCACGCGAACCCGAACGAGGCCTGCCCCGTGATAAGAACGCAGGTCGGAGGCTCACAGACCGTGGCCTTGACGCGGCGAATCAGCTCCGGACCGGTCATTCCGGCCTTGTGGTGATCGCAGACGAGCAAACGGTAACCCGATTCACCGACGAGCTCGCGCAGGGCGGCTTCGGCGTCGGACTCGACGCGGGTGGTCAACCCGAAGTCTTTCATGTACCCGGCGAGCGCGGTGGCGAAACCACGATCGTCATCCACCACGAGCGCGCGATCGAGATCCGGGTCGAAGACCATCGGCAACAGATGAATCCTGGGGCGGGATTCACCTCGAGGGTCGTCGGCGAGTGGCATCCTTACCTCCTCCCCTCGCTCACGTCACCGTATCCATCGACGCGATGGAAACCCGGCGAGGGGGAACCCAACGGGGCAGTTCCGCCGCGCGCGCACGCATGTCATCCTCGGACGACACGGCGGGCTCGGCGAGCTGCCATAATTCGCACCTCTTAGGATTGAACATAGCAAGCACCAGCAGCCCCTCGGCGGACTAATTGCTCCGAATCGGATTGGCCCATCCCGAGGACACGGAGGCCGCGAAGCGACACCACAGGCCACGCGGGAGGCATCATGGACAAGTTGACGTTGTCACTCGTGCAAAACGATCTGCGCTGGCAGCAGCCGCAGGCCAATCGCCAACGCCTCGGCGAGCTGATGGCGCCCCTGGCGGGCCATACCGACCTCGTGATACTGCCCGAGATGTTCGCCACCGGCTTCACCATGGCCCCCGAGGAACACGCCGAACCCGCCGACGGTCCGTCTCTGGCGTGGATGCGCGACCAGGCACGGCACCTGCAAGCCACCGTTACGGGGAGCCTGGCGGTCCGCGAAGGCGAGCACTACCACAACCGGCTCTACTGGGTCTCCCCTGCCGGCGACTGCCTGACCTACGACAAGCGCCACTGCTTCCGCATGGCCGGTGAGCACGATCACTACACCCCGGGCGACCAGCGTTTGATCACCACCATACGCGGCTGGCGCGTGTGCCCGCTCATCTGCTATGACCTGCGTTTTCCCGTCTGGAGTCGCAACCACGACGACTACGATCTGCTGGTGTACGTCGCCAACTGGCCGGCGGTGCGCCGCTCGAGCTGGCTGCGCCTGTTGCCCGCACGGGCCATCGAAAACCTGTGTGTCGTCGCCGCCGTGAACCGCGTGGGCGAAGACGGCAATGGCAAGGCATACGCGGGCGACAGCATGGTCGTCGACTGGCTGGGCGACGAACTGGTCAGCCTCGACGATACCGAGGGCATACGCAGCGTCACGCTGCAACCGGAAGGCCTGCGTCGCTATCGCGAGCGGTTTCCGGCGCATCTGGACGCCGACCCTTTCACACTCGGTGGGCGCTAGCACCGTCGTGCCTGCGGGCTTACAATCCTCGCCGCAGCGGTGCCGGACGAATGCACCTGCCGCCCGATGCATCCGAGCTGGAACGCGCTTACCGACTCGCCTGGCGCGTACAGGGACGATATAGCCGGATCACGGGCACACTGGACCGCGCGACCCTTCCACCTCACAGGTGCGGAGATGCGAAAGCGCTCGGCAGGGCGCCGGGAGGCCGCGCGGCCATGATCGGCGCACCACTGTCAGCACGGATGAACGTATCAGCATGCCGCAGGTAATCGCACTGGCCGACAGTCGGGAACGGCTCGCCTTCTTCCGCCGCATGCAGGCGGGCCTGGCAGAGCTTGGTGCGAATCTGCACGTTGTAACGCCCTACCCGAGCCTGGCACGAGCGGGACGTCGCGCGGGCCTCACCGTAACCCGCATCCCCGCCGGCCCCCCGGACGCGCCCCGCGAAGACGACGACACGAGCGCGGGCCGCCGGGCACAACGGTTGCGCACCGGGACACGGCAGGTACTCGAGCGGCTCACGAACAATGCCCCACTCAACCTGCTATTGATCTGGGACGGCAATCAACCCGCCGGGCGCGCGGCGGGTGAAGTCGCCACGCGGGACAACCTGCCGGTGCTCTATCTGCAGCCGCCGCAACTCCCCGGCTACCTCATGGTGGACCCGGAAGGCACGGACACGGCGAGCAGCGTGGCACGCAATCCCGACCTGCTGGACCGGTTCCCCGTCGCCGAGCGTGATTTCCTGCGCTGGCACGGCCTCTACCGCACCCGCCGGCGCGAAACCGCCTCCGTGCCCGCCGCCGTCGCAGAGCCGTCGCGCACCCCCGGGGCATGGCTCGACAGCCTGATGTCGCTGACCGGGCAGGCGCCCATAGCCCCCCCACCGACGATGCGTAGGCAGCGACGACGCCACAGAGCCATCCAGGCGATACTCGCGCAGCTCCACGACCCGCTGCCGGGCGATTATGCGCTCTACGTCATGCAGCCGGACGACGATCCAGCACTGTGCCACGGGCAAACACCCGGGCCCACGCAAGGGCTCGACCGGGCACTGCGCGTCGCCCGCGAGCAGGGGCTCCCCCTGGTCGTGCGTTTCGACCGCCGCCAGCGCGACCCGCGCCGCCTCACGGCGCTGGTCGATCACCTGCGGTCCACTCGCGATGTCTACCTCACCAGCCAGCAGTGTTATCCACTGGTGGAATACGCGCGGGTCGTCATCACCGTGAACGATGCCGAGGCGATACTGGACGCGCGTGTGCTCGAACGCCCCTTGATCGCCCTCGGCCCGAGCCTGATCGCCGAGCTCCCGGAACGGCGGCTGGCACAGCTGATTCTCGGCTATAGCGTCCCAGTGGATTACTACTCGCACCAGAGTATCGCTGCCGAGGCGATCGTGGAGATGCTCCGGCGGCTTCCTCCGACCCAGTTCGCCCGGTTCACCGAGACCACCACGACGCGCGCCGAGATCGCCCTAACCAGCTCCGCCGCGAACGCCTGACAAGCGCCCAGGAGATTCCGATTTGAACCTCACCGCAGAGCAACGTGCCGCATTTCGAGCGGCCGCCCGCGAACTCGACCGCATCGACACCACCGTGTACGAGACGTTCGACAAGGATCCTCTCGAACCGATCATCGGCATGGGCGAACCACACCTGCCGATCGGTTTTTTCGGCCGCGACCCGGGACGCGAAGAGGTTCGCCACGGGACGCCGTTCATCGGCAGTGGCGGACAAAAGCTAAGGGCCACGCTGCACGAATTCCATCACGGCGGCGCGATGCCTGACTTCGACGCATCGCTGGCCATCGGGCGGGCGTATTTCTGGGCCAACACGGTTCCCTACAAGCCGGTGGGCAACAAGGCCTGGTCCATGGCGGCGAAGAGACGTTTCCAACCGCTGATGGCCGAAATCCTGATTCGCAACTGGCGGGGCCGGGAGCTGATCACCCTGGGTCGCGAGGCGTTCCTGTGGTTCGGCATTGGCCGGCCGCGCGGGGAGCGCCAGGAACTCGAGGCATTCTGGCAGCGTGCCGACCGCTTCGAAGCGAGCACCGAAGCCACGGTGGCTCTCACCGATGGCACCACGGAGCGCTTCCGGCTGCATCCGCTGCCGCACCCCTCGCCACTCAACGCCACCTGGTACCGCCACTTCCCGGCGCTGCTGCGCAACCGCCTGGAACGGCTGCACACGCAGCCAGACATCGGCCGCGCGGCGGGAAGTCTCCCGTGATCAATCCGATCACTGGTGATGCCACTTGTCGGCCAGCCTGTCGGGTGTTCCGGCAACGCGCGAGGCGCGTGATTTAGGGAGACCGACAGGAACGACGAGCGACACCGCCCGAGAGGCTCGTCCGACAGGCGGGCTCGTGGGGGTCCCGGCTGCGGAACGAACGCTGACTCGAATCGAGCCGCGCCATGCCGTTCTCGCGCGCCCCGCTGCCAAACCGTGCGGGCACTCTGACACGTGGCATTACCTGTGATCGGGTTAGTATAGTGAACGGTCGAGCGTACGTCCGCCGCCGCTACCCAGCAGACCGCCATCGACATCACCGACCGACGGGAGCCCCATGAGCGCACTCAGCAATCTCGACGACCAGTCGCTTCAAGCCCTGTACCAGCGCACCACAGAGCGCTACGAAGCCTTCAAGGCCCGCGGCCTCGCGCTCAACATGGCGCGCGGCAAGCCCGCCCCCGAACAGCTCGACCAGGTCAACGCCCTCCTTGGCCTGCCGGGCACCGAACGCTTCACCGCCGCCGACGGTACCGACTGCCGCAACTACGGCGGTGGCCAGGGGCTGCCCGAAGCGCGTGCGCTGTTCTCCCGCCTGATCGGTGCCGCGCCGGAAAACACGGTGGTCGCGGACAATGCCAGCCTCGCGCTGATGCACGACCACGTCGTATTCAGCCTGCTCAAGGGCACGCCTGATAGCGCCGAGCCCTGGGGCCGCTCGGACGCCATCAAGTTCCTTTGCCCGGTTCCCGGCTATGACCGGCACTTCGCCATCTGCGAAGAATACGGCATCGAGATGATCAACATTCCGATGACCGACGAAGGCCCGGACATGGACCGGGTGGAGACCCTGGTAGCCGACGACCCGGCCATCAAGGGCATCTGGTGCGTGCCCAAGTACAGCAACCCCACCGGCGCAATTTACTCGGACTCGGTGATCCGGCGCCTCGCCGCCATGAACACGGCGGCGCCGGACTTCCGCATCTTCTGGGACAATGCCTACACGGTGCATCACCTCACCGACGAGCGCATCGAGATCGCCAACCTCATCGACGCCTGCGCGGCGGCCGGCAACCCCAACCGCGCGCTCGTGTTCGCGTCGACCTCGAAGATCACGTTCGCCGGCGCTGGCCTCGGTATCCTCGGCAGCAGCGAGGAGAACGTGCGCTGGTATCTGGGCCTGGCCGGCAAGCGCTCTATCGGTCCGGACAAGGTCAACCAGCTCAGGCACCTGGCGCTGCTTCCGAACGAGGACGCACTCATGCGCCTCATGGACGGGCACCGCGCGCTCATCGCCCCCAAGTTCGACGCCGTCTACGAAGCATTCGACCGGGTGCTCGGCGAGCACAACGTCGCCTCCTGGACCCGTCCCAAGGGCGGTTATTTCATTAGCCTGGATACGCCCGAGGGGTGCGCACGACGCACCGTCGAGCTCGCCAAGGAAGCCGGCGTGGTGATGACGCCGGCCGGCGCGACGTTCCCTTACGGCCAGGATCCGGAGGACCGCAATGTGCGGGTGGCACCGACGTTCCCGGATATCGATGAAGTCCGTCAGGCGGCTGAAGGTATCGCCGTGTCAACGCTGCTGGCAGCGACCGAACGCGAGCGCACCCGCCGCGCCTGATCCCGTGCACGCCCGCCGCGCGGCGGGCCGACACAAGGAGGCTGTCACAATGGTTGTTCCCGGCGTTATCAGGCGCTCCCTGCGGGCACTCACCGCGGCGGCGCTGCCGCTGACCCTTGCGGCCTGCGCCACCGGGCCGCAGGTAACGCCGCAAGCCACGCTGGAGCCACTACCGGCGAGCTTCACCGGCATGCTGCCCTGCGCCGACTGCCCGGGCATCGACTACCGTCTGAATCTGTTCGCCGATCACAGTTTTTTCCTGCGCCGGCACTATCGGGACAGCGACGAAGGCACATTCGACGCCATCGGCCGCTGGACCCGCGACGGCGAGGGGCGGCTCGTGCTACGCAGTGGCGGTGACATGGCGCCGGCCAACTATCTGGTGCTCGACGACGCTCGCGCGCTGGAGCAGCTCGACCGGGAAGGCGCACGCATCGACTCCGAGCTCAACTACCGGCTCACCCGCAGCGAGGCCTTTCAGCCCTTCGCTCCGGCACTCGGACTCGCAGGCATGTACCGGTACGTCGCGGACGCGCCCCTGCTTCGTGAGTGCCTGACGGGAAGGCGCTTTCCGGTGCGTGGCGGCGCGGGCAACGTCGCGCTGGAACGCGCTTATCGGCAGTCCGGCGTCGAGCCCGGTGCGCCGGTCAAGATCACCATGCGTGGCCGCATCGAACGCCAGGCAGCGATGGAGGGCAGCGGACGGGAAACCGTCGTCGTGGTCGAGGCACTGGAGGGTGTCTGGCCCGGTGAGAGCTGCGGCAGCCCGTTCGCAGACGCTGCGCTCACGAACACCCGCTGGCGAGTGACCCGGCTCGACGGCCAGCCGGTGACGGTTCCGGACGATGGGGAAGCGCCTCATCTGCGCCTGCATCCCGACGACTCGCGGGTCACCGGTTTCGCTGGTTGCAACCGGGTAATGGGACGCTACGATCTCGGCGACGACGGGAACCTGCGGTTTCCGCAGCTCGCCAGCACGCTCATGGCGTGCCCGGCCACCGGCGCGCAGGAGCAGCGCCTGATGCGGGCGCTGGAGACGGTAACCCGTTTCGAGATCGACGGCAGCCACCTGATGTTGCGCGACGATCAGGGGGCCACCCGCGTCTACCTGGAGGCGACGCATCTCTAATCGCCGCCGGACTCACCGCCAGAATGCCCTGATGAAGGGGCATTCCGGCTAACGAACACCCGAATCCCCGGCGTGACTGTTCCCCGACACGCTGCGCCGGTATCCTCGCCGATTGGCGAACCACTCACCCCCGGAAAACACCCACCAGGGAGTCGGTATGAAGCGTATTGCAGGACTCATCGTACTCGTCGCGGCGGTAGCCGCTGCCGCCGGCGGCTGGTATACCTACCAACGTGACACCGGCGGCGGCGACAACGGCGGTCGGCCGCTGCTCGCCAACGTGCCAGCGGATACCACCTACTACTTCGGCTACTCGAAAGCTTACCCCGCAGCGGACTATGCCGTGCTGTGGCAAGGCATGATGCCCGCCAACGCCGGCGACGACCTGCCCGATCCAGCCGAGGCACGCAAGAAGGCCGGCGCTGCCGGAGGCATCCTCATGGCGCTGTACCACATGCAGATCGAGGCGACCCGGGCCGGCGAACCGCTCGCCCGGTTCGGTCTGGCCGACAGTGGCATCGGCGGATTCTACGAGGTGCAGGGCCTGCCGGTTCTCCGCCAGCGGGTCGCGGACACCGAGACCTTCTGGAAAGCGATGGACGAGGCGGAGTCCAGCGCCGGTGTGACCGCCGAAGGCAACGAACCCGATCAGCGCCGCTACTCCTTCAAGGCGGGCGAAGCGGACGAGCCCCCGGCACTGGTGATCGCCGTTCGCGACGGCTATGCAATCGCCACGCTGGCGGTCAGCGATATGGCGGACGCCCTGCCCATGGCGCTGGGCGAGGAATCCCCGAGCAAGACCCTGGAGGACACCGACCGCCTTGCGCAGCTCGCCGATACGCACGAAACGCTCCCCTGGGCGACCGGATTCGTCGAGCACGGTGCGCTGGCGCAGGCGTTCACCGACAGCGCGGACAGCGGCCTCGGCCGGCTGATCACCGCCGTGGCGAGCGCCTACGGCGAAGAACCGCCGCGCATGGATGCCGCCTGCCGCGATGACGTTACCCGCCTGACTGAGCTGTGGCCGCGCAGCGTCATCGGCCTGACCGAGCTGGACGCCGACACGGGCCGTGCCGGTATGCGCGTGGCAACGCCGGTAACCGACCCCGCTCTCGCCGAGACCATGATGCGTCTGCGCGGCCACATTCCCGCCCCGGCCGAAGGCGGTGTGGCAAGCTTCGGCATCGGCGTGAACGTCTCCGAGCTCCTGCCGGTGGTCCGGGAGCTGGCGGGCCGCTTCACCGCCGCCGAGTTCCAGTGCGCGCCGCTGAAGGCGCTTCAGGCCCAGGTTGCCCGCAGCGACCTGTCGAGCCTCGGCATGGTCACCTCCATGCTTCGTGACGTGCGCGGCGCGGCGGCTACCATGCTGTCCCCGGACATGAACGGGCAATCCCCCAAGGGGGTGGTGGAGATCGCGACCCCCCAGCCGAAGGCGCTGTGGTCGATGGCCAGCGGCTTCCTGGGGGCCGGCGAGGCACCGGAAATCGGCGGATCGCCAGTGGCGATTCAGGCACCCATGGCCGGTAGTGGGCCGGTGCGAGTGGCTCTGCGCAAGGACCGCTTCATCGTGCTTGCCGGCGAGGGCGTAGAGATCCCGGCCGCATCCGGCGGGAATGAAGAGGCGCTTGCACCCAACGGGCTACTCTCCGTGCGTTATAACCTGGCGCAGGCGAGCGAGTTCCTGGGAGCCATGGGATCGCTTCCGGGTACCGGTGGCGCTGTCACGGACGACGAAGAGCTCGCGGAGCTGCAGGAAACGCTCGGGCAGATCGACGCGGACTACGGCATCGCCCTCGACGTCACCGCCGACAGCATCCGTTATGACATGACCGTCGCTCCCGGCGAGGCCCCCTGATACGTCAGCGGGCCCGCCGTCACCGGCGCGGCTGACCCCGGGCGCCGCCGGGTCAGCCCGCCAAGCGGGGGCGTTCCCCCCGCCAGTGGCCACCGCCATGAAGCCCCTGGGTGGGCATCGCGCTCCGCCGTTCAGGCAGCAGCGGCGGCTCGTTCGCGGTTACCCCGGTGGGCTCGTCACCGCACTGAGCCGCACCCTTGAGCAACACGTTAAGCGCCCGCAATACTGGCGGCGGCTCCAGATCCTCCGGCGCTGCCCACGCCCCGACACGCGTCATGGCTTCGCCCCAGTCGATACGGCTGGAAAGCACGACGATGGGCGCGGCAAGCACCAGTCCCGTAACAATGGGCGTCAACCACCAGAAAAAACCGGTCGCGAACCAGGCGGTCACTGCCGCCCAGATCGCACCGCCAACCATCGGTACCGCCGTATGACGTGCTGCTTCACGCCAGGGCACGGCGCGACCGTCCCGGACCTGTGGCCCCCAGTTGGTGCCGCGACCGCTGACCACCGCGATCACGAAACTCGAGTGGAACGCCATCATCACCGGCGCGATCACCACCGAGAACACGGTTTCCGTGAGCACATTGGCACACAGTCGCAACGCCCCGCCGTGGGCCGAGCGTCCGCGACGTGAGCCCAGGTACAGCAGCAGCCCCAGGGCCTTCGGCAGCAGCAACAGGGCGACGGTCACCGCCAGCAGCGATGCGATCTCGGAGGTCTTGGCAATCGGCCAGTCCGGAAAGAGTTGGTAGCCGTCCCGGAAAAAACGCCCCGCACTCAATGCCCGCGTAAGCGCATCGGCCGTACTCAACGCGAGCATGATCAGCCAGAGTAGCGACGAAATGTAAGCGGTCGCCCCCATTAGGAAGTGCAGCCGGCTCAGCGGATGCAATCCATGGGCGGCGATAAGCTTGAGGTGCTGCAGATTGCCCTGAACCCAGCGACGGTCACGCTTGGCGTAATCGAGGATGTTGCTCGGCACCTCTTCGTAGCTGCCCTCGATTTCCGGCAGCAAGTAAACGTGGTAGCCCCCGCGGCGGATGAACGCCGCCTCCACGAAATCGTGACTGAGAATCTCGCCGCCGAGTGGCGGGCGGCCGGGCAGCTCCGGCAATCCGCAGCACTCGGTGAATGCCTGCGTGCGGATGATTGCGTTGTGCCCCCAGTAGTTGGCGGCATCCATCTGCCAGAAGCTCAGCCCGGTAGCGAGCATCGGACTGTAAAGCCGCGCGGCGAACTGCAGGAAACGACCGAAGGGGGTCACCTGACGCACCGGGATAGGCACCGTCTGTATGATCCCCGCCGCCGGGTAACGTTGCATGGTCCGGGTTAGCTGCACCAGCGCCTCGCCGCTCATGACGCTATCAGCGTCGAGAACGATGAGGTAGTCGTAATACGCGCCCCAGCGCCGGCAGAAGTCGGCGATGTTGCCGGCCTTGCGGCCACTGTTGTCGCTGCGGCGCCGATAGAACAGCCGGCCACCGGCGTCCAGCCGACGCACCAGCGCAGCCCAGCCGGCTTCCTCGGCGGCGGCGATATCCGGATCGCGGGTATCACTGAGGAGGTGGAAATCGAATGCCGCGCCGTCACCCGTAGCCATCAGCGACTGCCACGTTGCCTCGAGCCCCGCGATGACCCGGGTGGTGTCCTCGTTGTACACGGGCATGACCACAGCCACCCGACGAGTCACGCCGTCGTCGGGAACCGGACTCGCCCCCAGCGTGAGCGGGTGCCGGCGCGACAGGCATAGCAGGAACCCGGCCATCGCCGACCAGAAGGCCGCCGCAATCCACGTGAACGTGATCGCGAATACGGCGAGGATTCCCCACTCCAGGACGGTCGTGCCGTTCGCACGAAGGATGTCGAACATGAGCACGACACCACCGGACGCGGTGGCGATGACCAGCAGCGCGAATGCTGCCCGGCGAAGCCGGGCGCCCGGACAGGCAATGCCGCCGGCGGCGGTCATTGGCGGTTCATGGCAACGCATTGGGGTCCCAGAGGTAGTTCCAGGTCTCGGTCAGGCGCTTGCCGCGCAGGGTCAGGTACATGCGCATATCCGCGGGCTTGCCGCTCTCCGGCGCGAGCCGGAAACTCGCACGCCAGCCACCATCGGGCAAGCGGTGAACCTGCTTGTTCTGGATGAGCCCGGTCGAGGTCTCCAGGTGCGCTGTCACCGGCTGGCCTTCGACCAGCGAGTCGAGCTCACCGCCACGAAAGTCCACGATGAACTGGCGCAGGCTGCGTGGCGGCGGATCCTTCTGTCCGGGTATCGCCGCCCAGCCAATGCGCGTTCGCACGGTGCGAGCGAGGTCGTGGGCCTGCGGCGTCGCGGACAGACTGGTCAGGCGGTAACGCGTGGTCATGGATTCGCCGGCCTGCAGCGGATCCTTCGGACTCCAGAACGCGACAATATTGTCGTTGACCTCCTCCTTGGTCGGAATCTCGACCAGGTGCACCGCACCCTTGCCCCATGCGGGCTCCAGGGGTTCGACCCATACACTCGGGCGGCGGTGATAGGCGGCTTCGAGATCGAGATAGCGCTGAAACCGTCGGTCACGCTGGAATAGCCCGAAACCACGCGGATCCGTATCCATGAGCGCGCTCTCGCGCAAACTCTTCGGATTGGTGAGCGGCCGCCAGATCCACTCGTCACCGGCGGTGTGCATCAGCAGACCATCGCTGTCATGCACCTCGGGGCGGAAGTCGTCGCGGTGGTCGACCTTGTTCTCGCCATAGAGGAACATGCTCGTCAGCGGCGCGATGCCCAGCCGCTGGACGTTTTCACGTGCGAACAGCCGCTGCTCCACGGTGATGGCGGTCGGCGCCCCCGGCACGATGTCGAAGCGGTACGCGCCGGCGAGCGACGGACTGTCGAGCAGCGCGTACACGGTCATTTTCGCGGCCTTCTTGTCCGGACGCACGAGCCAGAACTCTCGGAAGCTCGGGAACTCCTCACCACTCGGCAACGCGGTGTCGATCGCGAGCCCGCGCGTGGAAAGCCCGTAGACCTGCTCCCGTCCGACAAAGCGGAAATACGATGCGCCGAGGAAAGCGACCACCTCGTCGGCATAGTCCGGATCGTTCATCGGGTAGTGCACGCGGAATCCGGCATACCCAAGATCCTCCGGCGGCGGGCCATCGAAAACGTCGCCGCCGTCGTAGCGAAAGAGTGCCGGATCGAAGGGCACGGTCCGCACCTGATCGTCCTCGACGAGGTGGATCGTCACCGGCTCCCGGTAAAGGAACCCGGGATGGAAGAGCTGGACCTCGAATGGCGATTCGCCCTTCCACAGGGCGCTGTCGGGGCGGAAACGGATCTTCCGGTAACCATCGTAGTCCAGCTCGGTGAGCGCGGCCGGCATGTCGGGCTGCGGTGCCTGATACGGCTTCTCCGCGAGTGATCGCGCGCGCTCGGTAACCTGCTGGAACAGCCCCGGGCGCTCCGCGGACGGCTCACTCTGGGACTGGGCGCCGGCACATGTGCCGAGGAGCACGGCAGCGACCACAACACCACGCAGCCATCGCCACGCCCCTCGATCGTGACGGTAGTCTTCCGCCATGAAAACTCCTTTTTCCGCGAGTGGTTGGACCAGAGGTGGGATGAGCCCGTCAGCCGGTTTCACGCTCAAGACGGGCGAGGCGGGAGAATGCCTCGTCCCGATCACTGCCGCACAGCGACGGTGTCGCACTGAAGCGCTCACACACCGCCGGCCGCTCAGGCCGCCCGAACAACGCGCAGCGGTTGTTCGCCGTAAGCTGGACGCAGCGTACGCCGGCGGGCTTGCCGTCTGGCATCCCCGGCAGGGGCGACGAAATCGACGGCGCAATGCAGCAGGCGCCGCAACCGGCGCGACACTTCACGTTCGACCACCTCCGGACGACTCGCCCAAGAACGCGGCGAGTGCTTGGCGATGCTCCTCCGAACGAAGCCGGCGCGCAAACGTGCGGGCTTCCCGGTCGATGATTTCGTGCAGCCGGGCCCGCTGTGCCGGGCTCCTAAGCAGTGCGCGCGTTTCGGCGACAGCCTCGCGCGGCAATGTCGCGATGCGACGACACCAGGCGTCCGCGACGGCCGCCACCGCAGCCGGCTCGCACACCTGGGAGACGAAGCCGAGCGACTCGCCTTCCCGGGCATCGAAGCGGTCTCCGAGCAGCAGCAACCGCGCTGCACGCTGAGGCCCGACGAGCTCCGGCAGCAGCGCCGTGCTGGCGAACTCGGGCACAAGCCCCAACGGCACGAATGGCAGAGCGAATGTCGTATCGGTGGCCGCCACCACTGCATCACAGTGCAGCAATAGCGTGGTCCCGATACCGATGGCGCTGCCGGATACTTCGGCGACCATCGGCAGTGGACAGTCGACCACCGCGTGCAGGAACTCGAATACCGCGAGCTCTGCAATCGCCGGTGCCTTATCGCTCTCGGCGATGGCACGAAAGTCCTGCAGGTCATTGCCGGCGGTGAAATCGCCCCCCTCGCCGCGGAAACGCAGCACCGCCACCTCAGGATCGCGTCCGGCACGGTCGACCGCCGCAGCGAGTGCGGCGTACATCGCCTGGGTCAACGCATTCTTCTTCTCCGGCCGATCCAGCGTCAGGGTGCGTACCCCGCCGGCGGTCTCCTCACGCACGTGCTCGCTCATGACGCCTCCATGGCATTCGTTGGCGCTCAATCCCGGGGCGCACTGATACGCGCGCGCCACTCCTCCGCGGTGAACTCGACGCCCTCGCGCTCCCAGGGGGGCACAGGCGTGAACACCTCGACGAGAAAGTCCACGAAGGTTCGCACCTTGCGCGAGAGGTGGCGACGGTGGGGATAGAGGACATAGAACGCTGAGTTCTCGTGGGGGTACTCCGGCAGCACGGGTACCAGCCGTCCGGCGCGGATGTCCGGCACCACCAGCCAGGTGGACAGGCGTGCCAGTCCGGCGCCGGAAAGCACCGCCTCGTAGACGGCATCGGCAGTGTTGGCGCGGAAGTTGCCGCTCACGTGCAGAACACGGCGACCACCGACCTCGTCCTCGAACTCCCAGTCATTGAATAGCTCGAGCTCCGAGAGCGTCAGGCAATTGTGCTCCAGGAGCTCCTCGGGGGACCGGGGGGTTCCGTGGCGCTCCAGGTACGAAGGCGCGGCGCAGATGATGCGGCGATTGACACATAGCTTGCGCGCGATCAGCGACGGATCGTCCATCTGCTCGCGCCACTGAATGGCAACGTCGATGCCTTCGTCCACCAGATCCACGTGCCGGTCCGTGAGCTCGAACTCGACGTTGATCTCCGGATAGCGTTCGAGGAACTCATTGATGCGGGGCAGAACCTCCACACGACCGAATGCCACCGTCGCGGCCACCCGTAGCGTGCCCCGGGGGTTCTCGTTGAGCGAGGTGACCGCCTCCTCGGCCTCCTCGATCTCCTGGATGATGCGCGCGCAGCGTTCATAGTACGCCTGCCCCGCTTCCGTGAGGCTGATCCGCCGCGTCGTCCGGTTGAACAGTCTCACCCCGAGACGATCCTCGAGGCGGCGGATCTGCTTGCTCACTGCCGAGGGCGTCAGGTCCAGATCGCGCGCCGCAGCGGAGAAGCTGCCCTCCTCCACTGCTCGCGCGAAGATCATCATTTCGGCCGCCTTGTCCATGGGTCCTCCCGCTATCTATGCCGGACATTCACAGCCGGTTTGCCGTGCACCGGGATTATTGCTGCCGTCGCCTATTGTATTGTGCTACGCAACATTCATCGCGCGCCGTCTCCGCGACGGCTGACGGAGGCCACGAGTCATGCGCACACGCAAGGATTTTCACACATTTGGCGAATATAGCAGCGATCAGGTCAATGACGCGGTGATGCGCGGTCGCCGGCTTCGCGCCGCCGCATTGCGCCGGGCGGCCACGGAGCTCTACCAGGCATTCAGCCGCAGCCGCAGCGAAGCCATGTATCAGCGCCTGGCGGCCCACACGCGGCCATTCGCCCGTTGAGGCAATTCGTGAGCGTCAGTCACATCTATTGTGACGACAAAATCTTTATCAGCTGAACACATTTGGCTAAATTGTTGTCAACAATCGCG
Organism: uncultured Ectothiorhodospiraceae bacterium; assembly: GCA_964530405.1. GTDB lineage: Bacteria > Pseudomonadota > Gammaproteobacteria > Nitrococcales > Nitrococcaceae > Arhodomonas. The sequence goes on from CAZHBN010000002.1 coordinate 24,903, forward strand.
GACACGTCGCAGAGCCGCGAAGGGAAAGCAGCTATGAACCAACGCGAACCCATCAGGCACGAAGCCCGGATCACGCTGCTCGACGTAGAGCCGGTGCTGCGACGCGGCCGCCGCCTTCGCAGCGACATGATGGCACGCGCCCTTCGCCGGCTTGCCAGTGCCCTGCGCGATCACTCGCACGGGTACGCCGAGGTCGGTGGCCTGCTGACCCGGGCCCAGATGCGGTAGGGAAACGCTGAGCGATTCGCCAGCGCACGCGTTTCCCCGAGAATTCCGCCGGCGAGAGTCTCGCCGGCCACCCCGGAATACCGGGACATCGCCTCTCCTCCTCTTGGCCGGCCCTAGTGGCCGGCTTTTTTTTGCTTCGACATACCGTCCGGCCCCATTACGCTCCGGTACCCATACGCGAAAGGCCCCCACACGAGGGAACGCCCGGCATTCGCGGTGACCGCGACGGGTCCGGGGACGCGGCAACGGCGGCGACGCTTAGCCAACCGCCACTGCACAGGCGGCCTGCGGCTTCTCGTCACGACCGCTGAGTACGGCATCCAGTGCCTCCAGGCCGAAACAGACGACGACGGCACCACGCCCGCAGGGATCGAGCCCGGCACGAATGAGCTCGTCCGTGCCCGCCAGCCCGCAGCGACCGACAAACTGCCACCCGCCCTCGCCCTGCACCTCCAATCGCAGACCGTGATTCAGCCTGTTACGCTCTGGCAGAAGCCGATAAGCGGATGTCACGCCCGCGCCTGCCACCGCCGCGCGCACCAGCGTTGCGAGCTGCATCGTCGTCACCGGCGCTTCAACCACCCGCGCCAGCATCAGCTCGTGACGGTACCCCTCGTCGTCGAGCACCGGCCCCGGGGAAACCAGTAGCCGATCGCTGGGGGGCTCGAGCGCCTGGCTGGCGAGCAGCTCACACAAGCCACCGACCAGGCTGGCGCGGGGTCGCGGCCGCCGGCGTTCACCGAAGCCGGACGACTCCCAGGGCGGTAGCCGCAGAAGCTGGCGGCTGCACCCCGTCACTTCAGCAACGGATTCGTGGACGCGTGTGACCAACGCCTGGAAACGGTGCCCCCCATGAGCCGGCTCGGTCAGATCGCGACTGGCCAGCATCTGCTCCAGTCGCGATGAATCGTCCTTGCTCTCCATGTTTCGCCCTCTGTAATGGAGACCCCCAAACGAAAACGCCCCCGGATCTTTCGATCCGGGGGCGTTTCGTGTGGCGTCTGGCTTAGGCTCTTGCGTCAGGCAACACGGCACCGGCCCGGATCGATTGACCCAGGATAAAACCAGAAAAACCAGAAGCGCGTGTTACCGATGACCGACATTCTCGATGACTCTGTGGCTGTCGGCTTGACAGTAGCACCGGCGGGATGGTCACCGCAACAGTGCGCTGACCGCCCACAGCACAACCATGCCCGCGGCGAGCACCCACAGCGTGTTGCGGGTACGCCAGGCAACGAGGGCCGCCACGGCGCCACCAGCCAGTCGCGCCGGGTCCAGTGGCTCCGGTCCGCCCACGACGATACCGGGGACCACCAGCGCGGACAGCACGGCCGCAGGGACATAGCGCAACGGACGCCGAAGCCAGCCCGGCATCCCCCGATGGCCGACAGCCTGAATGAACGACAGGCGCAACGCGAACGTGCCCGCGCCGGCGCAGAGGATGATCAGCCACACACCCGTATCGCTCACGCCGCCTCCCTTGTCATCACGGATTCCGCCATGACACCACTGGCGATGCCCGCCACGGCGCCGGTAATCATGCCGAGATTGAATGGCAGCCCGTGGGCGGCGAGCGCGACGCCACCGCCGACCACGGCGGCCACTGCCATGGGCCGGTCATGAACCGTGGGCACGAGCAGCGCCAGGAAAATCAGGGGCACGGCGAAGCCGAGCTGCCAGGCGGGCGGCACGGCGGCGCCGATGAGGATGCCGGCGGCGGTGGCTGCCAGCCACACCACCCACAGCGGCAACGCAGCACCGAGATAGAACCAGTGGCGCGCCGCCATGTCCGGATGCGCAATGAAGCGCCCGATACATACGGCATAGGCCTGGTCGGTCAGCAGGTAAGCGAGCGGCCATTTCCAGCGAACGGGCAGATGGGCGAAATGCGGCGCCAGCGACGCGCTGTACATGGCAAAGCGCAGATTGATCACCAGGGCCGTGAGAATGATCACACCGACCCAGGCGCCATCGGCGACGAGCTGGGCAGAGGCGAGCTGGGAGGCCCCGGCGAAGATGAACAGCGACATGCCCATGGTGGCGAGCACATCCAAACCGGCATCGCGTGCGGCAATACCGGCCATTACACCGAAAGGCACGGCACTGGGCGTAATGGGACCCATGGCCCGCAGCCCCGCGACGAAGGCGTTTCTCGGGGTCATGACGATTCGCTCTAGATGGTGACGACCGGATGGCCGTCGGTGACGATCGTTGCAATTGTAACAGTTGCCCGTTGGCGTGTTACGCCCGTCAGGCGATCGGGTGCGGGTCAGCGGCAGGCGATATACCGTGTGGGCCTCCCGCTGCCACAGGCAACCAGCTCACGCACCACGACCGCCAGAGGCGGGCGCTGCTGCTCCAGACGCCGGCTCACCACCGGCCGGGTGATTCCGCCACGGCGTTCCCCCACCTGGAAACGAAAGGCGAAGTACGGTGCCTGGCCCATGCGCAAATCGGTTACCACCACGCGTCGCCCTTCGGCGCTGACGGCATAGAACCCCTTCGTGAAGGCGGCCAGGCGCTGTACCGCCCAACTCCCGCCGATGCCCCGGAGCAGCTCCGGAGCGCTGGGATGGCGTTGCCATCGCACGGGCAGCGCACCGTCGATGCGGTAAAACCCTTCGTAGTACCCGTCGTCGCCTACGGCGACCAGGCGCCAGAGCACGGTGTTGAACGGCGTCGGAGTAGCCAGCAGGCTCGTGACACCCAGATCGTCGCGTGCGAGCGCGCGGCGCCCGGCGGCCTCCGCCTGCTGCTGGGCAACCACACTCCAGCCCAGATACGCTGCGCCCAGTGCCAGCCCCGCGAGATTCCACCGGCGCGCCCGGTGCCAGCGGCGGCGGCCGATCAGCGCGGCAGCCGCCCCCACGCTAACGGGCAGGGTGTAGAGCGGATCGATGATGAAAATACTGCCGAGGCCCACCGGATAGTCGGAGAACGGCAACAGCAGCTGCGTACCGTAGATGGTGAACGCGTCCAGCAACGCATGGCTGATCAGCACCAGCCAGAAGGCGGCGACCCAGCCACCGAACGCACGCCCGCAACGGTCCTGGTGCAGGCGGTCCACCGCAGCAGCCAGCAACACCGCGGCGATGCTGAGAAACGCCAGGGCGTGGCTCGCTCCCCGGTGATAGGTGAACGTGGCGACGGCGTTGTCGAAGGGGATGACGACGTCGAGATCCGGGAGGGTACCGGCAATGCCGCCCCATACGAAAGCACGAGCCCCCGCCCTCCGGCCCATCACTGCCGCCCCCACCGCGGCACCGAATACGAGCTGCGTCAACGAATCCATGGAAGTGAGCCCTCTCCTGTCTCCGCCCGGGACGGCGAACACTCATCCCTCAAGGGGCGCGCTGTGCCAGAATGCGGGGTGACGACACAGCCGACCAGGCCATCAGGTCCCCAAGTCGTGTACATCCAAGAACTCTACCAACGAATCGACGATCTGCTTCGACGCCCTGAAACCGATGATCTGCCCTGGTGGCAGCGACAGGGGCTGTTCCTGCTGCGCCTGACATTCGCTGTCGGCGAGGACGCCGCCCGCGGCCAGCTCACCCTGCGCGCCATGAGTCTGGTCTATACCACGCTGCTGTCGATGGTGCCGCTGCTCGCCGTGAGCTTCTCGGTGCTCAAGGCCTTCGGTGTCCACAATCAGATGCGCCCGGCCCTGGGCCGTTTCCTGGCACCGCTGGGCCCGCGCGGCGCAGAGATCACGGAGCAGATCGTCGCGTTCGTGGAAAATGTCAAAGTGGGTGTGCTCGGGGCGCTGGGCCTGGCACTGCTGCTGTATACCGTGGTCGCCCTTGTGCAGAAGATCGAGCAGGCGTTCAACGCGATCTGGAGCATCCGCCACCCCCGCCCGCTGCTGCAACGCTTCAGCGACTACCTGAGCGTATTGCTGATCGGGCCCGTGCTGGTCTTCTCCGCCATGGGCATCACCGCGTCGGTATTCGGATCGGAGTGGGTCCAGTCCCTGTCGACGGTAGCGCCGCTGGGCCTGTTGATCGAGACGTTGACACGGCTTCTGCCCTACGTGCTGATCGTCGCCGCCTTCACTTTCGTGTACCTGTTCATCCCCAACACCCGGGTGCGATTCGGTTCGGCACTTATCGGGGCCTTCGTGGCCGGAGTGCTGTGGCAGAGCAGCGGCTGGGTATTCGCCGCCATGATCGCCGGCTCGACCCGGTATACGGCCATCTACTCCGCCTTCGCCACGCTGGTGGTGTTCATGATCTGGCTGTATCTGAGCTGGCTGATCCTGCTCATCGGCGCGAGTATCGCCTACTATCATCAGCATCCCCGGCAGCTCATCATTCGCGGCGAAGTCACCGCACTCAGCCCGAGACTGCAGGAACGTCTGGCGCTCGCGCTCATGGCGCTGATCGCCCGCGCATACTACGCGCGTACACCAGCGCCGAATGCTGACGAGCTCGCCGACAGCGTGCGGCTGCCACCGTACCTGGTGGGCGAAAGCCTTCAGGCACTGGTGGAGGCTGGCTTCCTGCGGCCGCTCGACAACGGCAACGCCGCCACAGTGTACGTACCGGCAACCCCGCCGGAGACCACGGCACTGGCGGAGCTCCTCGCCGCCGTGCGAGCCCACGGCGAACACCCCGGGCTCGACATGCGGGCTCTGACTGCACCCACGCCAGCGCGTGCCGCCGGTGACGCCTGGGAAGAATGCCTGACAGAGGCGCTGGGCAGGCGCACCGTACGCGACCTGGTGACGGAGCGGGGCTCGTGAACCGCACGGAAAGGGATCGCCTCACCGAGGACCTGAGCCTGCTAGAGGCGCTGGATCGTCACGGCTCGATCAAAGGCGCCGCCAACGCGGTGGGTATCGGCTATCGCTCGGCCTGGAATCGCATCGAGCGCATTGCCAACCTGTCAGCAGTACCCCTGCTGGAGCGGCGCACCGGCGGACGCCACGGTGGCGGAACCCGGCTCACCGACGCCGGACGCCAGCTGCTGGCGGCGTGGCGACGTCTCGCCGCCGAGCAGGAGCGACTTGCCGCGGAACCCGCCGTTGCCGGCGATACGGGCGATGCGATCGCGCTCACCCGGCGACTGGCCCTGCGCACCAGTGCCCGCAACCAGATCTATGGCCGGGTCACGCGCATTCAAGCCGGCACGGTGGAAGTGGAAGTCTGTATCACGCTCGCGCACGGCACCCAGGAAATCGCCGCAGTGGTGACCGCCGAGAGCCTGCGTGAGCTCGACATACGCGAAGGTTGTGGCGTGCATGCGCTGATCAAAGCGTCAGCGGTCATGATCGCCACCGGCGAATTGAGTGTGAGCGCCCGCAACCGCCTGCACGGACACATCGCTCGGGTAGTGCCCGGCACCGTCAACGCGGAAGTGGTACTCGAGCTCGCTGGCGGCCAGACCATCGCAGCGACCATCACACAGGACAGCGTCGAGCGCCTTGGGCTCGCCCCAGGCGTGGCGGCGACGGCGCTGTTCAAGGCGTCCAGCGTCATTCTGGGCGTCTGAGCCATCAACGCTCATACCAGCGCGACGGTCTTCGCGATCGCCCAGACCCGCCGACCGGGCTCGATGCCGAGGCGCTCGCGAGAGAGACTCGACAACGAGGCGAGCAAACGCCCGCCGTCGACGGCAACCGCCACCAGGCAACGTCCCCGCGCCGGATCGCCCACCACCGTCGCCACCTCCCCGTGGAACCGGTTGAGCGCGCTGCTCGCCACCGGTGGCTCCAGGGCAAGCGTCACGTCGCTGGCGTGAATGCGCACGCGTACCACCTCCCCGGGCGGAATACACTCCCCGGCGAGCCATATCGGCGTTTCCGCCACCCTCAACTCGCTGATGTGATGCTCGGCGTCATAGCCGACCGCGTGCGCGGTGAGCACGGCGCCGGCGTCTTCCCGCCGGGCGAGCGGGAGATCGGCGCGTGCCAGCAACTCGGTGAGCTCACCGGCGGCGCGCACCCGGCCCTCGTCCATGAGCACGAGGTGGTCGGCAAGACGCACCACTTCATCGAGGTTGTGGGTTACGAGCACCGTAGGCAACCGCAGCTCGCGTACGACCCGCTCCAGCCAGGGCAGGATATCCCGTCGCCGTGTCTCGTCCACCGCGGCCAGCGGCTCGTCTAGCAACAGCAGACCGGGGCGCGCCAGCAGGGTCCGGGCGATGGCGACACGCTGTCGCTCGCCGCCGGACAGCGCCATCACGCCGCGCCGGAGCAAATGAGTCACGCCAAGCAGATCGGCAAGGGCGTGCACCTCACTGCCGGGTGCCCCGCTACGACGCGCTGCGAAACGCAGGTTGCCTGCGACGCTCAGGTGCTCGAACAGTCGCGCGTCCTGGAACACAAGGCCCACGCCCCGTGCCTCCGCCGGCAACCACACGCCATCGTCATCATCCTGGAACACCCGTGGGCCCAGAGCCATGCGACCGCCGGCACGCTCCAGGCCCGCCATGCAGCGAAGCAGCGTGGTCTTGCCACTGCCCGAGGGCCCGAATACCGCACTGACCCCTGACTCCGGCAGGGTCAGCGCGGCGTCCAGGCTGAATGCCGGTCGTTCGAGACGAAAGGACAGCGCCAGCGTCATGGGCCGAACGCCTGAAAGCGTCGATTGGCCCAGTAGACCGCGCACAGCAAAGTGAAGGACAGCACCAGCAGCAGCGCCGACAGCGCATGCGCGTGTGCATAGTCCAGGGCCTCGACGTGGTCGTAGATGGCGATGGAGACGACCTGCGTCTCACCGGGGATATTGCCGCCGATCATCAGCACCACACCGAACTCGCCCACGGTATGCGCGAACCCAAGCGTCACCGCCGTGAGAAAGCCGCGACCGGCGAGCGGCACCGCGACGGTGAAGAAACGATCCCACCGGCCCGCACCCAGGGTCGCCGCCGCTTCCAGCGGCCCCCGTCCCACCGCGGCAAAGCCGTTCTGCAGCGGCTGCACCACGAACGGCAGGGAATAGACTACCGACCCGAATACCAGCCCTTCGAAGGTGAACGCGAGTGGCGCTCCGCCGAGAGCGGTGAACGCGCCGCCCACGGGTCCGTGGGGACCGAGCAGCAAAAGCAGATAAAAGCCCAGCACCGTGGGCGGCAGCACCAACGGCAGAGCCACGGTGGCCTCCACCAGGGTCCGCCAGCGCGCACGGGTATGGGCGAGCCACCAGGCCAGCGGTGTGCCCACGAGCAGCAGAATGACCACCGTCGACGCCGCGAGCTCCAGGGTGAGGCGCAAGGCCATCAGGTCAGCGCCGGTCATCGTGATACCGCTTCGGTGCCCGGTTCCGTATTACTCATGACCCGGTATGGCGTACCCATAGCCGCGAATGACTCCGGCCGCCGCCTCACCGCGCACGAAGTCCAGGAAATCCGTGACGGCCGGACGGTCGGCGAGGGCCACGGCCTGCTGGCGAATGGGCGAGTGGTAGGATTCCGGGACGATCCAGTGGCTCCCGGCAATACCGGTGGCGGGAGCACGAACCTGGGAGAGGGCGACGAACCCGAGGGGGGCGTTGCCACTCGCGACGAACTGATATGTCTGTCCTATATTCTCCCCCATCACGATCCTGCCCTGCAGATTCCGCCACAAACCGAGCTTGGTGAGCGTCTGCTTCGCCGCGAGACCGTAGGGTGCCAGACGGGGATTGGCGACGGCGAGCCGTGAGAGACCGGCGCTTCTCAGCGTCTCCTCGGGGTCGGTGAACGCACGGGCCTCGGCGCTCCACAGCACGATGCGGCCCCGTGCATAAGTGAACCGGCTCCCGTCGACGATATGTCCTTCCGCCTCCAGGCGCCGCGGGCGTGCCACATCCGCCGCGAAGAACGCATCGAAAGGCGCACCGTTGACGATCTGCGCATAATGCTTACCGGTGGAGCCGAACGCCAGCACCACCTCGTTGTCCGATGCGGCTTCATAACGCGCCACGATATCGCGCATCGCGTTGGTGAAATTGGATGCCACCGCGACGCGGATTTCGGCCGCACGGACCCCGTATGCGAATGACGTCGCCAGCAGACCGACGATGACCCCGACGATCGTGACCATCGTTCTGGCGTTACCCATGGCGCCATCCCTTTCGCTATGCATCGATATGCAACTTATTGCATAGCGAAAACCGTGACAACCCTGCCGGCACCCACCACGGCCCACACGCTCAGATTCTGGGCTGCTCCAGCGTCGGCTGCGTATTGGCAAGCGACGCTCGCGCGGCAATGGCATGGTACCAATCCGGCAGCTTCCTGGTCGTCGCCTGCCAGTCGAGCTCGGGAAGCCGGAAATCGAGGTAACCCAGTGCGCAGGCCAGCGCGAGACTGCCCAGGTCGGGGCGATCGATCAGGGGGCGCACGGCTTCGTCCGCTACTGGCAAGGCTCGTGCAAGCGCCTCCAGGCGGCGTTTGACGATCGCGTCATCGCCGCTGTCACCGTGGAAGCGCCGGTGCGCCACGACAGCGACCGCTGCATCCATCAGCCCCTGTGCCAGTCCGAGCTTGCGGTGGACGTGCTCGACACGGTCCAGGGGCATGAGCCTCGGCTCGGGGAAACGCCGTTCCAGATACAACACGATGACCGCGCTCTCCATGAGCTGCGTACCGTCATCGACCTCCAGCACCGGAATCCGGGAAAACGGATTCGCCGCCAGCAGAGCCTCGGCGCTGTCCCACGGATTGACCCATACTGGTGTCACGCGCGGGTCGAGTTCCTTCTCCAGCAGCACGACCCGCACGAAGCGGGCGTAAGGCGATGTGGGCGAGGCATAGAGCTTCATGGCACCTCCTCGAACGCCGGGCGCGGGGGATGCCGCACCCGGTCTCGCTGGATCGGACGCTACTTGGTACCGTACATTCGGTCCCCTGCATCGCCCAGCCCTGGCACGATATAAGCCTTCTCATTGAGGCCGGCGTCGACGGCAGCGGTGTACAGGGGAACCTCCGGGTGCTCCGCGTGAAAGGCTTCCACCCCCTCTGGCGAGGCGACCAGACACAGGAAGCGCAGGTTCGTGACCCCGTCACGCTTGAGGCGCGTCACGGCAGCCGCCGCCGAATGCCCGGTGGCGAGCATGGGATCGACCACCACCACCAGGCGGCGGTCCATGTCCGTCGGCACCTTGTAATAGTACTCCACGGGTTGCAGTGTCTGCGGGTCGCGGTAGAGCCCCACATGGCCGACACGAGCCGCCGGAATGAGCTCGAGCATGCCGTCGAGCAGCCCGTTACCGGCGCGCAGAATGGATATGAAGCACAGCTTCTTGCCGTCGAGAATAGGCGCGTCCATCGCCTCGAGCGGCGTCTCGATACGGCACGTTGTCAGGGGAAGGTCGCGGGTGACTTCGTAGGCCAGAAGCACCGAAACCTCGCGCAACAGATCCCGGAACTTCGCGGTCGAGGTCTGGCGGTCGCGCAGCAGCGTAAGCTTGTGCTGCACCAGAGGATGGTCGATTACGGTAACGGATGGCTGCATGATGATGGTATTTTCCAGACAGTGGCGTCGCGTCGTTAACGCGCAAGCGTATCAAAGCCATCGGCCGATGCCACTTCGAGCGCGCCTATGATGGGATTGCGTAGACGAGCTCGCGCGCCGAGTCTGCGCCGTCGACTCTCGGCGATGACCGCGCTCGTGACCATCGTCGCCGCCGTCGGGCTGAGTATCGCCATCGGGCGACTCGCCGGTTCCCGAGTGGAGGCGTTGAGCAACCAGCTCCTCGCCGCCAGCGCCCGCCGGCTCGCCAGCGGCATCGACATCGTGCTCTACGAACGCTACCGCGACATCGTCAACACCGCCGAGAGCGGGATCTTTCGAGCCGTCGACGGGCGTCCCGCCTCGCAACGCCCTTTCCTTCGGCATATGGTCGCCGCCAGTGACCAGTACGCCTGGATGGCCTATATCGACAGCGACGGCATCATCCGTCAGGCCGACCGCGCCTCCCTCGAAGGGCGAAACGTAGCCTCGACGTTGTGGTTTCGCGCCGGTCGCTATGCCCCATGGATCACCTACAGGACGGCGGGGGAAACCGGCGACTGGATCGGTGGCGAGGAAGGCGCGATCTTGCTGGTGGCGCCGGTGCGGAATGCCCGCGAACAACCCACGGGGGTCGTCGCCGCCGCCGTGCGCCTTGACTGGGTACGCCGCTTGACGCGTGATACGGCAAAGCCCATCGCGGCCCGGGAAACCGTGGATCTGTTCGTCATCGGCAACGACGGCGAAGCATTGATCGGCGCGTCAGCGGACTTGAACGCGCCTGCCTCGCTCATAAAGGCGATCCGCGAGCAATCCAGCGGAGTCGACACCTTTCAGTGGCGCGACGACACGTCCTTCGCCACCGCCTTCCGGCGCACGGGCAGAGCACGACGCTATCCCCGGCTCGACTGGACGGTGGTCGCGCGCCAGCCGGCACGCATCGCCCATGCGAGCGCCGAGGAGCTGCGCCTGGCCATTCTCGGATGGGGCGCCCTGGTGGGCGCGCTCACCTTCGTGCTCGGTTGGTTTCATGCGGACCGTATCGCCCGCCCACTGCAAGCGATCACTGCCGCCGCGCGACGCATTCGCGACGGTGAGCACGACATCCAGCTCCCGTATTCAGACCGCTACGCCGAAGTCCAGTCCTTATCGACCTCGTTGAGCGGTCTCGTCGGAGATCTGCTCGCCCACGAACACCAGCTCGAAGAGCTCAACCTCAACCTGGAACACCGGGTCGCCGAACGCACTCAGGCGCTGGAACGGGCAAACGACCGTCTCGCACGGGAAATCCGTCAGCGCAGGCTGATCGCGCGGGAACGCAAACGCCTCATCGAAAGGCTGGAACAGCTCGCCCACTTCGACTACCTCACGGGCGTCGCCAATCGGCATTTCTTCACCGAACGCGGCGAAGCCGAGCTACGCCGGGTCACCGGTACTGGCGGAACGCTGACGCTGGTGCTGTTCGATCTCGACCACTTCAAGCGCGTCAACGACGAGCATGGCCACGCCATTGGTGACGCCGTGCTCAAAGCAACCGCCGATGCCGTCGCACCACTGCTGCGGACCACCGACCTGATCGGTCGACTCGGCGGCGAAGAATTCGTGGTCCTGCTGCCCGACACCGCCGAAGCCGATGCCGCGCGCGTCACCGAGCGTCTGCGCGCAGCAGTGTCGGCGACACGGGTGACCAGCCGTGGCGAAGTGATCCGATGGACGGCGAGCTTTGGGTGCGCCGAGTGGAAACCCGGTGAGACCCTTTCGGATATACAGCAGCGCGCTGACGCGGCGCTCTATGCCGCTAAACGCCAGGGGCGCAATCAAGTGGTCAAGGCGGCTTGAATGACGGCGCCCCATACAACGGCGCCTGCGCGATTGAAAAAGGGGCGCCACGGCGCCCCTCGAATACTTGCACGACGAAACGCGGGTCAGGGCAGCAAGTGTGCCACCGCGTCGCGTTCCTCGCGCAGCTCCTGCTCGGTAGCGGCCATGCGCTCGCGGGAGAATTCGTCGATCTCCAGACCCTGGACGATTTCGTAGCGACCACCACGGCAGCGGCAGGGAAATGAGTAGATCAGCCCCTCCTCGATGCCGTAGCTGCCGTCCGAAGTAATGGCCATGCTGACCCAGTCGTCACCGTCGGTGCCGAGCGCCCAGTCACGCACGTGATCGATCGCCGAGCTCGCCGCCGACGCGGCGCTCGACTGCCCACGTGCCTTGATGATCGCCGCACCGCGCTGCTGCACGGTGGGAATGAACTCGTCGACCAGCCACGCCTGCTCGACCAGATCCCGCGCCGGCTTGCCGTCAATCAGCGCGTGGCTCACGTCGGGATACTGCGTTGACGAGTGGTTACCCCAGACCGTGAGCTTCTGGATCTTCGTCGTATGGCTCCCGGTACGGTTGGCGAGCTGCGCGAGGGCACGATTGTGATCCAGGCGGGTCAT
>CAZHBN010000002.1:37023-40319 GCA_964530405.1 uncultured Ectothiorhodospiraceae bacterium
GCCGTGAAGCAGCGAGGGTCAAGGTCCGGGGCATTGCGTTGCGCAATGAGCGCATTGGTGTTCGCCGGGTTGCCGACCACCAGCACGCGCACGTCGCGGCTCGCCACGTCGTTGAGCGCCTTGCCCTGCGCGGAGAAGATCGCGGCATTCGCCTCGAGCAGATCCTTGCGCTCCATGCCGGGACCACGGGGCTTCGCACCGACGAGCAGCACGTAGTCGGCGTCCTTGAACGCCTCCTCTGCCTTGTCGCTCTTGGTGATACCGGCAAGAAGCGGGAAAGCGCCGTCCTCGAGCTCCATGGCCACGCCCTCGAGCGCGTCGAGCGCGGGGGTGATTTCGAGCAGTTGAAGAATGACGGGCTGGTCCTTGCCCAGCATGTCTCCGGCGGCGATGCGGAACAGCAGACTGTAACCGATCTGACCCGCGGCACCAGTCACCGCGACGCGTACGGGTGCTTTCATGAACGGTCTCCTGATTGCCTGGGAAGGGAGAAGACGGGTGACACACCCGCCCCGACCGGCGCGCATTGTAGCAGAGACCGGTGCGCCTCGCCCCGGCCAGTCAGTGAGTTAGGCATATGCCGGCCGCCGTGCCGGAGGTAGGGACTACTTGCGGGACGAATCCTCGCCACTCTTGCCACCCGCGCCACCCTGCCGGAACGCCTCCCAGAACGTCTTCTGCAACGCTTCCATCGCCGGCGCGCCAGGTTGCATGAGGCTCGCCATGAGAGCGGCTGGATCGTAACCCTCCCAACCCTCGTGCATCCCCTTGCGGACACTTTCCACCATGTCCGCGTGCAGCGGTTGCACATCCGGCAACCCGAAGAATCGCCGTAGCTCTTCGGGCGTCGCCTCCACGTCCATGCTGATCTTCATCGCCATCGTCCTCCGCCAGAGATCACGATCAGCGGCGTCGCCGCCCCCTTTTCACCCGAGAGGGACGGCCTTGCCCACTTCCAGGCCGAACCGCCGGGCCGCACTGCCCCGATTGACCGCCACCTCCACCAGGCCCAGCGAATTCTCGTACCAGAACGCGTCCCCGGACGGTCGATCCGCGAATGTTCGAGCGCGCGGCAACGGGTGCCCATCGAAACGTGGTCCCTCACCTTCCGCGAGCGCGTCCGCATGCACGCCCAGCATGACATTTCCGAAGCCATCCACATAGACGACCCGGCTGCGCATGCACCGTTCCCCGCGCCCCACCCACGTTCGCGCACGACGAATGCCGCGTGGCATAACGCCACAGGAAAGTACGGCCGCTGCCGGCGCGAATACGTCACGACCGTGAAAACTCGGCGCCGCCGACGCTGCGACTGGAAGCTGCCACACGCGGACCTCGTCCGACTCCAGCAATGGTGCGAACAGCCCGTTATCCGGCCCGATAAACCAGCGGTCACCCGCGCGCGCGAGCAGCGCCGCGCGCTCACTACCAACCCCCGGGTCCACGACGCCCACCACGATCGAGCGTGGTGGCATCCAGGGCACCAGGGCTTCCAGCAATACACCCGCCTCACGCGGCCGGAACGCGGGTGCGTCGTGCATCAAATCAATGACCGGAACACTGGGAGCCCGCGCAGTCAGCACCGTATGCAACAAACCCACATACGGCCCCTCGTACCCGAAATCGGTGAATAGCAGGATCATACGCCTTCCCCCGCCAGTGGACCGCCATCGTGCGCCGCCACTGCACTGCGTGTCGAGCCCCCAACGCAAAAAGGCCGTGCCCCGACAGGGACACGGCCTTTCCATCCGGCTTTCGCCAGACGCGGGATCAGGCCTCTTCGGCCTCCGGCTCCTCGTCCTCGACCATCTCGACAGGACGATCGACCAGCTCCACGAACGCCATCGGCGCGTTATCGCCGGCGCGGAACCCTGCCTTGAGAACCCGGAGGTAACCACCCGGACGCGCCTCATAGCGCGGCCCGAGCTCGTCGAACAGCTTCCTGACGGCCTCCTTGTCACGCAGGCGGGAGAACGCCGTGCGACGATTGGCCACGGTATCTTCCTTCGCAAGCGTGATCAGCGGCTCCGCCACGCCCCGAAGCTCTTTCGCCTTCGGCAGCGTGGTTCGAATCGCCTCGTGATGGAATAGCGACGCCGCCATGTTGCGGAACATCGCCCGCCGATGGCTGCTGTCGCGATTGAGCTTACGTCCAGCTTTACGATGACGCATGTCTGCCTTCCTTCAATCCGTTCCCCGCCTCAGCCGAGGGCGCGGTCCTTGTCATCGAGACCGGCCGGCGGCCAGTTCTCGAGCCGCATGCCCAGCTGAAGCCCGTGCTGAGCGAGGACCTCTTTGATCTCGTTGAGCGATTTCTTCCCGAGATTCGGGGTCTTGAGCAACTCCACCTCGGTCTTCTGCACCAGGTCACCGACGTAGTGAATGCTCTCCGCTTTCAGGCAGTTCGCCGATCGCACCGTCAGCTCGAGATCGTCGATGGGCCGCAACAGTACCGGATCCACCTCCGGCTCCTTGCGCTCCGGCTCGAACGTCTCCTCACCGCCCTCAAGATCCACGAACACGGCCAGCTGATCGCGCAGCAGCCCGGCGGCGAAGCGAATCGCCTCCTCCGGCTCGAGCACGCCATTGGTCTCGATGTCCATGACGAGCTTATCCAGGTCGGTACGCTGCTCGACACGGGCACTTTCGACGCTGTACGCAACCCGCCTCACGGGGCTGTAGGTCGCATCCAGCTGCAAGTGCCCAATGGCGCGTTCCTCTTCGGCCTCACGCGCCGTAGCTGGCTCATAGCCCCGCCCGCGGGCGATCTTGAGCGTCATGTCGAGGCCGCTTTCCTTGGTAAGCGTCGCGATCACGAGATCCGGATTCTTGATCTCGACGTCGTGATCGACCTCAATGTCCGCTGCGGTGACCGGGCCCGGACCCTGCTTGGACAGCCGCAGGGTCGCCTCCTCTCGGGCGTTCAGGCGTACCGCCAGGTTCTTGAGGTTGAGTAGGATGTCCACGACGTCCTCGTGCACACCCTCGATGGCCGTATACTCGTGGAGCACACCCTCGATGACCACCTCGGTGACTGCGAACCCGGGCATCGACGACAGGAGCACCCGCCGCAGCGCGTTGCCGAGAGTATGTCCGAAACCGCGTTCGAGCGGCTCCAGCGTGACCTTCGCGCGCCGGTCGCTGAGCGCCTGCACGTCGACGACGCGCGGCTTGAGAAAGTCTGCAAATTGACCCTGCATGAGGTTCGACCTCTCGATTGCTTAGGCGGACCGGCGTTACTTCGAGTACAGCTCGATGATGAGGTGCTCGTTGATGTCCGCCGACAGGTCGGCACG
>CAZHBN010000003.1:0-38766 GCA_964530405.1 uncultured Ectothiorhodospiraceae bacterium
AACATGGCCTTCGGCCTGAAGCTCGCCAAGACCGCCAGCGAAACGATCAAGGAACGGGTCATGGCCACCGCGCGGATCCTGCAGCTCGAAGAGCTGCTGGAGCGCAAACCCAGGGAGCTCTCCGGCGGCCAGCGCCAGCGCGTGGCCATGGGCCGGGCGATGTCCCGGGAACCGCGGATCCTGCTATTCGACGAGCCTCTATCCAACCTCGACGCCGCGCTGCGCGTGCAGATGCGCAACGAGATCGCACGCCTGCACCAGCGCCTGCGCTCCACCATCGTCTACGTCACCCATGACCAGGTCGAAGCCATGACCCTGGGCGATCGCATCGTCGTGCTCAATGACGGCAACGTCCAGCAGGTGGGTTCTCCGCTCGAGCTCTACCAGCAGCCGCGCAATCTCTTCGTCGCCACCTTCATCGGGTCGCCGAAAATGAACCTCCTGGATGGCAGTGTCGAGCAGGCGGACGCCGATGGCGCACGGGTTCGCCTGGATGTCGGCGTGACCATCAGTACCCGCGTCGACGCCGCGGCCCTGCGCTCCGGTGACCGGGTCACCGTGGGCGTGCGCCCCGAACACCTGGACGAGGACGCGAGCCACAGCGAGTGCCTGGACGGACAGGTCGGTATCGTCGAGCATCTCGGCGAGGCGAACCTGCTCTACCTCACCCTCGCCGACGGCCGTGAGCTCGTCGTCCGCGGCGACGGCAGCCGGTCGGCCAGAGTAGGCACTGACATGACCGTCTCCGCCGCCCCGAGCGCATTCCATGTGTTCGATGCCGAAGGCAACGCCCTGTCTCGCCTGGAACCCGGCAATCTCGTGACCGCGGGCAAACTCGAGGCACAGCAGCACAGCGCGTGACCACGGCCGCCGGACGATCCGGCCAGGATCGTCCGGTGCGCCGCGCGCCCATCGAGATTGCAACACACGGGTCACAGTGTCCGCCTAGACTGCACGCCTGAGAAACCGTTCACACTTTCGCAGGCCTTCTATGCAGTCGATCCTCTGGCGGTTCATCACCGCCTATCGCGCCCACTTCGGCGAAACGCTCTCCTACATCGAGCTTGTGCAGAATACGGCCAGGCTCGACGAGGCGCTGGCAAGGGCAGAGCACGAGGGCGACAGGCGAGTGCGCAATCTCGCCCGGCGACTGCGGGAGAGCGCGGTCACAGCGCAACAAGAGCCACCGAGCGCCGAAGCCCACCCGCAGACGGAGCACCCGTCGCCGGCACCGCCGAGAACGACCCGCCGCCGGCCGGAACACGCGGAGCTTGAAAGCCGGCTCAACGCGGTGCTCGCCAGCGGGGAACCGGATCTCGACCAGCGCGAGGTCTGGGATCAGTTCGTGGACGAGCACCAGATCAATACGACCACCGCGGCTTCGATGGAGCTGCGCGTTCGGCAGTTGAACGGCCGGTCAGCGCCGGACTGGCGCGAAGAGTTACGCGGCAGCATTCGCCGACGGCTGGTGGACGGTCACCTTCGCGAGCGCGATCGCTTGCGGCTGTTCGACACCTACATCCGCCGCGGCCGGCTGGGCATGGACGAAGCCGAGGCGATCCTCGAGAAAGAGGCGCCGCGACCGCTGCGGCGCCGCCCGTGGCTCCAGCTGGCCGTGGCGGTCGCGTCAATCGCCCTGACCGCCGCCGGCACTCTGACCGCTCGCAGCTGGCTCGACGCAGGCGACACTACGACCGCAGCGGACGGTGTCGTCATGATCGACGACGCCGTCCGCGAAGACACGACCTGGACGGCAGACAACGAGTACCGGCTCCAAAAGGTGATTTTCGTCGAGGGCGATGCCACCCTGACCATCGAGCCGGGCACCCGCGTGCTCGGTGAGTTCGGCTCGGCACTGGTGGTCACGCGCGGTGCCAGGCTACACGCCAGCGGGCGGCCGGATGCGCCCATCATATTCACCAGCGCCCGTCCGGAAGGCCAGCGGCATCCGGGCGACTGGGGCGGCGTGGTATTACTCGGTAATGCCGCGACCAACGTTGCGGCGGCACGCATCGAAGGCGTGAACGCTGACGATCCGCGCGGGCGCTTCGGTGGCGCGAGCACCGTGGGCAGCTGTGGGACGCTCGAGTATCTGCGCATCGAGTTCGCTGGTTACGAGGTCTTTGCCAACAACGAGTTGAACGGCCTCACGCTGGGGGGCTGCCCGGCGGCAACGATCGTGCGCCACGTGCAGGTGCACAAGGCCCTGGACGACGGTATCGAGCTCTTCGGCGGCAACGCCGGACTACGCAACGTGGTCATCAGCGATGCCGGCGACGATGGCCTCGACTGGGACATGGGCTGGACCGGACGGGTGCAGCACCTGATCGTCGTCCAGGAACCCGACCGCGGCGACAACGCCATCGAGGCGGACAATCTCGCCAACGACCACAACGCGCAACCACGCTCGGCACCGACGCTCTACAACGTCAGCCTGATCGGGTCGGGCAACCCCGACGCCGCGCAGCGAGCCATGACCCTGCGCCGGGGCACGGCGGCGACATTGCGCAACTTCCTCGTCACGGACTTTCCCCGCGAAGCCGTGGACATTCGCGACCCGGTGACGGCTAGCCTCGCGGGCACCGGTGCGCTCAGCCTGGAGGGAGCACTGCTATACCGGGTCGGCAGCGACGGTCACACGTGGGGAGCTGAAGAATCCCTGGAGCGCGACGATGACGGCGGTTTTCACGAAGCGAGCCTGTTCGCGCAGCCCCGCGTCCACCGCCTCCAGCTCGGCGTAGCCCCCATGCTCGGTGACGGCGACGCACCCGCGGCGCGCTTCACGCCCCGCTCGGGCTCCCCCGCCGCCACCGGCGCGGTCACGCCCCCCAAGGGTGAGTTCTGGGACGAAGCCGCCGAGTACCTGGGCGCTGTCCGCCCCGGCAGCGCCGAAGCCTGGCTGGCGGCGTGGACGGCGTTCCCGGATGCGTAGCAAGTCGAAAGTTGCAAGCATCAAGTTGGAAGCGCGAACAACCCGGTTCGAATACATCCTGGTTTTCCCACGCCAAGCGTACGCCGTTCATCCGTAGCGGCCCGACGGTGAGGCACCAGAACGAACCGCGACTTGCAGCGCGTTCCGGGTTGCGAGCGGAAAAGCCACGTTTAGCGTGAATGTCGCCGGCCCCCGCTCCGCGCGCACTCGCTACCCGATACCTGAAACGCGAAACGGCACCCACCACCTGCAACTGGTCACTTGATACTTTCGACTCGGCGGGCGTCAGGGCCGGCGACTAGCTCACGCTCCTGCCGTTCTCGTCCTCTTCACCGAAGGCGGCGCCGGCGGCGTGGGCGACGCCCTTGAGAAGGTTCCACTCGGCTCGAATGCGGCGCAGACTCGTGTGCCAGAGGTCATGATCTTCGTCGGACTGGCCTTCGGTGGCATCGAGCTGCCGGTAGATCTCGAGGGCACGGTCCGCGCAGGCCTCCAGCGAGTACGCTCTGGCGGTGTCGTCCACGGCCCTCAGCCAGTCGTCCCAGCCTGCCGCGTGTCGGGCCATGGCCTCGCTCACGGCGCCGGCGAATGCGGCCTCGTCCGGTGCGCTGAGTAACCGTCCGTTGTCTCCGTCACGTACCACTTCGCGGGCGCCCGGGGCGTCGATGGCCACGACGGGAAGCCCGGCGGCCATCGCTTCCGCCAGCACCATCCCCTGGGTTTCGCTGCGCGAGGCGAACGCGAACAGGTCCATGGCGTGGTAAGCATCGGCGAGGGCCGGTTGCACGAGCTTGCCGGTAAGGTGCAACCGCGCACTCACCCCCCGGCGTTCACAGGCGAGGCGTATTTCCCGTTCCGAGGGCCCGGCCCCCACCACGAGGAAATGCGCGCGTGGCTCCGTGGCGAGCACGCTCGCCACCGACCGCGCCAGAAAACCAAGGTTCTTTTCCTCGGCAAGCCGCCCTACATGCCCGATCACGAAGGCGTCACCGGGGATACCGAAGCGTTGGCGGATGGCGCCGCCGTCGCCGTCGCGAAACCGCTCCAGCACCACGCCGGTGGGCACCACCTCCACCGGGGTGCGCACGCCCCGAGCGCGCAGGATTCCGGCGATGCTCTCACTGGGGGCGAACACCCGGTCGCAGAGATCGGCGTAGCTGGTGGACAATTGCACCACGAAGCGCTTGAGAAGCGGCGAATCCCCCGGGACGTAGTGCGTGTACTGCTCGTACATGGTGTGGTGGGTGAACACCAGGGGCAGATCCCACGCCGAGGCGACACGAAGGGCGGTTGAGCCGATCAGGAACGGATGGTGGGAGTGGACGATATCGGGCTCGAACCGCTCGACGGCTCGCTCCAGGTAACCGGGTACCGGCAAAACCACCGAGAAATCGCTGCCATTGAAGTTCTGAATCGCAGGGATGCGGACGACATCCTCTTCATCCTCGGGCATGCCCTCGAACTCCGGGGCGACGACCAGAACACGATGCCCGCGGTCACGGTAGGCACGCGTGAACGACTCCACGGAACGCGCCACGCCGCCCACATGGGGCAGGTAGGTGTTGGTCATCATGATGATGTTCATGCCTGCGCTCTCCATTGCAGGGTCACACCGCCCGTCTCCGGCGCCGAGGTCACGCTCTGCGCACCCGCCGGCGCCACGTCGACGGCCACCGGCCGTTCCCGCCAGTCGGCCGTCCAGCGTACTACCACCCCTCCCTTATCGCCCGCCGCGGGTTCGATGTCCACCGTTACGGTTCCGAAACGGGTGAGCGCCGGGCCGAAGTGCATCCGCTCCCCCGCGGCAAGCCACTGCGGCGGAACGCCCCCGGCGAGCACCAGGCGGTCCCCCTCTTCGCGCACGAATGCGTTGCGTAGCATCGCGACCCACTCCGCCGCCGCCCATACGTGCTGGCCGTCTCCCATGCAGCCGCCAAGCGTGCGGGGATGAATGGCCTCGGGCCACTGCCCGGTGGACGTGGCGAGGTCGGCGACGGCGCGCACCAGATCGTGGCAGCGCGGGTCTCCGGCACGCATGAGCACCTGCGCAAGGTGGAGCGTGAGATAGGCATTGACGCCGGAATGGATCATGTCCTGGAAGAAACCGCCGTGAACCCGTGCGTTGTCCATGAGCCAGTCGGCGGTGCCCAGCAGGCGTGCGTCGCCCGGCGGCAACAGCTGTAGCGGATAACCGGCGACGAGCGACCCCACGGCCCCGCTATCCATGCGGCGGTAGGGTGACGCCGGCATTGCCTGCATGCCGAGGCGCCTGGCGTCACTGTCGTGACACCCTCGCATGACGCGACTGAGCGCCTCGGCCTCGGTGCGAAAGCGCGTCGCCGTAGCCTCGTCGCCTTGCCCGTCGAGCACCTCCGCAGCGGCCTGCAATCCGGCAACCGCCCAGTAATCATCCCAGTAGTAATAGTCATTGGGGCCAAAGTGCTCGGCAGAGAACCCGGCGGGCAACAGGCCGGCGTGGGGACCGTTACCGTCACGCGTGCGCTTGCGTGCGATCCATCGCCCCCCCCGGCGCAGGGCATTGAGCCAGCTCTCGGGCAGGTCCTCGCCGGTGAGCGACCGGTAGCGGCCCATGATCCACATGGCCTCGCCGTTGGAATCCCATTCCCCGTCCTGGGAGTGGAAATAACCGGTAGACCTGTGCTGACGCTCCGGGAAGTGGGCGAGCATCGCGCGGGCCCGCTCGGGGAGGCCGGCGCACAACAACGCATGGATGATGAACGCCGCATCCCGGAACCAGAAACGCTTGTAGGTATAAGGCCCCGGATAGACGTCATCGACGCTATGCAACACCAGCGTCCGCACGGCGGCATCGTAGAGAAAACGAAGACGCGCATCGGGTACATCGAGCCGGGCAGTGCCGGCCAACGCCTCGTCCCAGCCGGCGCGGACGGGCAAGTCGGCCTCGCGCCGAAGCGGTACACGGACTCGCAGCCGCCTGGAAGCACCGCTGTCGGTGCGAAAGAGCGCTGCCGCGGTGGCCAGACCCACATCGCACTCGTCGGCGTCCAGCCCCTTGGGGTCATTGAGGTGTATGGCCACGTCGCCCATCGCGTAATCGCTGGCGTAGTGCGCGTCGGCGGCGGCATCGAAATAGACCTCGGCGGCGTCGTCGACGTGCCAGGCGCGACGGTCAGCGTGCAGCGCCACGCGATGGACGAAGCTGACGCCTTCGGGATTGTAAGGACGCAGCGCCAGCACCAGGTGGCCTCCCGGCTCCGCGCGCGCCTCATAGTCGAGCACCAGCTCCGCCGCCCCCTCGCGGTCCCGGCTGACGCTCGCGCGCATGAGCAGGCGCAGACCGTTTCGCACCACTTCCGTGACCACGGCGATACCGTCGCTCAAGTCCAGGTACTGCGACGCATTCGCCTCCCGCGACGGATGCAGCCGATCGCCATCGTCACCGATGACCCAGGCATCCAGCGACCAGCCATCATGGAACGGCGTCACCAGGCCGCGGGGATCGACGATAGGCAGCCCGGTGTGATCGGGAAGCCCGACGGCCGTCCAGTTGCGGTGGGTGAGATTAACGTGCGTAACGGAAAAGGCCCGTGGTACGAACGCGTCACTGTGAGGGTCGAACTGGCGCTCGATCCACCACGGCCACACCCAATCGAGGTTGTGCTGGATAACCCGCGTATTGATCAGGCCGCGGGCATGAAATACCACGCCCGCACGCAGCAGCTCTATGGGCTCGGAGACTTCCGAGGGTTGGGCGAAGCGCTGCAAGCGCGCGATCAGGGCGAGCGGGTCGAGAAATCCGTGCGCGCGGGCAGCGCGCCGGATGAGAAATCGCCAGGGTAGCCAGTTCCAGCGCAAGCTCACCTCCGCATCAGTCGCGGCGGTCGACGGGACGGTGCGTCAGGGCAGCTCCACCAGGCTGCAGTCGACGCTATGGCGATGGCTCTCGGGGCTCTCGTCAGGATAGCCATACCAGACAAGGCCGATCACCGTTTCGATATCCGGGTCGATCCACAGCAGGTCGTAGAAGCGAGCGTCGCGGATCACCGGGCCGGTAGACCACTTCACGCCGATGCCCTCGCTCCACAGGTACAACGCAAGATTGTGGATGGCACAGGCGCAGGCTGCATAGTCTTCCCAGGCCTGAATTTCATCGCTGCTGTGGTCGCAGGTCACGGCCAACCAGCCGGGTTTCGCTTCCCAGTTGCGTCGCTTCGCCTCCGCGGCGGCCTCGCCCTTGCTGGCCATCAGCAACTCGGTATTGAGGTCGATGATGCCCTGCCGGGTCTGTGGCCCGATGAGGTAGAAATGCCATGGCTGGGTGAGGTGGTGATTCGGCGCCCAGCGCGCCAGCTCGACGGCACGATGAATAGCGGCCCGGGGCGGCGGTTCGGGCCGGAACCGGTTGATCGTGCGGCGGCTTCGAATCAGCTCCGCCGCCTGCTCGGGACTCGCCGTGGTCGTGCCACGGACTGCGGTCGCTCGTGTCTCGGCTTCCATGGGCACTCATGCGTTGATCGTTCGGTGAAATTTCGAGGATATCAGATCGCTGCGTCAACGCCCCGGACCGGCTCTCGGGTCACCCTGCGACCGGCTCGACGGAGACGGCACGCCGGATTCGCCGGAGGCAAGCACCACCCGTCCCCGTCCAGCGCGTTTGCCCTCGTAAAGCGCCCCATCCGCTCGCGCGAGCAACTTCGCAATGGCATCGGCGCCGGTTGCCAGGGCAACACCGATGGTCGCCGACAATCGCAGCTGCGGCCAATCAGCGATTCTGATCTCGGTGATCGCCGCCAGCAGCCGGCGTGCGGCCAGCACCGCTTCCGTGGCCTCCGATTCCGGCAGCGTCACCGCGAACTCCTCACCGCCGATCCGGCCGACGAGATCACCGGCCCGCAGCTCGCGCTGCAGTACCTCGGCGACGGCGGTGAGTGCGGCATCCCCGGCCGCGTGCCCCCAAGTGTCATTGATCCACTTGAAGTGGTCGAGATCGACGACCATCACCGCGGTCGTATGCCCATGCCGCCGCGCCTGCTCGAGCACGCGAGAGCTCGCCTGCAGGTAGCTACGCCGATTGGCCAGCCCCGTCAACGCATCGGTGGACGCCTGGCGTTCCAGCTCCACTTCCAGACGGTGGCGGCGTTGCACTTCGCGGATGAGACTGCGATTGCTGCGCTGAGCGAGGGCCAGCAGCCGGTACTGCTCGCGCCGCCCCATGGCGAGTTGCCGCGCCGCACCGGCGCCGAAGAGGTTCATGAGCACGATCAGCATGACCATGTCGAGCATCGCCGTGCTCTCGGCGCCGAGCGTCAAGCTTATCAGCAGGAAAAAACCGACACTGCCGGCGAGCGAGAGAACCAGCATGTAAGGCAGCCGGTTCGGAATGAGCAGGTAGATGCCCGTGAGCAGGGTGACCATACTCATGCCGTAGATGACCACCGGTGCGTCGCGCAGCGTGAGCACAGAACCGAAGGCGGCAAGGATTACCACTTCGAACAGGGTCACGGCCACCCCGCTGACCGCGGCCGCCGGCCGGTGCAGCACCCAGAAGAACACCCCCAGCGCGGCCACGGCGATCGCCAGGCGGACCGCGATCAACGCCAGCCCCACCGGCGTGGCCCCGAGATCGAGGTAATCGGTCACCGCGAAAATCAGAAAGAAAACACCGGCCGCGAGCACGGTGAGCTTCACGTGGCGCACGGTCGGCTCTCTCACGTGCCGACGGAACGCGCGCTCCACGTCGCGGTCAACGAACTCTGCGCTCCAAGGCGAGACACGATAGCGGTTCTCGTCGGTCACTGCCCCTCCATGGCACGGACTATGCGACCACGGGTGTGGCCGCTGCCGTGCCACGGTGGTCACACCCGCCGACGCTCAGTCGGCGTCTCATGGCTTCCACCCTCGCCAAGGCCTCGATAGCGGAGCGAGAACACCTCGAACCGGCGCAACCGAAACACGAACCGGGCCCTTACCGGACATCCTGGTGCCGCCCCCTCGCTCGACACACATTTCAGCCTCGACCCGGCTGCACCGCCGCGGTCATGGCGTCAGTGCGGGATCGATTAGCGTTCCCGACTGTCGTGCTTACAACTATAGCGGCCACGTTCCCATGCGACGATGCCGGCAAACGGTAATTGATCCGTGCGTACGTGCTCGTATATGTTGGCGCGATTGAGGTCGTGCCACGATGCATATCGACAGTTATCATCATCTCACCACCGCTACGGTGCCCGGCGAGGGGATCACTGGCGAGTGGCTCGAGTCGTGCCTGGCGAACGCGCGCGCCACGCTCCTGCATCGGCTGGAGTTCACCAGTGCGCGCCTTCGCGTGCGCGGCCTGCGGCTGCGGGTGTTACCGCCGGAGACGCCGCCTCGCCCGAATCGCGTCTACCAGGCCCTGGCCTCCGCGCTCACCATCGTCGCCGTGGACGAGGAGCTGCGCGTGCGCGAGACGCTGTACACGGCAGCCGAGTCGTCATGGCACCGCTACTGGCATGGCTACAGCCTTATCGGCGTCACACGCAACGGGGAACCGGAACCGCTGCCACAGCAGTTGCGTTCGGAAGCACGCGCCTGGCTGCGTCTCTCCCGTGGCTGCCTGGAGCACGCCGGCCCCGTGGAAGCCGCCGCAGGCGAACGCTCCGCCGATTCAGCCGGTTGTTGACGCAACCGGTAGGCGCGCCCCACGCCCCCCGCGAGCCGGTTGACCCAACACCGCCTGGATGCCGATCCGGGGCGCATCCGATATCTCAGGAATCTCAGCAGACGGGAAACGTTCATGAGCGAGCAACTCGAAGAGCAGTTCGAGCAGATCATCACCGGCCTCGGCGAGGATGTTCGGCGCGAAGGCCTGGTCAAGACCCCAGCGCGCGCGGCCAGCGCGTTTCGCTACCTCACCCAGGGCTACGAGCAAAGCCTGGACGAACTGGTCAACGGCGCACTGTTCGAATCCGATCTGGATGAGATGATCATCGTACGCGACATCGAGCTGTACTCGCTGTGCGAACACCATCTGCTGCCGTTCTTTGGCAAGGCACAGGTCGCCTACATTCCCAATGGGCGTGTACTGGGGCTGTCGAAAGTGGCGCGCATCGTCGATATGTTCGCCCGCCGGCTGCAAATCCAGGAGCAGCTCACCCGCCAGATCGCCGAGGCGCTTCAGGCAGTCACCGGCGCCAAGGGCGTGGCCGTGCAGATCACCGCCAATCACCTGTGCATGATGATGCGCGGTGTCGCCAAGCAGAACTCGGAGATGAGTACATCGATGATGCTCGGCTCGTTCCGCGAGCGCCAGTCGACCCGCAACGAGTTCCTCCAGCTCATTCGGTGACCACGGCCGTGCCGATCAATCATGCGCCCACACGCATCCGCATCAAGGACTTGCGGCTACGTACCTACATCGGCTTCAACGACGACGAGCAGCGCAAGCGCCAGGACGTGGTGATCAACGTCACGATCGACTATGACGCCGAAAGCGCTGCCCATAGCGACGACGTCGCCGACGCGCTTGACTACAAAGCGCTCACCAAGCGCATGATTGCTCATGTGGAGGACGGGCGCTTCCTGCTGCTGGAGAAGCTGGTTCGCGACCTCCTCGCCATCGCCCTGGAGCCATCGGCCGTGCTCCGCGCTGAGGTGGAAGTGGACAAGCCACACGCATTACGCTTCTCCGACTCGGTCTCGTTGACCATGGTGGCCGAGCGCGGACAGGCTTGAGGCGGAAATTGCGTGCAATCGCCCGGGCACACGCTACCCGACCCGCCGGTGGGCTGGGGCTGTGCGCGATTCCCGGGCTGAGCCGACGCTCACACACGACAGGAGTTGGACATGGGAGATACCGCTGTGGAAGAGCTTTCGCCGGAGGAGGTTTCCGAACGCCTCGCCTCTGGACACGTGTTACTGATCGACGTCCGCGAGGCAACCGAGTACCAGGCCGAACGCATCCCTGGCGCGTTTCTCTACCCGCTGAAGACGTTCGACCCGGCGGCGATCCCGGCGGACGACCATCGTGAAGTGGTTTTCCACTGCGGCAGCGGCATGCGCTCCGCCGACGCCGCCCGGCGCTGCCTGAACGCAGGCCGCGCGAAGGCCGCCCACATGAGCGGCGGACTGAAGGCCTGGAAAGCGGCCGGCCTGAAAGTGATCACCATCGACCCGGCCACCGGCGAACCTGTGGGCGCGTAGGGGCGAGCCGCAAGTTCGACGTTGAAAGGATCAAGCTGGCATGCGCCGTGCCATGAGCGCGGCGTTGATCGATAGATCCGGGTTTCGCATTTCGGGTCCGGGTCCAGGTTCGAGATCGGCATTCGCTGTACCATGAACGCCAGTGTCCGCCGCTTCCACCGCAGGAACGCGAAACCCAGCCTTGAAACACGGCCCCGCCCCCTGCCTCCCGGCACTTGCAGCTCGAACCTTTCCACTTTCAACCCCTCTTCCTTCCGCACCGTCAACCACTTACCTGACGTCACGTCATTGCTGCAGCGCAACTTGACTTCCTCATAGCAGCATTCCAAGACTGCACGCGACAATCGGTTCAACATTGCAGGCGTGTCACGCTGGCAGCGGCCTTATCCGGCCGTCCGCCGGCCCGTCGTAGCGACGCGGGTCCAAAAGACCACTGTGTCGTCGCAGCGACCGCCCCCGGGGAGGAGAGCGGGGGGTGACGTTGGCATACAAAGGCAGGGAGATCCCCTCATGGCCATTGCGAACGTCCGCCTGGACGACAAGTACGCCCTGGAGAAAGGACGAGTCTATCTAACCGGCATACAGGCTCTCGTGCGTCTGCCCCTGATGCAGCGCGCCCGGGACGTTGCCAACGGTCTCAACACGGCCGGTTTCATTTCCGGCTACCGGGGATCGCCACTCGGCGGTTTCGATCAAGCGCTCTGGCAAGCCAAAGCCTTTCTCGACGAGCACCATGTCCTCTTCAAGCCGGCGGTCAACGAGGACCTCGGCGCCACCGCGGTCTGGGGCAGCCAGCAGGTCAACCTGTGGCAGGGAGCCCGCGTCGATGGCGTCTTCGGCATGTGGTACGGAAAAGGCCCTGGAGTGGACCGCACCGGCGATGTATTCAAGCACGCCAATGCCGCCGGCAGTGCCCGGTACGGCGGTGTGCTCGCCGTGGCGGGAGACGACCACGGCTGCAAGTCGTCGACGCTGCCGAGCCAGTGCGAATACTCGTTCATGGATGCCGGCATCCCCGTACTCAATCCAGCTGACGTCCAGGACGTGCTCGATCTCGGGCTGATGGGCTGGGCACTGTCGCGCTACTGCGGTTGCTGGGTCGGATTCAAGATCATTGCCGACACCGCCGATGCCTCGGCCTCCGTCGCCGTCGACCCGGAGCGCGTGCGCATCCATCTGCCCAAGGAATTCACCCTTCCGGAGGATGGGCTCAACATCCGCTGGCCGGATCGGCCCATGACCCAGGAGAGCCGGCTGCACCGCGACAAGATCGCAGCGGCCCTGGCCTTCGCCCGCAGCAACGGCCTCGATCGCACCATCATTGCCCCGGAACGCCCACGCCTGGGCCTCGTTACCACCGGCAAGGCCTATCTGGACGTCCTCCAGGCGCTAGCCGACCTCGGCATCGACGAGCGCGAAGCCCGACACCTCGGCATCGCACTGTACAAGGTCGCCATGCCCTGGCCCCTGGAGCCGCAGGGGGTGCGCGCCTTCGCGAGCGGCCTCGAGGAGCTGCTGGTGGTCGAGGAGAAGCGGGGCGTCATCGAGGATCAGATCCGCAGCCAGCTCTACGAGTGTCCGGACTCGGAACGGCCCCGGATCATCGGCAAACGCGATGAGCGCGGCGACTGGCTGCTGCCATCCACCGGTGAGCTCGACGCCGCGGTGGTCACCGAGGTCATCGCATCCCGGCTTTGCCGCTTTCACGACAGCGCCGCGCTGCAACGGCGCCTGCGCGCGATCAGCGAGGCACGCGCGAGCGCAGAGCGCGAGCCGACCCTACTCGAACGTGTGCCCCATTTCTGCTCCGGCTGCCCGCACAATACCTCCACCCGGGTGCCCGAGGGCAGCAGAGCCGTTGCCGGAATCGGCTGTCACTACATGGCCACATGGATGGACCGGGAAACCGAGACCTTCACCCACATGGGTGGCGAAGGCGTGACCTGGGTCGGACAGGCACCGTTCACGGAACAACAGCACGTCTTCGCGAACCTGGGGGACGGCACCTACTTCCATTCCGGCCTGATGGCTATCCGCGCAGCGATATCCGCAGGCGTGAACATTACCTACAAGATCCTCTATAACGACGCGGTGGCCATGACCGGCGGCCAGCACGTCGATGGCGAGCTGTCCGTTCCCGAAATCACCCATCAGCTCGCTGCGGAAGGGGTGGCAAAAACGGTCATCGTCACCGACGAACCGGAGAAATACGACGGCGTTCAGGGAATCGCCAACGGCGTCACCGTACACCACCGCCGCGAACTCGATGCCCTGCAACGGGCGCTACGCGAGACTCCGGGCTGCACCGCGCTGATCTACGACCAGACCTGTGCCGCCGAGAAGCGTCGCCGGCGCAAACGCGGCATTGCTGCCGATCCGCCCAAACGGGCGTTCATCAACCAGCGCGTCTGCGAGGGCTGCGGTGACTGCAACGCCAAGTCCAACTGCCTCTCGGTCATTCCCCGGGAGACCGAATTCGGGCGTAAACGCGCTATCGACCAGCAGCAATGCAACAAGGACTTCTCCTGCGTCGACGGCTTCTGCCCGAGCTTCGTGACGGTTCACGGCGGTGAGCTTCGCCGCCCCGAAGGGGTCAGCGCGGACACGCCATTCGAGGTGCTGCCCGAGCCAAGGCGCCCGTCGCTGGAGCGGCCGTTCAATCTGCTCATCACCGGGGTGGGCGGAACGGGTGTCGTCACGATCGGTGCGCTGCTGGGTATGGCCGCGCATTTGGAAGGCCGCGGTGTGGGCGTGCTGGACATGACCGGACTCGCCCAGAAGTACGGAGCCGTCGTCAGTCACGTCCGCGTGGGCGCCGACCCCGACGCCGTACACGGTCCACGCATCCCCCTGGGGGAGGCCGACGTGCTGCTCGGCTGCGACCTGGTGGTCGCTGCCGGCGCCGACACGCTCTCCCGCCTCGACCCGAAGCGGGCCGCCGCCGTGGTCAATACACACCGTGTCATGCCCTCGGGCTTCACCCGGGATCCGGATCTACCCTTCCCCACCGATGGCATGTCGACGGCGATCGAACGGCACAGCCGGGACGGCGCGAGCCACTTTCTCGACGCTACCCGACTCGCAGAAGGGCTGCTCGGCGACGCCATCATGGCCAACCTGTTCATGGTGGGCTTCGCTTACCAGCAGGGGCTCATTCCGCTGTCAGCGGATGCCATCGACCGCGCAATCGAGCTGAACGGTGTCGCGGTCGAGGCCAACCGTCTGGCTTTCCTCTGGGGTCGGCGAGCCGCCCATGACCGCCGGCGCGTGGAACATCTTGCCAGCCCCGCACAGGCGGAGCCGGACATCGCCGAGACCCTCGACGAGGTGATCCGTCGGCGTCGCGATTACCTCGTGGACT
The DNA here is from genome assembly GCA_964530405.1 of uncultured Ectothiorhodospiraceae bacterium. Classification (GTDB taxonomy): domain Bacteria; phylum Pseudomonadota; class Gammaproteobacteria; order Nitrococcales; family Nitrococcaceae; genus Arhodomonas. The sequence continues at coordinate 14,457 of CAZHBN010000003.1, forward strand.
ACCAGGATGAACGGTATGCCCAGCGCTACGAGGCCCTGGTAGAGCGCGTGCGTGCGGTGGAAGCACAACGGCTGCCCACGAGCCAGGCACTGACCGAGACGGTCGCCCGCTACTATTTCAAGCTACTCGCCTACAAGGACGAGTACGAGGTCGCCCGCCTGTACACCGATGGCGACTTCGAGCGCGAGCTGCGTGAGACCTTCAACGGCGACTTCAAGCTCGAACTGCACCTCGCTCCGCCGATTCTCGCACGCGTGGATCCGGCCACGGGTGAACCCCGCAAACGGGCGTACGGCCCCTGGATTTTCAAGCTCTTCCGGGTCCTGGCGAAGATGAAGCACCTGCGTGGCACGGCACTGGATGTCTTCGCCTATACGGCGGACCGCAAGCTCGAGCGGCAGCTCCTGCGCGATTACGAAGCATTGGTGGCGGAGCTCATCGAAGGGCTCGAGACTGCCAATCATGGCTATGCGGTGGAACTCGCCGGTCTGCCGGAGCACATCCGCGGCTACGGACACGTCAAAGCCGCCGCCGTGGAGAAAGCCCGGGCCCGCCAGGCGGAACTCCTCGCCCTCTTCCGGCATCCACCACGGCGAGTAGCGGCATGACAGTAACCGGACGGAGACGTTTACAGAGACGAAATGGGCGCACGCACGCGGGAGAACGGTTACCGCCGCCGAAGTCGCGTTGACGTCGCCCTGAGGTAACGAGATACCGGCACCCGCGGGCTCAACACCCGGGTGCCGGCTTTCGTAAGGCTCATCGTCCTCGTGCGCGCCGTGCGTCGCGACGCCCGGACGTCACTTGCCTCACGCCGCCCCCCATCCAGCGCCAGCTGCGTGGTACTCAGCGGTTCATCCCGTGATACTCGGGGTTCGGCATCATGTCTACGCCGGAAGCGATACGGTTGGTCATGTTGAACAATCCGGTCACCGCTGTGATGTCCCAGATGTCACGATCACTGAACCCCGCCTCGCGCAACTCGGCACGGTCTTCGTCCCCGATTTCCTCCGGGTGTTCGGTGAGGTAGGCGGCGAAGTCCAGCATCGCCAGGTGGCGCGGATGCAGCTCGGCGGCACGGTAGTTCATCACCAGCAACTCCCCGAGCGTGGGGTCGCCGGAGAGCGCGCGTACTGCCTGACCATGGGCTACCAGACAATAAAAACACCGATTTATGGCAGAGACGACCACCGCGATCATTTCGCGTTCTAGCTTCGTGAGCCCGGAATCGCCGAGCATGATCTCGTTGTAGAAGTTGACGAAATTGCGCAGCTTGCCCTGATCGAAGCTGTAGGCCCGCAGCACGTTGGGCACCAGCCCGAGCTTCTCCTGGCAGACCTCGAGGTACCGGCGCATATCCTCGTCGAGCTCTTCCGGTTCGTGGAGCGGCAAATCCAGGGCGGTGACGTAATCCGGCTGTGACATGGCGGCGTTCCTCTCGGTCGCGGCCACGTGGTACGTGGCCGTGCCATTGAATAGAATGTAAACGATGTGCCTGCTTTTGATTCCCGTTCTGTTCGTGCTGCTTGGCGGATGGATTTATCTCGGCTCGCGGCTGACCGTCGCACTCGTCAACACCGGCACGACCACGCTCCCGGCGGCAACCTGGAGCGTGGCACTGGCTCACCTCGCCGTCGTTACGGTCGCGGTCACCGCTATCCGCGCCCGACGCGGAGGTCGAGCGGCCACAGTACCGGCAGCGGCGCTCGCCGCAAGCACCTGTGCACTCGCGAGCTGGTGCGCCGGCATCGCTGTCACCGCGTCACTGGCCGTTGCGGCAGCCGGCGCAACGGTCACCGTCGCCCTGTCCGGTATCATGCGCCGAAGAGCACGCGCACGCTCGTGACAGCGGCCAGACCCAACAGAATCACGCCGGTGAGACGATCCACCCAGTGCGCATGACGGCGCAACCAGTCGAGCACGCGCCCGCGCGACAGCGCCAGCGCCACGAGGGCGTACCAGCCACCATCGATGACGGTGGCCGTTGCCCAGAAGATCGCCGTCTCCGCCAAGGTCATGTCCGCGTGCACGAACTGGCTGAAAAGGGCGAGAAAGAACACGGCGATCTTGGGGTTGAGAAAGGCGATGAGGAATCCATCTCGCGCAGCGGCGAACACGCCCCCGGCCATTGCCGGCCCGCCTGTACTCAGAGTGCCGGCACTCGCACGCATCGCCCGCCAGCCCAACCAGGCGAGATACACCGCACCAGCAAGCGCGAGACCCTGGTAGAGCACGGGATGCGCCACCAGCACCGCGGCGAGACCGAGCGTGGTAACCAAGGCGTAGAAGCCAACCCCGAGCGCATGGGCCATAGCCACCGCCACTCCGTGGGCCCGCGAACGCCGCACGGTATGCCGCACGACCACCGCCAGACTGGGGCCGGGCGACATCGCGCCCATGGTGCATACCGCCGCGAGTGACAACCAAGCCGTCCACGTCATTGAAACACTCCATTGTCCGATAACCGGCGTCTCCAGCCGGACCGGCACGCGCCCGCTACTCGGCTGCCCCCGGCAGCGACAATCGCACCCCGGGCCTTATGCCCAGACGCTCTGCCATTCCCGCTGCGAGCTCCAGCGCATGACGTACGTCCGGCGGCGACCGATAACCACCTTCCCCCGGCTCCATACGGGCGACGGCGCGCACCCGACCCGATGCGTCGAGCCAGACGATATCGAGCGCAAGCGCGACGTTACGCATGTGCCAGTGGGTTACGCGTGCCTCGGGAAAGCGAAACCAGATGGGGTTGGCACGAACTTCCGTGGCGGGCAGGTACTGCATGCCCTGGGCCCGCTCGTCGGGATCGTCAGCTACACGTACCTCGAGTGGCGCCGGACGGCCCGGCACCTCGACGAGCGCCCTGTCCATGCCCTGCCATATCGCCAGGCCCTGCGTCCGCGGTCCCTCCTCGGCCGGCCCCCAACGCCCGAACAGCAACACGCCGCCGGCGAGAAAAGCGATCAGGGCGATGCGGGATAGTCTGCGCATAGACGGGCAGTATGCCACCGCTCACGTCGGGCGGAAATGTGTGACACCAGGTTCCGCGAAGGTCGCCCGAATAGGGTTCAGGCTCGCGCCGGCGCACTCGGACGCTCCCGGACGGCGCGTGACAATGCCGTTCTAGGAGCGGCCGAGAACGGCGAACTGCCGGATGAGTCCGCGCATTTCGTCCACCAGCGTCAACAGCCGGGCACTCGCTTCGCTGGTGGCCTGCGCTGCCTGATCGGTGGTGGCAAAGCCGTCGTTGACGCCGAGGATACTGCGATTGACCTCTTCCGCCGTCGCACTCTGCTGTTCCGCGGCACTGGCAATACGCGTGTTCATGTCGCTGATCTCGCGCACGCGCTCCTCTGTCCGGCGAATGGCATCCTGGGCTTCTTCGGCCCCCTGGGCAACGTTCGTGGCGGAATCACGACTGCGTGCCATGACCGTGGCGGCCTGCCCGACGCCGCCCTCCAGACGCTCGATCATCTCCGCGATCTCGCCGGTGGAATCACTTACCCGCTTGGATAGCGCACGCACCTCTTCGGCGACCACCGCGAAGCCGCGACCGGTATCGCCTGCACGGGCGGCCTCGATCGCGGCATTCAGCGCCAGCAGGTTGGTCTGCTCGGAAATGCCCTGAATGACGTCGAGCACTTTGCGAATGGCCTCGGTATCGGTCTTGAGTTGCTCGACGACGCCTGCGGCCTCCTCGACCTCGTCAGCCAGTCGGGACATGGCGCTGCCCGTCTTCTCGATCACCGCACGCCCGCTGCCGGCTTCATCCACTGCGGCAGACGCGCTGCTGGCGGCATCGGCCGTGTTGCGCGAGACTTCCTGCACCGTGGCGGACATTTCGTTCATCGCCGTTGCGACCTGCTCGGTTTCGCCACGCTGACCATCCAGTGCGGAGCGCGCCTCGGAAGCTGCGCTCTCGGTGGCCTGTGCCGACTCCTGCAGTGGCATGCTGAGATCGTTCATGCGTGTCTGCATGGCATCGAGCTGGGAGCGTTGCATCGCCAGCGCGAGTTCCACCTGGGCGGCCACATCATGTCCGCCACCGTACGTGTACTCGCCCACCGGGTTGTCGAAGACCTCACGGGCCAGCTCGGAGGCGCGCGCCAGACGACGTGTCGCGAACCAGGCCAGCCCCCAGGCGAAGACAGCAACGACAGCCACGGCAAGCGACCCGACGGCGGCGCCCCGGGAGGCTGCGACACCACCGGCGAGCGCACCCGCGAGCGCGGAAGCTATAGCCATGGCCGCCAGACGACCCCGGGTTCCCACGCGCGCCCACCAGGGCACCGCCGGCGCGCCCTTGCGCATCCGCGCGTAGAGACGTTCGGCACGGACCTTCTGCGCCGGTGTAGCCCGACTGCGAACGGACTGGTAGCCCACGTGCTCGCCCTGGTGATACACAGGCGAAACGTAACCGTTGACCCAGTAATAGTCGCCGTTCTTGCAGCGGTTCTTAATTACGCCCATCCACGGCCGGCCGGATTTCAGGGTATCCCAGAAATTCTGGTAAACGCCTTCGGGCATGTCGGGATGGCGAACGATGTTGTGGGCCTTGCGGCGCAGCTCGTTCTCGTCAAAGCCCGCCACCCGGCAGAATGCCTCGTTGGCGCTCTGGATCACGCCCTTGAGGTCAGTGGTGCTGATCAGCCGGTCATCGTCCCGAACTGGTTCCTCGCGATCCGTGACCGGTTTGTTGACGCGCATGCCGTGCTCCCAATCGCTCGTCCGATTCCACGAGCGGCATCGACTACCGCCCGAATCCGTTAACGGCAACCCGGTCCCGAACTTTATGCGTCATTATTACTGGCCTTGCAGGAAGTATTGTCAGGTTTCAGCGCCACTGCGCAGCGGCTCGGCGAGGCGCAGGAGCGCCGGCGTGGCGAGGCTCACGTCAAGCGAGTGCAACGCCGCCAAGGCGCCGCGCAGTGGCGCCCTGCGGGTGGCCGTGTGCGCCGCTGTGGACTGCGTTGCTCGTCGCTCATGTAAACCTGACTACACCACGCTCCTCGCACCATTGACCGTCCAGGCGAGTGACTCGGGTATCGCAAGCCCATTGTGGTGGCATAACGCGAAGGCCTGTCGAAGCAAACAGCGGCGCATACGGCCACTGAGACGTGACAATACTGCCTGCAAGGTTAGCAACGGTTGGAGGCACCACCCCGGTGGGGGTCTCTTCAGGGTCACCGTCCCGCAAGCGTGGCACTTCCGTCATGCCGGTTGCAGACATACCGGCACCACAACGGATGAAATACGACGCGGGCGTGCGATCGGCGAGGGAACCGTCGCAAGTCCATGGGGAGGATGCGGGGCGTTGGCAACCGGTCACTGAAGGCGGTGGACGGGCGCCCCGAGGGACACCCGCCTCGTCACCCGGTTCCAGATCCGGGCGCCGGTCAACGCGACCGTGCGGTCGCGCCTGACGGTCCCGGCGGTACTCAAGCCTCGGCCTTTGCGGTACGGCGTAGCCGGATGCCGAGCTCGCGCAGTTGCGCCTCGTCCACCTCGGCCGGCGCCTCGGTGAGCAGGTCCGTCGCCGTCTGGGTCTTGGGGAAGGCCATGACGTCGCGGATGGAACGCGACCCGGTCATGAGCATCACGAGACGGTCGAGCCCGAAGGCGATCCCGCCGTGAGGCGGCGCACCGTACTCCAGCGCGTCCAGCAGGAAGCCGAACTTCTCCCTCGCTTCGGTTTCGCCGATGCCGAGCAGCCCGAAGACGGCCTGCTGCATGTCCGGTCGGTGAATACGGATGGAGCCACCACCTACCTCGGTGCCATTGAGCACCATGTCATAGGCGCGGGAAAGTAGTGCCTCGGGGTCACTCTGTGACAGCTGCGCGGGATCCTCGGCACGCGGCGAGGTAAACGGATGATGGAGCGCGTAGAGACGCTTGTCCCCTTCGTCGTACTCGAACATGGGGAAGTCCACCACCCACAGCGGCCGCCAGCCCGGCTCGACGAGGTCGAGATCGTGGCCGACCTTCACGCGCAGGGCGGCGAGGGACTCGTTGACCACTTTTGCCTTGTCGGCGCCGAAGAAGACGAGGTCGCCGGCCTCGGCGCCAGTGCGCTCGAGAATGCCGGTAACGGCGGCGTCCGGCAGGAACTTGAGGATCGGCGACTGAAGGCCGTCACGTCCCTGGGACGGATCATTGACCTTGATATAGGCAAGCCCTTTGGCGCCATAGCGGCCGACGAACTGGGTGTAGTCGTCGATCGCCTTGCGGGTGAGCTCGCCGCCGCCGGGGACCCGCAGCGCCGCCACCCGTCCCTTGGGGTCGGCGGCCGGCGCCGCGAAGACCTTGAACTCGACGTCCTCCATGAGATCGGCGACTTCGACGAGCTCCAAGGGTATGCGCAGATCGGGACGGTCGATGCCAAAGCGATGCACCGCCTCGGCATAGCTCATGCGCGGGAACGGCTCGGGAAGCGCTTCGCCCAGCACCTCGCGGAAAAGGCCGCGGATCATGGCCTCCATGTGGCCCATGATCGCATCCTCGTCCATGAACGAGGTCTCGATGTCGAGCTGCGTGAACTCCGGCTGGCGATCGGCGCGCAGATCTTCGTCACGGAAGCAGCGGGTAATCTGGTAGTAGCGGTCCATGCCGCTCATCATCAGCAGCTGTTTGAATAGCTGCGGACTCTGCGGCAGAGCGTAGAAAGCCCCCTGATGAATACGGCTCGGTACCAGGAAGTCGCGCGCACCCTCGGGTGTCGCCCGGGTGAGCATCGGCGTTTCGATATCCAGAAAACCGTTGTCGTCGAGGTAACGCCGCAGAATGCTGGTCACGCGTGCGCGGGTGCGAAGGCGCTGGTGCATCTCCGGACGACGCAGATCCACGTATCGATGACGCAGGCGTACATCCTCGCCCACGTCCGTATCATCGAGCTGGAACGGCGGCGTTTTGGCACGGTTGAGGATCTCCAGCTCGGTGGCATAGACCTCCACCTGTCCGGTCGGCAGGTTGGGATTCTCGGTGCCCTCGGGTCGGCGGCGTACTCGGCCACGGGCGCGCAGGACGAACTCGTTGCGCACCGTATCGGCGAGAGCGAAGGCATCACGCTCGTCCGGATCGAAGACCACCTGCAGCAACCCTTCCCGATCCCGCAGATCCACGAAGATGATGCCACCGTGATCCCGCCGCCGGTGCGCCCAGCCGCAGACCTCGACCTCGGAGTCCAGAAGGCTTTCCGTGACCTCGCCACAATAGTGAGTGCGCATGAAACCGAACCGCCTGTAAGCCTTGGATAAAAAACGGAAAAGCCCGCTAGGGAAGTGGTTGCGGATTTCCCTAGCGGGCGAGGGTAGCCGAAAATGGTAAGTGGTCCACCGGGGCGGCGCAAGCGCGCCAGTACTCAGGCTGTGTCGGTCTTGGGCGCGGGCTTGGTGTCCTTGCCACCGCCGTCACCCTTGCTCTGCGACTTGCCCTGGGAGTCACCGCCCGATTGGTTCTGGGACTGAGCACCACTCTGCCCGTCCCCGGCGATGTTGCGGCGCTTGTCGGATTTGAAATCGGTCTCGTACCAGCCACCGCCCTTGAGACGGAACGCCGCGGCGGAAACTCGCTTGCGCAGCTGCGCACGGCTGCACTCGGGGCAATCGGTGAGCGGCGCATCGCTCAGCGACTGCAGCGCTTCGAGCTCATGGCCACAGGCCTCACACTGATATTCGTAGATGGGCATGGTTCATTCACCTCTGCGAAATTCCATGCGGGCCGCACGCCCGCGCCTACCCGTGGCCGTCCAACCGCCACAGGGTGCACGACCGTATAAATAGGGACATATCGCAGGCGCTACAAGCGGACCGCCGCACGCGGGGGATGATACCGTAAACGGATGCGGTTCCGGCAGACCGCCTTCACAATGTCCTCGGAGGGGATGTGCACCCGCTCCAGCTATTGCTCGGCCTGTTCGTTTTCGCCTTCGTCTTCGCCCTCATTCAGGTGGGCGTCGTCACTGTCGCCTTCGACAAGCTCGGCCTCTCGGCCGGCTCGGCGATGTTACTGTTGCTTACCTCCCTCGCCGGCAGCGCGGTGAACCTGCCACTGTTCACGGTTGACGCCAAGGCGGCGCGAGATCCTCGCTGGCAGCGGTTGCCGCAATGGCTGAACTCACGCTTACGCCAGGTTCCCGAAGGCAAGGTGCTGATCGCGATGAACGTGGGCGGCGGCCTCGTGCCGGTGTGCTTTTCCGCCTATCTGCTCGGCCAGCACTCGCTACCGCTGGGCATCGTGCTGATCGCAACGGGCATTCAGGCGGCGATCTGCTATGCGGCGAGCCGACCGGTACCGGGTGTCGGCATCGGCATGCCGGTATTCATCGCCCCCATCACCGCCGCAATCACCGCGGTCATCCTCCTGCCGGGGGCCAGCGCACCGCTCGCCTATATCTGTGGCACGCTGGGCGTGCTGGTCGGCGCCGACCTGCTGCGTCTTCGCGATGTCAGCCGGCTGGGGTCCCCGGTCGCCTCCATCGGCGGTGCCGGCACTTTCGATGGTGTATTCATCACCGGTATCGTCGCGGTCCTCCTCGCCTGAACGAATCGCAGCGACAATGACCACACCGCGAAGCATTCTCATCACCGGCTGCTCGAGCGGCATCGGCCGCCACTGCGCCGTCTCCCTTCACGAGCGTGGCTGGCGGGTCTTCGCCACGGCGCGACGCGACGACGACATCGAGGCGCTGCGTAATCTCGGGCTGGAGCCCCTCCGGCTGGATGTCGCCGAGACCGATTCGATCGACAAGGCAGTGGCGACCGTGCTCGAGCGCACCGACGGGCGGCTGGACGCGCTTTTCAACAATGCCGGCTACGGCCAGCCCGGGGCAGTCGAGGACCTGCCTGCCGACGCCCTACGCGCCCAGTTCGAAACCAACGTTATCGGCGCCCAGCAGCTTATTCGTGCGGTGCTGCCGGCGATGCGCGCCCGGGGTTTCGGGCGGATCGTCAACCACAGCTCGGTTCTGGGAATCGTGGCACTGCCTTACCGTGGTGCATACAACGCCAGCAAGTTCGCCCTGGAAGGCCTCACGGACACGCTACGTCAGGAACTCGCAGTGACAGCGCCCGGCATCGGCGTGTCGCTCATCGAGACCGGGCCGGTGCGCAGCCGTTTCCGGGCTAACGGCTATCGTATGTACCAGCGCTACATCGACGCGAGCACGAGCGCCCATCGAGACATCTATGCCGCCGTGGAGCGCCGACTCGCGGGCAGCGGGGACGCGCCCTTCACCCGTGGCCCCGAGGCCGTGTGCGACAAGCTCATCCACGCCCTGGAAGCTACGCGCCCGCGCGCGCGTTACCGGGTGACCATTCCCACGCAACTCTTCGCCATACTCCGCCGGATTCTCCCGACCCGCAGCCTGGATGCCGCCCTGTTACGCAGCACGGCATCGGAGCGCCGGTGAACGGATTCAGGCTCGAGCCCAGAGCGAGGGGCTCAAGCACGTCGTCGGGACACACTTGAGCGCCGCGAACGCGTGGCCGGCATGAAGTTTCTCTGGTGCAGGCCGCCACCATCCCGGTTTCGACTTCGCCACCTTAGCGGTCGCGGTGCCGGCGCAATGCCTGCAGCAATGTCATGTAGTCCTCGGGCAGGTCCGCTTGCCATTGCAGCGTTTCGCCGGTTGCCGGGTGCATGAGCGATAACCGCTCGGCGTGCAAGGCCTGGCGGCGGAAACCGCGCAGGGCTTCGGTAACCGGCTCATCCGCATTTTCGGGTAGACGCATTCGGGCACCGTAGGCGGGGTCACCGACGATGGGGTGGCGGATATGAGCCATGTGAACGCGAATCTGGTGAGTTCGCCCGCTCTCCAGCTTGCAGCGCAATAGCGTATGCGCAGGAAAACGCTCCTCGATGCGGTAGTGTGTCACCGCTTCACGCCCGCCTTGACGAACCGCCATTCGCGTCCTGTCACGGGGATGCCGGTCGATGGGAGCATCCACATGGCCGCCGGCCGTAAAAGTACCGGCGACAAGTGCCAGATACTCGCGACCGACGGTGCGGGCCTGCAACTGATCCACCAGCGACTTGTGTGCCGCGAGCGTGCGCGCGACCACCATCAACCCGGTAGTGTCACGATCGAGACGGTGGACAATGCCCGAGCGCGGCAACCCCGCGAGCTCCGGCGCATGATGCAGCAGGGCATTCTGCAGGGTTCCGTCCCGATTACCGGCGCCCGGATGCACCACGAACGCTGCAGGCTTGTTGATGACCAGCAATTGCTCGTCTTCGTAGCGCACGTCCAGCGGGATTGCCTCGGCGGTCACCGGCCCTTCGCGCTCCAACGTGGCTTCGATCACCACGGACTCGCCTCCGGCAACGGCATCCCGCGGCCGCGGCACGGCACCGTCGACCATGATAAGCCCCCCCTTCAGCCACCGCTGCAGGCGGCTACGGGAGAACTCCGGAAACAGCTCTGCCAGTGCGCGATCCACGCGCTGACCGGCTGCATCTTCCGGGAAGGTGGCCTCGCGGCGCACGGATTCGAATGACGTCATTGGCGTATCCCGATTGCGACAAAGGCACCGCCGGATTCACCCCGAACGGGCCGACGCGGTTGCATTGCACCTCGCACGAATCCAACTCTCTGCGGCAGACTGCTAGAATGCCGTTTTTCACGAATCACCATGAGCACGCCATGAAGCGAGCCCTCTGCCTGCTGTTCAGCCTCCTGTTACTCAGCGCCTGCGCCAGCACACCGGAGCCGGCGGACGAGAATGCCCGCGCGGGCCAGCTTTATGCCAGTGCTCAGAGCGCCCTGGAGCGCGGCGACTACAGCACGGCAGTATCGCGCCTGGAATCGCTGGAGGCCCGTTACCCATTCGGCACCTATGCCGAACAGGCGCAGCTCGACATTATCTACGCTTACCACAAGATGGACGAGGCGGAATCCGCCGTTGCGGCTGCCGACCGGTTCGTCCGGCTCAACCCGCGCCACCCTCGCGTCGACTACGCCTGGTACATGAAGGGCGTCGCCGAGCAGGAGAGCGGCGACGATTTCCTCGGCGACCTGTTCGACCTGGACCGTGCGGCGCGGGACCCGGAACCGCTACGGCAGGCTTTCGAGGCTTTCCGTACGCTCGTTCAGCGACACCCGGACAGCGAATACGTAGCCGACGCGCGGGAGCGCATGACCACACTCCGGGACCAGCTGGCCCGCCATGAACTCATGATCGCGCGCTTCTACGCCGACCGCCAGGCGTGGGTCGCGGCCGCGAACCGCGCAACCGGGCTCGTGCGGGACTATGAAGGCACGCCCGCGCTTGTGCCAGCGTTACAGCTTCTCGAACGCGCCTACGGGGAGCTGGAGATTCCGGAGCTGCGCGAGGACATTCGCCGCATACTGCGCGCCAATGGCATCAACACCCCGGAACGGACCTAGCCTCCCGCCCCCCGGATTCTTGTTCCGGGGCGCTAAAGCGCCTGCTCGTCCTCCTCGACGGTGCGGATGCGGATGACGCGCTCCACCGGCGTGACGAACACCTTGCCATCGCCGATCTTGCCGGTGTGGGCCGCCTGGTTGATCACCTCGAGGCAGCGCTCCACCTGGTCATCGGCGACCACGATCTCCACGCGCATTTTGGGCAGGAAATCCACGACGTATTCGGCGCCGCGATAGAGCTCCGTATGGCCCTTCTGGCGGCCGAAGCCCTTGACCTCGGTGACGGTCATGCCGGTGATCCCGATCTCGGAGAGCGCCTCGCGCACGTCATCGAGCTTGAAGGGCTTGATGATGGCTTCGACCTTTTTCATCAGTCACTCCTGTACCGGATTAATGTCGGCAGTCTACCCGGTAGCGGCGACGGGCAGAAAGCACCGCCGCTGACGATCACCGGAGGTGGCCGGTGGCCAGCGCTTGCGGCCGCGAATCCCGATGGTGTTTCCGGTAGCATTGGGCCGTTGTGTCCACTTCCAAGACGACGCGCCCAATCTATGAGCACTGACCGCATCCGTTTCGCCATGGCCCAGCTCAACCTCCTGGTCGGGGACGTGCCGGGCAACACCGACGCCATAATCAAGGCTGCCGGGCGCGCCCGTGACGAGCTCGGCGCGGAGGTGGTGATATTCCCCGAGCTGGCGCTCACCGGGTACCCTCCGGACGACCTGCTGTTGCGCGACGACTTCATCGACGCGGTGGAACACGGCATCGAACGCCTGCGTAGCGAGGTACACGACATCACGATGGTGGTTGGCGCGCCGCGCGTGATCGAGCATGACCTGTACAACAGCGCATACGTGCTCCGCGATGGGGAAATCCTCGGCACCTACGACAAGCATCACCTCCCCACCTACGGCGTTTTCGATGACCGCCGTTACTTCAGCCCGGGGAACACGCCCTGTGTCATTGCGATGAAGGGCTGCTCGGTCGGTGTGACGATCTGCGAGGATGCCTGGCACACGGGGCCCGTGGAGGCATCCGCTCGCGCAGGTGCCGAGGTGGTGATCAACATCAACGCCTCGCCATTCGATCAATACAAGTGGTCGGCTCGCGAGTCCGTGCTCCGCCAGCGCATCGGCGAGTCAGGCGTCCCCATCATTTACTGCAATATGGCCGGCGGTCAGGACGAGGTCGTCTACGACGGTGGCTCCTGCGCCTTTCACGCCGACGGCGGACTCGCAGTGCGCGCGCCGCGCTTCGAGACGGGGGTTTTCCCAGTCGATGTCGTCCATCGCCGCGGCTGTTGGAGCCCCCGCGATGGCGAAATCACCGAAGACCCCTCCGACGAAGCCTGTGTTTACGACGCCCTGGTATGGGGCGTGCGGGACTACGTCGAGAAGAACGGCTTCCCGGGCGTGCTCATTGGCCTATCCGGCGGCATGGACTCCGCACTCGTGGCGACCATCGCTGTCGACGCCCTGGGCCCGGAGCGCGTGGAGTGTGTAATGATGCCCTCGCGCTACACTTCGGACACGAGCCACACCGATGCAGCAACGCTCGCGGACAACCTGGGCGTTACCTACCACAACGTGGCGATCGAGGGCATTTTCAACGCATTCCTCGATGCGCTGACGCCGATCTTCGGCGACGCACCGCCGGACATTACCGAAGAGAACCTGCAGTCGCGCTCACGGGGTACGCTACTCATGGCGCTGTCGAACAAGCGCGGCAAGCTGGTGCTCGCCACAGGCAACAAGAGCGAGCTGGCGGTGGGCTATGCGACGCTCTACGGTGACATGGTGGGCGGGTTCGCGCCACTGAAGGACGTTTTCAAGACCGAAGCGTACCGCCTCGCGCGCTATCGCAATGAGCTCTCGCCGGTGATTCCGGAGAACATCTTCACCAAGGCCCCTACCGCGGAGCTGCGTGCCGATCAGAAGGACACTGACAGCCTGCCGGACTATGCCGAGCTCGACGGCATCCTGGCCGCGTACGTGGAAGACGACGCCAGCATCGACGAGATCGTCGCCGCCGGCTACGACGAACAAACCGTCCGCCGAGTTGTGCGAATGCTCCACGGCAACGAGTACAAGCGCCGACAGGCGCCGCCGGGGGTGAAGATCACTACCAAGGCGTTCGGCCGTGACCGCCGTTACCCGATTACCTCCGGGTTCGGACGCATCGGGTAGTGGAGAAGCCGCAAGTTTTAAGTTCCAAGTTGAAAGCAGCTAGTCGGCACGCACTGGTCCGATACCGCGCGCGACCTGGAACTTTTAACTTTGCACTTTGAACTGATGAACGGCCTACGTCCGTAACTGACCATGCCGGCCTCCGATGCGCGTACCGCGCACGTAGCCCGGCCTACGACTTGCCGCTTGGAACTCGCCGCTCACAAGAAAGCCGGCGCCCCAAGGGACGCCGGCTTTCCGTCGAACGCGGTTCCGCGCCGGCGCTCAGCCGGTGAAGAACTCGTTGATGCGCGCACCGATCTCGGCCGGGGAACGCACGGTGGCGACGCCGGCCTTCTCCAGGGCGCCGAATTTGTCGTCTGCGGTGCCCTTGCCACCACTGATGATGGCGCCGGCGTGCCCCATGCGCTTGCCGGGAGGCGCGGTGACGCCCGCGATGTAGGCAACCACCGGCTTGCGCACATGCTCCTGGATGTACTCGGCAGCCTCTTCCTCGGCGGTGCCGCCGATCTCGCCGACCATGACGATACCCTTGGTCTGGCGATCCGCCTCGAACCGTTCGAGCACGTCGATAAAGCTCATGCCCTGAATCGGGTCGCCACCGATGCCCACGCAGGTGCTCTGACCGAGCCCCACGTCGGTGGTCTGCTTGACCGCCTCGTAAGTGAGCGTGCCGGAGCGGCTGACGATGCCGATGGAGCCGGACTTATGGATCTGGCCGGGCATGATGCCGATTTTGCATTCACCGGGGGTGATCACGCCGGGGCAGTTGGGGCCGATCAGGGTCGCACCGTAGTCGGCGAGCGCGGCCTTGACGCGGAGCATGTCCTGCACCGGAATGCCCTCGGTAATGCAGGCGATGACCTCGATGCCACCCTCGGCGGCCTCGAGAATGGCGTCCGCGGCAAAGGCGCCGGGTACATAGATCATGCTGGCGTTCGCGCCGGTTTCGGATACCGCTTCGCGCACGGTATTGAACACCGGGCGGTCCAGGTGGGTCTCGCCACCACGCCCGGGGGTGATACCGCCGACGATGTTGGTGCCGTACTCGATGCACTGCTCGGCGTGGAAGGTGCCCTGCTTGCCGGTGAAGCCCTGGACGATCACCTTCGTGTTCTTGTCGACAAGAATACTCATCTCGCTTGAACCTCGTTCGCTTGTCCGAATGTCGCGTCAGGCGCTCACCGCGGAGACGACCTTCTTGGCGCCGTCGGTGAGATCGTCCGCGGCGATGATGTCCAGGCCGCTATTGGCCAGGAGCTCCTTGCCCTTCTCGACATTCGTCCCCTCGAGGCGGGCGACCACCGGCACCTTGATGCCGACTTCCTTCACCGCCTCGATGATGCCCTCGGCGATCATGTCGCAACGCACGATGCCGCCGAAGATGTTCACGAGGATGCCCTGCACATCGGGGCTCGAGGAGATGATCTTGAACGCCTCGGTGACGCGCTCCTTGTTGGTTCCACCGCCGACGTCCAGGAAGTTCGCCGGCTCACCGCCGTGGAGCTTGATCACGTCCATGGTAGCCATGGCGAGGCCGGCACCGTTGACCATGCAGCCGATGTTGCCGTCCAGGGTGATGTAGTTGAGACCGTGCTCAGCCGCCTGCACCTCGGTCTCGTCCTCCTGGGTAACATCGCGCATGTCGGCGATCTCGGCCTGGCGGCCGATCTCCACGGCGTTGTCGTCGACGTTCACCTTGGCATCCAGAGACAGCAGCTCGCCCTCGGCGGTGACGATCAGCGGATTGATCTCGATGAGAGAGAGATCCCGCTCGGTAAACGCCTTGTAGAGGCCACCCATGATTCGGGTGAGCTGCTTGATCTGGTCCTTGTCGAGGCCAAGGCCGAAGCCGAGCTGCCGGCACTGGTACGGCTGCAGCCCCGCCGCCGGGCTCACCTTCACGGTGAGGATCTTCTCGGGCTCGGTGGCGGCGACTTCCTCGATGTCCATACCGCCGGCGACCGAGGCCATGAACACAATGCGCTTGGAGGCACGATCCACAACGGCACCGAGGTACAGCTCACGCTCGATGTTGAGCCCCTGCTCGATCATCACTGCGTTGATCGGCAGCCCCTTGTCGTCGGTCTGGTGAGTGACCAGCCGCTCACCGAGCATGCCCTCGGTGTATTCGACTACCTCGTCGAGATTCTTGGCGAGCTTCACGCCACCAGCCTTGCCGCGTCCGCCGGCGTGGACCTGGGCCTTGACCACCCAGACATTGCCGCCGAGCTTCTCGGCCGCGGCACGCGCCTCGTCGCCGGAACGCGCGACGAAGCCCTGCGGGATGGCAATGCCGTACTGGGTGAACAGGTGCTTTGCCTGGAATTCGTGGAGATTCATTGATGCGCCCTACCTCCGTGAAAAAGCCCCGGTATTCTCTACCAATAGCGAGGGCAGATCAAAAGCGACCCGCTCGTCATGTTTACCTATCGGTCAGAAATGCTCGGCATCTTCAGGTGTGCACCAGCAGCATAGCTGCCAAACGGGAACATAAGACATTGTTTTTACAAAATAAACAACCGACCCCGCGAGCACGGGCGAGTCGACCGCGAATAGCATACGCCCGGAGCCATGCGCGCGGCAGCCGGAAATCGATGGCCGGGTTCTGACCGCCAACCCGAAAACGCATCGATCCCCCGACGCCGCACCGTTCGACAACTCCGCTAACCGTGACGTATGACCTTGCGCACCCGCCCGCCAGTCCGGAGACTGATCGCCCGGTGACGCGGGCACCCAATGACATGGACGCACACAACGACAACAAGGCGGCAGCACTCACCTGGCGACCACTCATCGTCTTCGACGGCTATCGCGCCGTGGTCGCGATGTTGCTGTTCGTGGGTTTCCTCATCGGCACCATCGGTGCGCCCGAAGGCATAATCCACCCCGCCGATCCGCTATCGTTCAACCTGGTCGCCGTCGCCTATCTCGCCGTGGCCCTTCTGCTTCTTGGCTGCGCGGCGCGTCGCACGCCACCTTTCCTGGTTCAGGTGGTTGTCGGCGTGCTGGTGGATATCGGCGCAATCGCGGCGCTGATCCACACGCTGGGCAGCCAGGAGAGCGCCCTGGGCATATTGATGATCTCCGCCGCCGCCGGCGGCAGCCTGCTGACCGGCGTTCGACTGGGGGCGTTCTTCGCGGCGAGCGGCACGATCGCACTGTTCGCGGTCCACACGCTTGCCCTGATCTCGGGACGCGCTGGCGCAGAAGGCTATACGCAAGTCGCCCTGCTCGGAATCGGTATATTCGTGACTTCCCTGTCAGCCGCCTTGCTCGCACGCCGCGCCCGGGAGAGCGAGGCACTGGCAGCGGAGCGCGGCATCGACGTGGCCAACCTCCAGGCACTCAATGCCCATATCGTTCAAAGGCTTGAGACCGGCGTCATCGCACTTGACCGCAATGACCATATCCGGCTCGCCAACCGCACTGCGAGCCCCCTCACCGGCGCCGTCGGCGAAGGGCAGACGCCACGCCTGGACGAACGCTCTCCGGTTCTGGCCGCGATCGTCGACGACTGGCGCGAGCGCCGCAATGAGCCGATCGACACTCCGATTACCATCGAAGGTGAGGAATTCATGCCGCGTATCCTCCCTTTGGGACCCGAGGCGCGCGGCGGCACCCTGATTTTTCTTGAGAACCTCACGGAAATGCGGGCTCAGGTCCAACAGGCCAAGCTCGCCGCTATGGGCCGGCTGACCGCGAGCATTGCCCACGAAGTCCGCAACCCCCTAGGCGCCATGATGCAGGCCGCCCAGCTTCTCGGCGAGACGGACGACCTGGCCCAGGGCGAGCGGCGCATGCTGGACATCATCCTCAAGCAGGGGCGCCGGCTGAACGAGACCGTGGAGAACGTGCTGCAGCTCTCCCGCCGCGCACCGGCAGACCGCAAGTCCATCGAGCTCCATACGTGGGCCGAATCCGTCGCCCAGGAGTGGCGGGCACAACAGGGGCCCAGGTATGCGGAAATGGCGCTCACTATTGATGCAGCGCCAGCGGAAGCATTGTTCGATCCGACGCACTTGCAGCAGGTGTTCGAAAACCTGCTACGCAACGCAGTCGACCACGGCGGCGAACCGCCGGAAGTGAGAATCGCCACCGGTTATGATGCCCGCGGCGCCGCCTTTCTGGAGATTGCGGACAATGGCCCGGGTATCGACGCGACAATCCGGGAACACCTCTTCGAGCCTTTCGCCACCAGCCGCCGCGACGGCACAGGCCTCGGGCTTTACCTCGCCCGCGAGCTCTGCGAGGCCAGCCGGGCCCGCATCGAGCTCGTGGACACCACCCACGGGGCCTGCTTCCGCATCACCTTCGCGCGCAGTCAGGAAGAACAACAGGGAGCCACGGGATGAGCCGACCCAAGGCACTGATCGTCGACGACGAAGCCGACATTCGCGATCTCGCCGAGCTCACGCTCGGGCGCATGGATATCGAGACCCGCAGCGCGGCCAACCTCGGCGAGGCCGAGGCGTATCTCAAGAGCGAGACTTTCGGCCTGTGCCTGACCGACATGCGTCTGCCCGACGGTGACGGTATGGACCTCGTGCGTCACATCACCGCACGCTACCCGCACACGCCGGTCGCGATGATCACCGCCCACGGGAGCATCGACACCGCCATCGAAGCGCTTAAGACCGGTGCGTTCGACTTCGTGACCAAGCCAGTGGACATCAACGTACTGCGGCAGCTCGTCGACCACGCGCTGCGGCTCACCGAGGAGCCTGCGGAGCGCCGCTCCCGGGACGTCCTTCTCGGCGACTCCCCGCCCATGCAGCAGATCCGTGGCACCATCGTCAAACTCGCCCGCAGCCAGGCTCCGGTGTACATCTGTGGGGAGTCGGGGACCGGCAAGGAGCTCATCGCGCGTCTCATCCACGACAAGGGGCCGCGACGCGAGCGACCGTTCGTGCCCGTCAACTGCGGCGCGATCCCGAGCGAGCTCATGGAGAGCGAATTCTTCGGCCACAAGAAAGGCAGCTTCACCGGAGCTACCGGAGACCGCCAGGGGCTATTCCAGGCCGCACAGGGCGGCACCCTGTTCCTCGACGAAGTCGCGGACCTGCCGGCACACATGCAGGTCAAGCTACTACGCGCGATCCAGGAAAAAGCCGTGCGCCCAGTGGGCAGCGCCCGCGAGGAACCCATCGACGTCCGCATTCTCTCGGCCACACACCATGACCTGGGCGAGCTCGTGGACGAAGGCCGCTTCCGGCAGGATCTCTACTACCGCATCAACGTCATCCGCCTCCGCGCCCCAAGCCTGCGCGAACGCCCCGACGACATTCCCCTCCTTGTGGACCACGTCCTCGAGCGACTGTGTGATAGTGGCGCACCGAACGTTCGACTCACTCCCGATGCCGTGCGCACCCTTCAGTGCTATCGCTTCCCCGGCAACGTCCGCGAGCTTGAAAACGTCCTCGAACGCGCCCTGACACTTAGTGAAGGCACGGAAATCACCGCCGAGGATCTCCAGCTACCCGTCGAAGGCATGATGACCGCCCCCGCGGGCCCTGCCACCCCGGAGCCATCGGAGGACTTCGAGCTCGAAAGCTACATGGACGACATCGAGCGCAACGTCATCAACCGCGCCCTGGAGAAGGCGGGAAACAACAAGACGGCGGCCGCCCAACTCCTGGGGATCAGCTTTCGGGCATTGCGTTACCGGTTGAAAAAGCTCGGGCTGGAGTAACGCCGTCCAGTCAGGCCGATCACCGGGTACTGATGCGCGAAAACGAATCCACCGCGGACTCAACGGGCGACAGACGAACGCCGTACCTTCCTAACAAGGCCAGCCAACCAAGACCGGCCGCGCCCATGACCCGACACGCTCACCCCCCTGGCGGCCCGTTACCTACAGGCCGCCTTCCTCTCGCCCTCAACGACCTGCCAATAAACGTCACCCACACGCCGCGCCCAGTGACCACTCTTGTCAATTGCATCCCCAAAACGGTTGCTAGCAAACGATCCCCGTCACTCGAAGAGCTATAACAATACTCTTTAAGTCAATAGGTTACGGACCAAGGCCTGCCTCGCCGATAGCGTGCGCAGAAGTGGCACGCAACCTGCATTCTATTGAGTGAGGGGTGAGCGGGGGTCCAAAGGACGCTTCGGTCTCAGCCCGCCGGGCACCGCGACGCTCTCGTGGCCCGAAATGCTTCGAAGCAAGTTGAACGCAAAGGGAGTTCACCAATGAAGAAAGTACAGCAAGGTCTACAGCGGGGTTTCACCCTCATCGAGCTGATGATCGTTGTGGCGATCATCGGCATTCTCGCTGCGTTCGCCATTCCGGCGTATCAAGACTATATGGTCGGTGCGCAGGTTGGTGAAGGCCCGAGCCTAGTCTCAAGCGCCAAGACCGCTTATGGTAACTTCATAAGTGAACATGGCCGTCTTCCGACGGCTGCCGGTCCGAATGCTAACGCGTCGCTGGGAATGTCGCAGCCAACCAGTATCCAGGGCCAATATGTTTCCCAGGTCACGGCAAATGCCGACGGGACCATTACCGTGACGTACGGCAATCAGGCCAACGCCTCGATCGCTGGCGACGACCTGGTATTCCACGTGGCGGTCGACGCATGGCCGCCGACCACCAACGTGGCGTGGGTGTGCGGTGACTCAGGTGCCCCGAACGGGACCCAGACTAATGTCGCAAATCCGGGCCGCACTACCACTGTCGAGGAAAGGTATCTGCCGTCGTCCTGCTACTAAGCTAGCCTGACCGACATCGGCAAAAAGCCCCGCCCTGCGGGGCTTTTTTGATCCCGGAACAAGGGGAATAATTGCGACATGTATCTGCGTTCACGCACAGCAACGGCCCTGCTCCTGGGCCTCGTGGTTGCAGCCGTTGCGTTAGCCTACTGGCCCGGAATGTCGGGCGGCTTCGTGTTCGACGATTTCCCCAATCTGGTGAACAACGAGCGAACGCAGATCGATGAACTCGAATGGGCGCAATTGAAGCAGGCGGCGCTGGCGAGCGACTCCAGCATCTTCCGCCGTCCCCTTGCGATGCTGAGCCTCTCCTTGCAACGCTACTTCACAGGCCTGGACCCGTTCCCCATGAAGGCGGCGAATCTTGCACTTCATCTGGGGAACACGCTGCTGGTCTTCCTGCTGCTCAACGGGCTGTTGCGAACGGCCTCAATACGCTGGGGGGAGCGCCACATAGTCCGGCCCACCACTCTCGCCCTCTTGGTGGCAGCCGGCTGGGGCCTCGCCCCAATCAACCTGACCGGAGTGCTGTTCGTCATCCAGCGGATGGAAAGCCTGGCCGCCTTCTTCACATTGACGGGGCTACTGGCTTATGTCCATGGCAGACAACGTCTCGAGGAAGGGAGGCAGAGCGGACTGGCATGGATGTGGGGAGGCGTTGCGGGGGGTACGGTTATCGGCATTCTGGCCAAAGAGACCGCCGTGATGCTACCGGTGTACGCCATACTGATCGAATGGCTCTTCTTCAACTTCGGCCGCCCAAGTACCAGAGAACGCTGGATGATTGGCGGGCTCTTCCTAGCCACCTTGATTCTGCCGGGACTCGCCGGCTTGGCATGGTTACTCCCGAAGGTTGTCTCGAATGTCGAATTATCGAATCGGCCTTTCGATCTGTTTCAGCGGCTATGGACCCAGGGGCGCGTCCTCTGGCACTACATTGCCTGGACAGTACTGCCCAGTCCGGGAAGCCTATCGCTTTACCATGATGCCTTCCCGGTATCCCGAGGGCCGTTGACGCCTTGGACGACTTTGCCCGCCGCATTGGGCCTGGCAGGCCTGGCAGCGCTCGCCGTGGCAGTGCGCCGGAGTCTTCGTTGCGTCAGCTTCGGTATTCTCTGGTTCTTCGTAATGCACCTCCTGGTGTCCACCGTCCTGAATCTGGAACTGGTGTACGAACACCGAAATTATCTGAGCTCTGTGGGCCTAATCCTTGCCTTCTTCTCTGGATTACTCCACGCGCGCTGGATCAAGTTGCCGTCAGCCCGACAGTGCACTGTGGTCGCAATCATCATGCTGTACGGATTCCTGACTTTCGTGCGTGCCAACGAGTGGTCCCATCCGGTCGAACATGCCTATTTCGAGGCCACTCGGAACCCGGAATCGCCCAGGGCTGCGTATACATTTGCCCGTGTGCTTCTCATCGATAACCCTGAACCAGGGACTCGCAGGTTCTCCCTTGCCAAATCCAGTCTGCAGAAGGCGGCGAAGCTAGAGAATGCCGGCTTGTTGCCACTGCAGGGATTGATCCGACTGCACGCCGGAAACAACCTACCGGTGCCGTCGGTCTGGTGGGAAGACATGCGCAAATACGTCGCACACCGCAACCTGACTTCGCAGGACATAAACGCGCTCTACAAGGTACTCGAACCTTTGGTCAAAGGGAAAACGCCATACCCTCCCGAGGAGGTCGAGTCCATCCTTCAGGAGGCGGTTAATCACCACCCCGGGAACGCCATCCTGCTCACTATGCAGGCCAACTTCCTGCTGAACGTCACTGGTGACTACCAGCAGGCAGAGACGTTACTCGATAAGGCAGTGAAGATGCGCCCGAACGATCCGGCCATGTGGCGAAACCTCATAGACTACCAGCTGACCACCAATCAGCTGGATGCTGCGGAACGCAGCATCCAGCGGCTAAAATCGGTGGACCGCCTCGGCAGAGAGCTCGAAGCCATCACAAGATTTGAGGATAGGCTTGAAAAGAAAAGCCGGGAAACGGACCCTGCATTAGGCCAATTGGAATGATTACCAACCTTTTCGAAAGAATTACCAGAGTCGTCTGATTGCGTCCGTTCCAAGAGCAGAAAAACAAGACAGGAATAGATTGGTGAAAACCGAGGAAAAAGAGGTGAAAACAGTTTCAGTCATTCTCCCCGCCAAGAACGAGGCAGCCACAGTGGCGGACACAGTAGCCCGCATTCGCGCGCTGTCCACGACGATTGTAGAGGTTCTGGTAGTCGACGACGGTTCGTCGGACGACACCGCTGCAATGTCATCAAAAGCCGGAGCACGTGTGCTTTCCCACACCTACAGCAAGGGCAATGGCGCGGCAATCAAGACAGGCGCTCGTCACGCAAAGGGTGACATCCTCATTTTCATGGACGCCGACGGCCAACACGACCCCGGGGATATTCCAATCCTACTGGAAAAGATCACCGCCGGTGCAGACATGGCGATCGGGGCCCGCGGCAATGGTTCGCAGGCAAGCCTGGGCCGGGGTGTAGCAAACCATCTCTATAATACCCTCGCGACCTACATGACTGGAAACCGCATCCCGGACCTCACCTCTGGGTTTCGCGCTGTGCGTGCCGAGAAATTTCGCGAGTTCCTATCCCTGCTGCCCAACGGTTTCTCCTACCCAACGACGGTCACGATGGCGTTCTTCCGCGCCGGGTACACCGTGGAATACGTACCGATAAAGGCCGCTCGGCGCACCGGCGAAAGCCATATCCGCCCCATACGTGACGGCTTGCGATTTCTAGTTATTATTTTCAAAATAGCCACACTCTATTCGCCCCTAAAAATATTCGTCCCCGGAAGCGCGGGCCTATTCATGTTGGGACTAGGCTACTACGGTTTTACGTTTATAACACAGGGCCGTTTCACCAACATGTCTGCACTCTTGTTAACGACCGCAATTCTTATTTTTTTGATCGGCCTGGTATCCGAGCAGATCACCCAGCTGATGTACAAGGAATGACTACTGCAGAACCCCTGAAGCCAACCTTTTTGATAGCCGGTATGCAGAAGGCCGGCACCACCACGTTGCACGCCCTGCTGTCGCATTATTCGGAAGTTTTCATGCCCACCCGCAAGGAACTGCACCTTTTTTCCCGTGGCACAGTAACTCCAAAGCGCTTTGCGCGGTATCTCGAGTGGTTCAAACTGGCGACGGCGGATCAGGCTCGTGGGGAAGCGTCCCCGATCTATTCGTACTTCCCTGGAGCGTTGGAGCAGGCAGCTCAATGGCTGGGCAGAGAAACTCAAATCATCTTGATACTGCGCGACCCCGTCCAGCGTACATACTCTCATTACTGGCACGAAATCAAGATGGGCTGCGAGCATCTCCCTTTTCGGCAGGCACTGAAGCGCTACGAGTGGGAAAGGCGTGACGTTTTCTATCACCGCCATCATTCATATGTCGGACGCAGTCTTTACTCAAGCCAAGTCACGAGGGCACAGTATCTTTTTGGCATGGACAATGTGCTCATCTTACGTCTCGAGGACCTCGCGAGTGATACGGCGGGGACGCTGAATCAAGTTGCCGACTTCGTAGCGCCTGGGGCCAAACCGCGCACCATCGGCGAGCTGCCCGAGGGCACTATCAACCCTGCACGTATCCCGCGTCTGCTGTGGCTGAATCGCATGCTGGGGCGGGTTAACTGCAAACTCCGCCGCAACATCACGCCGAGACGGATGCTGGAATACAACCATGTGGTCGGGTATTACCCTCGGCTAGCAGAGGCGGATGCCCGATACGCTCGGGACATGCTTCTGGAGGCAGACCCCGACTTGCTTCGATACTATCCCGGTCTCATGGAGAATAATGCATGACACCGAGGATCCGGACTCGCTTGTTGTGGGGCGGCGCTTGTCTTAAGGAGGGCTGGTACGCAACCAGACGGAAGATGCGCGAAGGGGGGCCACCGGACCTACTGATCGTGGGCGCTCAAAAGGCGGGAACAACCTCGTTGTTCAACTACCTGTGTGCAACACCAGGCTTTGCCGGCTCACAACGCAAGGAAGTTCGGTT
>CAZHBN010000004.1:0-37801 GCA_964530405.1 uncultured Ectothiorhodospiraceae bacterium
GCCGTTCCGTCGGCGCCGGTGGGTTCCGGAGCGCTCGCCCATTGCTGCAGGCCGATCAATCCGGCCACCAGGGCGGCTACCGGCAGTGCGATCCAGAGCGGATTGAACCGTCGCCGCTCCATCAGAGGCATCGGGCGCGGGTCTTCCGGTGCCTGCAGGCGGATGTGATGAACCTGCTCCGCGTCACGTCCGGTTTCCTGGACGAGCGCCTGGAGCTGCCCGGCTTCGGCCTCCGGGCAGATCAGCGCCAGAGGCATCGCCGCGCCCCGGGCTGCGATACGGCGGCCGAGAATGACGAGATCGCGCACCAGGGGCACGGGTAGCCCGTGGGCATCCGGCACGATCACCGCCAGGCTGCGGTGGCGTTCCTTCAGCCGATTGGCGAGTGTCACGGCGGCCTCGGCATCGCCCGGGCGCTGCTCGGAGTCGAGCATGAGCCGGGTGGCGAGGCGTTCGGCGTGGTTGGCCGTGGCACTGTCGATGACCACCGCGGCGGTCTCGCGATCACCGGCGACGGCACGAACCAACGCGGGCACCGCGGCGTCGATGGTGGCCGTCTCCGGCGCGCTGACCACGGCCACGTCGCCGGTGCAGCGCAGCAGGTAGGTGACCAGATCCAGCCGGGCGGCAACGTCCACGTCGTCCGTCAACGCAGCCTCAGTGTCGCGCATGGTGGAGCCCCTCTTAGTCCACGCCCCTGAAAGCACGAATGTGCAATGGTCTCAGAGGTAGCGCCCGGCGTCAGCGTTGCGCTCGCTGGACATGCCGTACCCCGGCCGAGTGTGCCCGGCTCCCCAACCGCTCGGGCACATGGCAAGACCAGTAGTCACAATGCGGAGTGATTCAGTGCCCCGAATCGGACGTTTGTCATTTGTGCGCCATTGTCACGCCACGCGCGTTGCCGCGGCGTGACGCATCCCACGTTGAGCGACTTCGGACACGGTAGCGTCGGCCGTGTCGGCGTCGGACAACGTTGTGATGATTCCGCTGCGCGGCTTCCCCCCGATAGCGTCGGCGCCCGGCCGACGCCCACGCCGGTAATGTTTACGCGTTCTCGCGTCGCGAAGAGGAGACACATCGGAGATCGAATCACGGGAGCGGGAGGCCGAGAAAGGTCGGCGCGGCGAGACACACCAGTAGGTGTGCAGGTTGTGTGTTTGGTAACGAATTGAATTTGTTGGTTTATTATTGTCAAGGGTCCGCCTCGCCTCCGTGTGGCACGTTTGTCGCAACAGATGGTAACGGGAACGCTCCGTGGCCCGATGGCGTACCGCGTACGGCGCCACGGTAGCGTTCGCGCAGGCGCTCGGCGAACGGGGTCGAAGCGTCGCAGATACTACCCGGCGAGACGGCCGGTGGAGGTCCACCCATGTTGAATTCCAGGCTTGTGATCGCGTTGGTCGCGTTGCTCTGCACCGGGTTGCTCGTTAGCGGCTGCAGTCGCGGCGTGATTGGAGGCGCCGCACTCGGTGGCGCTGGCGCTGCGGCTGCGTACGAGTACCAGAACCGGGAAGCGATGGAGGATCTGAACGACGAGTACGAGCGCGGCGAGATAAGCCGCGAGGAGTATGAGCGTCGCAAGGAGGCGATCGAGGAGCGTTCCCTGATCGAGTAGGAGCAGGGGATCCGCGCTGCAACTGTGGCGCTGGGTTCGATAGCGTTGGCATCGGCCGCAGCCATGGACAGGGAGAAAATCCACGTGTCGTGCTTGACAGTCACCCAGCGCCGTCATAAGATTTGCGCCGCTTTCACGGCAGCGTCCCCATCGTCTAGTCGGCCAAGGACACCACCCTTTCAAGGTGGCGACACGGGTTCGAATCCCGTTGGGGACGCCATTTCCTCCTATCGCACACGGTTATCCGGCTCGTTTCCGCCGTCGGGTGCCGCCTCCTCCATGTTTCGCAGCCAAAGTCGTGGTCATGGTCCGAATCCCGACTCCTTGGGTACGGGCGATGATATGCACGCACCGATAGCCAGTTGTGCAATCAGCGCAATCGGCGTCCCGCCTGCGCATCCGTAAGCCTGGGGTCCGGGCTTGGATTCCTTCTCGCCAGTGTCCCGGAGCAGACGTTCAGTGCCCCGGTGGCGTGCCGACGCCCCTCCGCTGGAACGCCTCATTTGTACGAGCGCAAGGGTGCCAGTGCTTCTGTCGAAGCGATCGCCGGAAAAACGTGACACCGTTGGAAATCGGCTTTTGGACTGGTGGTCGCTTCTTTTGTGCCATCGTTAAAAGGTGAAGTAATTCGTGGGAAACGAACGACGGGTTCCAGTCACGAACAATTGCGGCAACAGGCGGTTCTCCGGCCTGGGGCGTCTACTTGTAACCACGTGCTTGCAAGGAAAGGCAGTGGCGGTGGACGTCGTCGGATGACGACATGAATTGACCGAGTAAACAGAATGTTATGTGTGCGCCGGAATGTGACGGAGCTGACATAACCGGTCTTGCGGTAACTGGTAGGCTCTCACGCCAATAAACAACGACGCCGGGCACGGCGGGTGGCGTACACATTCAACAATGGAGGCGGTCCAAGGACCCTTACCTACTTAAGACATCCCGATTCACGCATTTTCCGGTGACATGGTCGTTTACGAATCGATCGCTGATCGATTGCGTTTGCGATGTTGTCGTCGGTGATTCATCCCGTTGCCAAGTATTCGATGCCCGCAAGGCAGCGACAGGGAAAGTCATGTCTGACGGGTTACTTTCGCAATGGGTATTTTTGCCGCAGTTTTCGGCAACACAGAGCTGGGGGGATCGCTATGCGACTCATCAAAACGTTACTTGTCACCACCGTCATTGCCGGCGGCCTTTTGACCAATGCGCACGCCGGAAACGGCGGGCCTCGCGCGTTCGCATTGACCTCCAATGCGTATTCGGTCGATGAAGGTGCCGGCCATGTCACGGTCACGGTGACGCGGACAAAGCATGCCAATGGAAAGGGTTCCGTTTCTTACTCGACGCGTTATATCGATGGCCAGTCCAATGCGGCGGAGGCCGGAACGGACTATGACGCGACGGCTGGCGAGCTTACCTTCTCGAAAGGGCAGTGGACGGCGTCATTCGATGTCGCCGTTAACGATAATGGAACCGACGACGGTGACAGGGTGTTCGAAGTCTATCTCTACGATTCGAGCACGAACCTGAATTCGCCTAGCGAAGCGACCGTCACTATCGTCGACGACGATACCTCGTCCTCCACGGACGGTTCGACGAGCGAGACCACCAGTTCGCTGAATGTCGAATGGAGTGCGCCTTCGGAGCGTGAGGATGGCGAGCCGCTGGATATGTCCGAGATTTCGGGTTACCGGATCTACTACGGCACCAGCAGCGATGCCCTCGACAACACCGTCGAGGTCGGCGATGCGTATACGACGTCCTACACCATCGATGGGCTGAGCTCTGACACGTACTACACGGCGGTGACCACTGTCGATACCGCGGGTACGGAGAGCTCGAAATCCGAGGTCCACAGCACCACGCTTCCCTGAGCGTTCGACAGGCTGCTGTGTCACCAGCGTCCCGGGGTTCGACACGGCTCATCTGGGGGCATCCGGTTGCGCTCAATGACGCGGGCGCGACGTTCAACGGAAGATGCCTGATGTGATCCGTATAACTGCCGGTCCGGGCCTGCTGGATCACGGAATGGTACATGGCGGCCGCCCTCCGGGGTGGTCGCCGTGTCGTACTACCCGATCCATTCGGCGCCGGCGCGTGCTTCCCTGAGGCCGCCCGCTATCCTCCGGCGGGGGCGTCATCCTCTCTCCAGTATCGCGAACCGGCGCAAGTGCTCCAGCAGCACGGGGACCGGGTCGGCACTGTTCTCCTGAAACAGACTGACGGTCTGGTCCGTGGCGAGCTTCGGCAGTCTGGGGCAGTAGATACGCATCTGTGAGTGGTGCTTTTGCAGGTATCGGCAGTGCGCTTCACCCGCCGCCTTGGCGGCCACGTACTCGTCCATGCCGCTGGGCAGCTCGTCGGCGAAGATGGTGGACGGGTAGAACGCATGCTGGAGCCCTTTCCCCCGCAGCGCGTCCACCAACCTGGCGAACCCTGAAACATAGAACTCGCAGAATGTCTTGAACGCAGAGGCGGAGAAATGGCCGCCGTCGGTGGCGCCGATGGGTGGCGTGGCGAAGTAGTACAGGTGCGTAAATGCACCGTGCGGCGATGGCATGGTGGTTATTCCCGAGAAGTCGCCTTGGATATCGCATTGGGCGGAGCAGGCGCGCCCGCCGTTTCCGGTGATGTCCGCCACCACGCGCGCCGCCTCGTCGTTGCCATGATTGTAAGTGACGGTGACCGCGGCATCCCCGGCGGCCAGTAGCTTCGCGGTTACCTCCCCGAGACCGCGCGAGCCGCCGATTATCAATGCGTTCTGATCGGCGAACTCGGCGGAGTCGACGCGCTGCTTCAGCTCGGCGAAGCCGGGCTGACGTCGTGGGGCGGGGAGGACGAACGCCCGCAGCGAACCGCCGACGTTCCCGCCGTCCAGAGCGATTCGAACCAGCCCGAGACGCGGGTCGAACCGATCGACTGAATAAGCCAGCGATCGCGCGCCCGGTCCACCGCTCCAGTGGAGCTCGAGATCGGAGTACAGGGAATGGCGTCCCGGACAGCGCATCCCGACCAATCGTGTCGTGGCCATCAAGACGGCGAGCTGACCGGGGGGCATATGGGTTTGCAGGGTCGGAAACAGCGCCCTTGCCGATGTTTCGTCGAGGTGAAGGTCCAGTGTTCCCCGGCAGGTGGGGATTGCATCGATGGCGGGATCCCGAGGTTCGCATTCCGCAGGGCTGGTCGGTATGAGCTCGTCCTCGGTATCCGCCTGGTTCGCACGCCAGACGAATTTCACCGTGACCCTTGTCGCTGCGTCGACCGACACGGCGATATGCACGGTGTTGTCCGCTTCATGGGTCACCGCGAAGACCGCGTTCTGGCCGGGGAAAACGGGTTTGGGGAAACGCGCCGTGAGCGATTCCAGGGTGAAGTGGCGATCGTGCGCGGCCGCCCAGGCATCGAGCGCCGAGAGCACCGAGTGGATGCCGTGGACGACGGGTCGGCCGAACAGTAGTCGCCGTGCCCTGACCGGGTCCACGTGGATCGGGTTATGGTCGCCCGACAGGTGCGCGAAGGATTCCTGGTCGGCCTGACTGAAGGTTCGCTGGTGCATGGGTGCTCCGAAGGGGTGTTGCCGGAGGGTGCGCCATACGGGGCCGGTTGGATGCTTACTGCAGTATTGGCAGGCGGGTGACTTGCGATCAAGTGCTTCGCCGGCCAATCTTCCAGGAGGCCATCGCCGGGTGGCGGCGAGTGTGCCGGGACACCAGGGAGCATGGACTCATGGTTCGAGTTGCGATCCTGCTGGCCATCGCATTCATCGTGATCGCCGAGTACATAACGACGCCGCGTCCCGTCCATCCGCCCAGCCCGGTGATCGCCGGCATCGAATTCGATTTCGGCAGCCGCCGGGAATACGCGCCAGGGAGCGACAACTGGGCGGTCACATGGGCGTCGGACGACCACCAGTACGCCGTATGGGGCGACGGCGGCGGCTTCGGTGGTACCAACGAGAACGGCCGTGTCAGCCTGGGCGTCGCTCGCCTCGAAGGGCCGTTCGAGGCGGTGACCGGGGTCAATGTCTGGGGCGGCAAGAATGCCGAGCGTCCGGCCCGCTTCACGGGCAAATCCGTCGGCATTGTCGCTGTGGATGGGCGCCTGTACATGTGGCGTAACGGCGATGCATCGAACAAGTCGGCATTCCGGTTCTCACGGCTTTACGTTTCCCGCGATCATGCGCGTAACTGGCAGTCGACATCCGTGGAATTCGACTGGCGGGGTACGAATGCCGCGAAACGCCTGTTCGCGCCGACGTTTCTCCAGTTCGGCAGGGCCTACGCGAACGCGCGCGATGACTATGTATACGTGTACGCTCCCGAAGCTTTTTTTCAGCACTGGGAAGTCCAGTATCCCGGCGAGATCAGCCTCATGCGTGTTCCCCGAGGCCGCATCGCCCGCCCTGGGGCCTACCGGTTCTTCGCCGGCTTCGACGACTCGGGTGAGCCGCGGTGGACGCCCGATATTGCGGCCCGCAAGCCCGTGTTTTCGGATCCCGCCAATGGCGTGATGCGCGCCAGTGTCGGTTACAACCCGGGCATCGGCCGGTACCTGCTTACGGTGCAGCAGGTGAGCCGTTTCCGCAGCCGCAATGGCCACATCGGCATCTACGATGCGCCCGAGCCGTGGGGGCCGTGGACGACCGTGCTGTTCGAGAATGCGTGGCAAACCGGTCTTCAGGCGGGAGAGAAGACCGTGCTGTGGAATTTTTCCAACAAGTGGCTGTCCCCGGACGGTCGTGATTTCGTGCTGGTCTACACGGGCCCCAGTGCCGACAATCTCGGCATGATTCGCGGGTCGTTCACACTCAGGTAGTGGCGGTTACCGGCACCGAGGCGGGTTCGGCGCCCGCCGCCGCCAGGTGGTCGGCGAGGCGGTGAGCCAGTGCGACGATGGTCAGTGTCGGATTGGCGACACCGGAGGTCACGAATACGCCACTGGTCACGGCATACAGGTTGCGCGTGCCGTGAACCCGCAGGTCCGCATCGACGACGCTGGTGGCCGGATCGTCGCCCATCCGGCATCCACCCATGTGGTGGTGGGACCACGTGATGCCGGTCGGTTGCTTCACGACCTCGCCGCCGAGCCTCGATACCAGCTCGTGGAGTGTCCGTTCCCCGGCTTCGAGGGTTCGGCGGTCCGCGTCGCTCAATGCCAGAATCGTATTCACGCCAGGTATGCCGAAATGATCGCGGGAGGTCGTATCGATGTCGATGCGGTTGAGGCGGGCGGGTTCCATTTCGATGCCAAGCGCGATTTCGAGCGTTTCCGGGCGGCCCGCGCGCATGTAGAAACCGAAGACGATGCCTCCCAGGCCGAGAGCGTGCATTCGCGGGACGAACTGGTAGCTCCGGCGCATCTCGTAATGGTCCGGGGCGAAACCGGGGATACGCGCCTGGTAGGTCCACCAGGGGTGTTCCATGAAGGCGTGACCGAGCCAGCTTTCGGCGGGCGGTCGCGGGGTCGCCGACAGCCGTTCCGTGCTTCCGTGGAGCAGGCGCACTGTCTCCAGCGTACCGCCGGCGACGACGAACCGGCCGGCCGATATGGTGTATTCCCCGCCGTGGGGCGATCGTACCGCCGCGCTTCGCACGGTGCCGGCGTCATCCGTCGTCAAGGCGGTTACCGTCGCGCCGGTCGCCAAGGTGACGTTGGTCCGCTCCGAGAGATCCGGCAGGTAGTCCATGGCGAAATGCACCGGCCTGTTCGTCGCGGCCAGACCCGTGGACTCGGGGACGGGGTCGAGGACAACGCCCTGTGGGTTCAGGAGGTCGTCCAGAGTGACGTCGTAGCCCCCGGAGACGACACGCCTGATAGCAGTCATCAGGGGTTCTCGCACTGGCGGCAGCGGCGCCTCGCGTGGACCCATGTACCGGGAGAGGTCGCCGGCCCGGACGTTGAGTGTCTCCTCTGCACGTACGTAGTACGGGGCCAGTTCGGCGTAGTCGATGGGCCAGCCGGGCGTGCTCCGCGCGTAGGGCGAAGAGGAGAAGTCCGCCGGTAACAGTCTTGGGCAGCGTCCCGTCCAGATATTCGAGGTGCCTCCCACGGCCCGCAGGCGGGTCGCCCGTGTGGGGTAGGGCAGGGGGCCGGCGTTGCCGTAACGGTCCAGCCGGCTGCGATGAGCGTCACTGTCCTGCGCTCCCGGCCGAAGACCGGATTCCAGCATTATGACGCGCATTCCGTGGCGGGCGAGACGTAGCGCGAGCGTCGTTCCCGCCGGGCCCGATCCGATGACGCATACGTCGAAGCGCTTGCCGCCGGGAAGTAGCTCCAAAGCGGTGGGCCTGAGGCGGGAGAGCGGATCCGGTGGATCCTGCGATGCGACCCACGCGCCGAAACCGAGCCCCCCCAGGCCAAATCCGCCCGCTGCGCCGAGCGCTGTGCCGATGAAGGCCCGCCGGCTGATGCGATTGCCCATTCCCGCCCCCTGCGGTGCCGCTTTTGCACCGGGTGCTGTCAGCGTTCGCGTGTGCGTCCCGATTACGCCGGTTGGCGGCGGCACACCGCGCCGATCTTCTTGGTGAAAAGCCGGTTCTTTTTCCCGTACATGATGAAGCAGGCACGGAAAAACAGCGTGAATACGCCTGAGGCCGCCATGAGCACGTAGTTCAACGGGTTTTTCCAGAATACGTACAGGTTCAACGGGATTACCCGAATTTCGTCGAAACCCGAATACTCCAGTACCTGCCGTAGTGTGTATTCCGTGAACGTATTGTAATGGTCGAAGTTCTGCGCGAGCGCTTCTGCGCCGGTTATGGGGTTGGCACCGTTCAGCGCATGGCAGATCAGCGTTCCCCCCGGTTTGAGCTTGCGTCGCACAAGGGCCAGGAACTCGAGAATTTCCTCTTTGGTGAGGTGGTTGAGCTCCTGCTCACAGAAAATGCAATCGAATGGTTCCGGGCTTTGTTCCAGGAACTCGAATGCGTTGGCCGCACGGCAGTTCAGGCCCCTGCGCCTGGCGTGCTCGATCTTTTCGGGAAACGAATCGATGCCGAGCACGTCGCGATAGCCTTCCCGGGTGAGCAGGTTCACGAAGTAACCAGGCCCGCAACTGATGGCGAGAATCCTCGCGTCGCGGTCGGCCGGCACATGGCGAAGATAGTTGTAGCGGTAGAACTGGAAGAACTTGCCGTAGCCACTCTCGATGTCGTCGGGGGCCTCCCAGAAGGAGTCGAACGGTTCCATGCGGGCGGTGAGGGCACGCTTGGCGTCGCCCGGATCGGTCTTCGCGCTGTGAACGGTGTCCGGCATCGTTCCCCCTTCCCGGCTGTCCATTGGATATCGCCGTTTACTGGAGCGTATACGCGGCGGGGTTGCGTTTCCACTGAGAACTGCCAACCGGTCGGTGGCGTATTCGATACCCGTCGAATATAGTGAGGTGAGGGTGACTGTGTGCTAACGGATATCCCCGCCGGCAACGGCGAAAACTTCCAGCGTGGGGGTGGGGGCCGGACCGGTGAAGCTACTCTTCTGCAACTTCGAGTATCCCCCGCTCGGGGGCGGTGGCGGTGTCGTCAATGCGTGGCTCGCCGAAGAGCTCGCCACCCGTCACGACGTCACCGTGCTTACCTCGCAGGGGTTCCATCTGCCTCGCGAGGAAATGCGCGCCGGCGTGAGAATCGTGCGGGTTCCGGTGCTGTTCCGGCGTCAGCTCGCCGCGGCCAACCTGCCGTCCATGTTCGCCTATATGGTCAACGGTATCCGGGAAGGGGGGCGGCTGCTCGCGCGAGAATCGTTCGATGTGATCAATACGCATTTCGTCCTGCCGTCAGGCCCCGTGGGGGCCAGGCTCGCGGATCGATTCGGCATCCCCAATGTCGTCTCGGTGCACGGCGGCGACCTCTACGACCCGAGCAAGCGGACGTCGCCGCATCGTCACGCGTTGCTGCGTATCTGGGTGCGGCGGCTTCTCCGCAGAGCCGATCACGTCGTCGGCCAGTCACAGAATACCCTGGACAACATGCGCCGGTTCTACACACCCGAGATCGACGGCGAGCTCATCCCCTTGGGAATCCGGCGACCGCCCCCGGTTGCCGGGGATCGCGGCGATTACGGCTTCGGCGCTCACGAGATACTGCTGACGACGGTGGGGCGGCTGGTGGCCCGCAAGGCCGTCACTCAACTGCTTACCATGATGGCCGCGGTCGGTAATGCGAACGTGCGCCTGCTGGTGATCGGCGACGGTCCGCAGCGCGATGAGCTCGCCCGCCGGGCGGCAGAGCTGGCCGTCGCGAACCGGGTTCACTTCTTCGGCCATGTGGACGAGGACGAGAAGTTCCGAATCCTGTGCATGTCGGACGTTTTCGTCTCCACCAGTCAGCACGAGGGATTCGGCCTGGTATTCCTGGAAGGCATGGCTGCAGGGCTTCCGGTCGTGTGCTATGACCACGGCGGGCAGACCGATTTTCTCTGCAGCGACCGCACCGGCTACCTCGTTGCCCTGAACGATGAGTCCGCATTCCTCGATGCTTGCCGTCGGCTGGTGGATGAACCAGCCCTCAGGCGGCACATGGGGCAGGAGAACCGTGCGCGGGCGGAGGCCTTCTTCATCGATCGATGCGCGCAGCAGTACGAACGCGTTTTCGATGCCGTGGTGACACACGCAACGCGCTCTCGGCGGCTGACCATGGGTGCCGGGCGTTACTAACCTTTCCCGGGGGCTGCCGTGGACCGCGGCGTCAGGCCGGCGACGAACGGCAGTGCTCACGGGAGCGCGGACGACGGTGGCCGTGGGCGATGCCGTCGGGGGGGGGCAGCAGGCAATGACAAGCGGCGATCAACTACGTGGCCTGGTCGTGGCCGATTTCAACGCGGCCAATCTTCTCGCGTACCTGCGCAACCATGACGACTGGCCGGCGGTGGTCTGTGACACCCATCCTTATGGACAGGTCGTGCAGACACTGCTGGGCGAAAACGGTCAGGGGCACTATGACTTCGCCGTGGTGTGGACGCGCCCGGAAACCATGGTGCCCGCCTATCGCCGTCTGCTCTGCGGCGACGGGGGCTCGGTGGACACCGCACTCGCCGAGGTCGAGGAGTTCGTTGATCTTGTCACCCGGCTGACGGATCGGGCGGACGTCGTCCTGATTCCCACCTGGCACGATTCGATGGCGCGCGAGGCGTTTTCGCTGCTGGGATTCGATACGCAGATCGGCCCGGACTACGTTCTGTTGCGCATGAACGCCAGGCTGGTGGAGCGCGTGGAGCAGGCGCCGAGTGTGCATATGCTCAATAGTGCCAACTGGTTTGCGGCGGCCGGCGAGAGTGGTGCCAGTCACAAGCTCTGGTACCTCTCCAAGGTCCCTTTCGGCAACCGTGTCTTCAAGGCAGCGGCGGTCAGCGTCAAGAGTGCCCTGAGGGGGATCCGGGGCAGGAGCCGCAAGCTCGTGGCGGTGGATCTGGACAACACCCTGTGGGGCGGCACCGTCGGCGATGTCGGCTGGGAGCAGTTGCGCCTGGGAGGGCATGACCCCCTCGGCGAGGCGTTCGCCGATGTCCAGCGGGTGCTCGCCGATTTCGCCCGGCGCGGCGTCTTGCTGGCCATTGTCAGCAAGAACGACGAGGCGGTGGCACTCGAGGCCATCGGGCAGCATCCGGAGATGGTCCTGCGTCAGGACGATTTCGCTGGCTGGCGGATCAACTGGCGCGACAAGGCCGCCAATCTCACCGAGCTCGTCAACGAGCTCAACCTCGGCCTGGATGCGGTGGTATTTCTCGACGATAACCCGGTGGAGCGTGCTCGTGTGGCCGAGGCGCTCCCCGATGTGGCGGTGCCGGAGCTCCCCGGTGACCCCATGGATTACGCCCGCGCCATCGTGGCCCTGCCGTGGTTCAACCCGCCGTCGTTGACCCGCGAGGATCGGCAACGCGCGAAGGACTACGTCATCGAACGCAAGCGACGCGACGAACGCGTCGGCTTCGAATCCCTGGATGACTGGCTGTACAGCCTGGAGACCGTCGTCGTGCAGGAACCGCTCGCGCCGGCCAACCTGGCGCGGGCCTGCCAGTTGCTGAACAAGACCAACCAGATGAACCTTGCGACCAGGCGCATGTCGCCGGAAGAGCTGCAGGCGTGGTCACAGGCGCCGGGACATGCCACGTGGGTCTTTCACGTGGCCGACAAGTACGGCGATTCCGGCCTCACGGGACTGCTCAGCGTAGTGCGGGAAACCCCGGAACGGGTGTCCATCGTGGATTTCCTGCTGAGTTGCCGCGTCATGGGTCGGAAGGTCGAGGAAACGATGGTCGCCGCGGCGGTACGTTATGCGGCGGACGCCGGTGTTGCCGAGGTCCGGGCCCGCTACACGCCCACGGCGAAAAACCGGCCCTGCCTCGAGTTCTGGCAGCGCTCCGGTTTCGAGTCGGCCGACGATACCGACTTCCGCTGGTCGCCGGCGCGGGAATACCCTGTTCCCGCCCAGGTCACGCTTCGCGACAGCGATGGCGTGGAGGGGGTGCGTGGCGCCGGCTGAACGTGCCGCGGGTTTCACGCCCGCGGTCGGGCGATGGCGGGGCGGCCCATGGTGAAGGAGTAGCCCAGCCACCACGGCAGCCAGGCCAGTATCTGCAGCGCCCGGGCGAGCAACGCCAGGGTCAACGACTGGGTACTGGGGATGCCGTGGAGGGCGAAAATCATCACGAATACGCCCTCGAAGACCCCGATACCGGCGACCGAGATCGGCAGACGGGAGACCAGGAACGCGGAGAAGACGGCGGCGAGGACAACGGGGAAGCTCACCGGCAATGCCAGCCCGAGGGTCAGCACCCAGAATATCGCTACGGTGAGAAGGCCCTCGGCAACACTCAGCACCAGAAACGCCAGTAGCGTTGCGCGGTGGTCGCGAAAGCCGAGATACGCCTCGTGCACCTTGAGCAGCGCCTTGACGACGCGCGTCCCGCCGAGCCCTGGCGGCATCCACCGCCTTAGCAGACGGTAGGGCCAGTCGGACAGGGAAACGCCGACCGCGGCGATCAGCCCCAGCAACGCCACCATCACGGGCCAGGCCATCAGCTCGACGACACCGTCGATGCTCGTCGACGCTGCCAGCAGCGCAATGGCGAGCGCTGCCAGGGCCGCCGAGGCGACGAAGCCCAGGGCGCGTTCCAGAACGATAGAGGCGATCACGGTGCTTCCCGGCAGCCCTTCACGCTGTGCACACACCATGCGTATGGCGTCCGCACCGACGGTGGAGGGCAGGAACAGGCCCCATACCATGGATGCGCAGTAGATCTGTGTGGCCCGCAGCACGCCCAGGGTGAGGCTCGCTGCCCGCAACAACAGGATCCATTTGTAGGCCATCAGCAGGCGGTCGGCGGTGACCACGACGAACGCCGCGCCCACCACCAGGGGGTCGACCGTACCGAGCACGGCCCAGTGCGCCGACAGGCCGTCGCCCCACCACACGATGGCCGCGACGATGCCGATTGCCACTGCCGGGCGCAGCCAGCGTGTCAGCGAAGGCAGGGCGGTCAGGTATCGGTGTGGCATGCCTCGTCCGGGGTGCGTCGGCGTTCAGTCGCCATGGAGGAGCAACCGGGCGCGACGGACCGAGAAATGGTCGTCGCCGGAGAATACCAGGTGAAGCGTGCGGCCGCCGTTGCGGATCCACTTGCCGGGAAACGTGCCGGTTTCCCCGGGGCCGACGTCCCAGTCCTCGGTGTGGTAGACGGTGGTCCAGGGGCCCCATGGCTCGGGTGCATCGTACACGGCGAATCCCCCCTCGAAGCGGGTGTCGCTTCCGGCGACGGAAGCGGGAAGCTGCTGCCACCAGATGTAGCGCCGGATACCCGGATTGTAGGTCACCGAGGAGCGCAGGCAGTTGCCCGGATTGCTGAACACCGCTCGGCGCTCGGCGACGTCTTCGGTCCATGTCGGCCTGCCGTCGTCCGCCAGGCCGGCGAAGAACCGGTAGCGTGCCCGGTCGCGTAGCCCGTGCTTCGGCACCCGCATGAGGATCATGTGGTCCGCCGCCCGGTAGGCGCTGGGGCCGTCAGGGCTGTAGACGTAGACGTAGTCGTCCCGGGCGCCCGTGTAGTCTCGGCCGAAATTGAGAAAAACGCAGTAGCCGAAACGGCGGAAGCGCCAGGTGGCCCATTGCCAGGACCGACCCCGGTCATCGGACCAGCCGATGCGGCAATGCCGGCCATTACCGTCGGCATTGCGCGCGAATGCGTAGAGGGTGCCATCGATCATCAGCAGGCTGCTGGTCTTCTCCCCGGACGGTCCGTCGCCCCGTCGTTCGAAGGTGGGCGCGCGCAGATTGCGGCCCCGGGGAGATGCTGGCCCTCCCCGGACCAGCGCCAGTCCCTGGCTTAGCTTGTGCTCGACGAAGGGCCTGAATCCACGGCCATCGGCGTAGGCCGTATAGAGGGCGCCGTTCTCGCCCCAAGTGATCGGCCAGGTGTCACTGCCCGGCGCGCGGCGAACGATGCTCCAGGTGGGTGCCCACTGCATCTCCGCGATGACCGGGCTCGGCGGCCGGGCGGGGCCGTCGTGCCCGTCCGGGCTCACGTTCGCCAGTGCGACGACCCCCAATGCCGTGAACATTGCCGCGAATGGCCAGCGCGGGTTACAAACCTTTCCGCCCGCCCCCTGTGGATACGCCATACCCCAATGTCCCGGTAGGTTGCCGCTAGGCAACGGCCGTGTTGCCCGGAGGAAGACATCGGCTTGCGGCATACCCCGCCGAGGTCGGCCAGATCATCCAGGGCAACGGGGCGAGGTACGCATGTTGCGCAACACCCACTACAGTATAAGTAATAGTACTAAGCAGCCCCCGCGCCACATGGCCCCGGGGCCACTACGACCGGCGGCACCACAGTGTTGGCGGGCAGCGGACGCCCGTGTTGGAAGGTTAGTTCGGGGGGTGGTCGCATGGACACAAGGCAGCTCAAGGAGCTGGATCAAGGTGCTTACATCCGCGCGAAGATCTACGCCGGTCACAAGTCCGCGCTGCGCCGTTATGCGGAGCTCGTCGTCGGCGACTTCAACCTGCCGAGGCTCATCAAGTACGAGCTGATCACCACCCTTTTCGGGCCGTTGCCCGGGGCTCTCGGCCTCGTTCTCCGCCGGTATTTCTACCGCGCTCTGTTTCGGGAAGTCGGCAAGGGGACGGTTTTTGGCCGCAACGTCACCGTCCGTCATGGCCACCGCATCAGCCTCGGTAGGGGGGTGATCATCGACGATGACTGTCTCCTGGATGGCCGCGGTGCCGGCGAGGCGGGTCTGCGTATCGGCGACGAGACCATCATCAACCGTCACAGCGCCGTGCAGTCCAAGGTGGGCCCGATTCACATCGGTGCCGGTGTCGACGTGGGTGCGGGTTCGACCCTGGTCAGTCAGGGTGGTGTAGAGGTCGGGGACATGGTTGCCATCGGCGGGGGCTGCAAGATCGGCGGTGGTGTGCTTCAGCTCGAAGGCACGGACGACGAGACCGGCGGCACGGCGTCCGATCGGCATGATTTCGTCGACCGCGGACAGCGCCGCTACTCGCGAGGGGCCGTCCACATCGGCAGTCGGGCCGTGCTGGGCCGTGGCGTGATCGTCATGGATGCGGTGCGCATCGGCGAGGATGCAATGGTTTCGGCGGGCATGGTGGTTCGCGAGGATGTACCGTCGGTAAGCGTGCTCATGCCGCGTGAGCGGCCCGTCGTCATGCCACGCGAGCAGTTCCGGCGACGCGAAACCCGGAATCCGGCCGGGACAGCTGTTGCGCCGGACGCGCCGGTTTCCGGGCCGGCACCCGCGTCATCGCCTGATATGGACGTGGTGGCGCTGATCAATCGCGCCCTGGAGACGGTCAATGAGCAGCTCCCCCCGGAACGGGCCATTCGGTTGACCCCGGATGCTCCGTTGCTGGAGCCGGACGGGCCGCTTGATTCCATGGGCATCATCAATCTGGTCGTGTCCACCGAAGAGGTGATTCGCGAGGAGACGGGGGTGGAGACGAACCTCACCGCGCTGATCACGGATGGGCAGAATACCGCCTCGCTTGCGTCCGTCGGTGATTTTACCGCCGCGGTTCAACGCGCCGTATCGGCCACGTCGGCGACGGCCGATCAATGATGCCAATGTGAGCCGGCAGCCGCCCGTTACCGGTGGCGCCTGATCCAGTCGTGGGATCGATACCAGTCCGCGGTCAGGCGGGCGCCGTCGCGAAACGACGTCGCCGGCGCCGCCCCGAGGATTTCCGTCGTTTTCGTGGACGAGAAACAGAAGCTCTTGCGGAAGAAGTCCATGCGCCGGCGGTGCAGTGGCGGTTGGATGCCGAGCGGTCGTAGTGCGGTCTCCATGACGACGGCGGCTGCCATGAACGGCCACATGGGCGCCCGAAGCTTCGGCATGCGTGCGCCCAGGGCTGCCGCGATTCCACGCACCATGTCTTCGGTGGTCACCACTTCCCGGCCGGCGAGAAGCAGCACTTCACCGGCTGCCGCCGGCTGGGTCGCCGCGAGCCACAACCCGCGGACGAGATCGTCGACGTAGATGAGCTGGTGCTTGTTCCGGCCCGTGCCGATCATGAAGAATTTGCCGCTGTCCACCGCCCGGAAGAGTTTCAGCAAACGGCCGTCCCCGGGGCCGAACGTCTCGGAAATACGCACGATGACGGTTTCCAGGCGGTCGTCGAACTGCCGTACCACCTTCTCGCCCTCGGCCTTGGTCACCCCGTAGATATTGTCCGGCCGCAGTGGCGTTGTCTCGTCGATCTCGCCATCGAGAGCGTCCCCGTACACGCCGATGGTACTGCCATGGACGAATCGCCGAATGCCGTGCTCCGCAGCGATCTCCAGCAGGGTGCGTACGCCCTCCACGTTGACCTTCCAGAAGTGCTCGTCCGGCACATTGGCCTCGTGCTGGGCGGCGGCGAGATGGAAAACGATCTCCACGCCTGCCATCGCCTGCGTGAGCGACGCTCGATCGTCCAGCGCGACGTCCAGGACCTCGATGCCATGCTGACGCAGCTCGTCGCGACGCTCGCCTTCCACGGGGCTGTTGACCTGCCCCAGCGCGATGACTTCGTGGCCGTCTTCGCGGCTCAGTATCGCCAGCCGTGCGCCGATGAAACCGGTAGCCCCCGTGATCAGGACTTTCATCGCGTTCACCCCCCTGAGCACATGCGTTGGCGGCGGGTGATATCGGCGCCGCCGGTCAGTCGGTAAAGGTCGGAAATCGTTGTTCCACCTGCGCGAGCTCGTCCCGCACCCGTGCATCGTTCCATCCGAACGTTTCCCCGGCGATTCGCGCGCACTGCTGCAGCGCGTCGGCGCCGGGGTGGCCGGCCGTGCCCAGGTCCGTGCGCCGGAAGACGATGTCTTCAAGGGTGACCGCTGCCTCGTCGTGAATGGCGCTCACCACCGCCGCGGCCGGCACGTCGGTGCCGGCCAGTGTGCTGTCGAGCTCGGGACGCGCCGCGGCATGGCGCAGAACGTCCGTGTACGCCGTGCCATGGTTGTGCGCGAGGGCACGGGCGGCGGCGGGCGGCAGGTTCCGCGCGTCGCTGCGAATGCGAGTCACCAGGCTTTCGAAATCCGGGATCGTGCCGCCGTGGAGCGGTTCCCGGTGGGTCGGTGGTCGCCGCGGTGTCCGTCCGAGCTTGCGTTCAACCAGATCGAGGGCATTGGCCGCATCCCCCCGGGCCATGGTGTAGCGCACGCCGATGAGCGTCACGAGGCCGTCGATGCTTTCCTCGCGCGCATGGTCGATAAGCGGTGAGCGCTTGCCGTAACTGAGGTCGACGGCGTCCGGAGCGTTCTCGCCGAAGGGCACGAGCCCGTAGTTGGCCATCCGGATGTGTGACGGGGTGAGATCCAGGCCGGGGTAGGCGCCATTGACCTCCTCGATGAACTGCTCGAGCTCCGCGCGTGGCAGGGAAACCGTGTCCGCCGGGGCATCAGTGACCTTGTGCCAGACGCCCACGAGGCTGAATTGCCGCCACGGTACGAGGAAAAGGTGACGCGTCGAACGGCTGAGCACCGCGTCGGGGTCGCGGGTCCGCCCGCGAAGGGCGACGCCGTAATGCGTGTCGAACCGCCCCGGTACCACGAAGCAGGTGTCCCGTGAGTAGGTCACCCGTGCGCCGGGTGGATTCATGTCACTCGCCTCGAGCAAGTGCCTCGCCCAGGGGCCGGCAGCGTTGACGACGGTACGGGCGCGAACGTCCATGTCGACGCCTGCACGCGTATCGCATGCGCGCACGCCGACGATGCGATCGCCGCGGCGCAGAAACTGCCTGGCTTCCACGTAGTTGCAGGCGATCGCGCCACTCGCGACGGCCGACTGGACGAAGGCCAGCACCAGTCGCGTGGGGTTGTACATCTGGCCGTCCGCGAACACGGCGCCGCCGGTCAGGCCCTCGCCCGGAAGGTCAGGGAAGTGCGCCAGAGCCTCGTCCCGGGCCATGAACCGGGTCAGTGGTATATGCCGGGAGCGATCGGCGATGCCGCGGTTCCGCCGAGGGGTGAGCGCGTCGTAGACCAGCATGCCGGCGCCCAGAAATGCTTTGCCGTCGCGGCCCGAGCCGTAAGTTGGCACGAGGATGGGCAGTGGCTGGACAAGGTGGGGGGCGATGCGCAGCAACGCCGAGCGCTCGGCGCACGAGGCCCACAGGCGCTTGAGGTCGGAGTGCTGCAGGTAGCGAATGCCCCCGTGCACGATTCGGAACGAATTGGCGGAGACGCCTGCGGCGAAGTCCGTGCGCTCGATCAGCGCCACTTTCAGGCCACGCAGCGATGCGTCCCAGGCCGCTGCGGCACCGAACGAGCCGCCCCCCACGATCAGCACGTCGAATTCCGTATCGCCGAGCTGCCCCAAGCAATGGTCCCGAGATAGCAACCGGCGTCTCCTCATCCCATGGTGTTCGAATGCAGGCCGCCGGGGCTACGTTCTGTGACCCTGTCTACAGCAAATGTGTGAACTGCCCGGCTCAACCAGTATAGACGGTGCATCCCGGGAACGACGGTTCAGCCGATGGCTATCGCGGCGGCCGTCACGTGGCCGCCGTCTTTGGTGCGGGTGGCCTATTGACCCATCATCCCGCCGTGTCCCTGCCGTGGCATGCTGGACGGGTCGCCCATGTGGTAGCCACCGCCCATGGGCCCGCGCGGGTACTGGCGCTGACCGAGCCTCTGGCGTTGCTCCTCTGTGAGAACCTCATGCATGGCGTTGCGCAGTCGTACCTGGTCGGCGAGCATCTCCCCGCGCAGATCCGCCATCTGTGCGTGCACGTCCTTGACGGCTTCCGGGTCGGGTTGATCAGCGGACATGAGGTTGAGCATTTCGTCACGCAGGT
This sequence comes from uncultured Ectothiorhodospiraceae bacterium, assembly GCA_964530405.1. Lineage (GTDB taxonomy): Bacteria > Pseudomonadota > Gammaproteobacteria > Nitrococcales > Nitrococcaceae > Arhodomonas. The sequence goes on from CAZHBN010000004.1 coordinate 18,907, forward strand.
CCATGAGCTGCGCCATGCGGGCGAATTGGACCCTGCGGTGCTCGCTTCGCAGCTCACTGAGGCGCGCACGCTGTTCGTCGTCGAGGTCGATGCCGCGCATCATGCCGATGCCCGGGTGCATCTGCCCCATCATGCCCATGCCGTAACCGTGGGGGGCATCGGCCATGGCCCCATGGGGCATCATGCCGCCCTGGTGCATGAAGCCGGCACCGCCCATCGTGCCGCCCCCGGGGGGATGGGCCAGCGCGGTTGTCGCCAGGCCGGCGCCCAGCGCCAGCACGAGAGCGAGTGCAGTCCTGTGTCGCGGGTACTTCATGAGATGGTCTCCTCGAGGTGTGGGGCGGAGTACGATCAGTTCATGCGGGTAGCGTAGCAATCGGTGACATGCGGAGGTTGACCGGGGTCAAACGGTGGACGAATCGAAGCGCCGCGTTCGTTCACCGGCAGCGGCGTGTGCAAGCACGCGGGTGGCGGGTGAGCTCAGTTCGTGGCATTTGACGGGCTATGCCGGTTCAGTGAGGGTGATCGCCATCACCCCACCCGGGGTGGGTGTGCGCGTTGGCACCGAATACGTCACGGGATGCCGGACGACGAGGGAGAGCAGAAGATGAGCGAGGAACGCCTGCTGCAGGCGGAAGAAAAGCTCGCCTACCAGGAGCACGGCCTGGATAGGCTGAGCGAAGTAGTGAACCAGCAACAACGCCGGATCGAGGTGCTGGAGGCGTCGGTACAACGTCTCGCGCAACGGCTGGAGGCGTTAGCCGACGAATGGCGTACCGGCGACAGCCCGCCTGAGACGGAGCGTCCCCCGCATTACTGACGTCCGCCTGCCCGCTCATCACCGGTTCTTGGCGACGACTGCTTCCTGCATGGACTAGGTTTGTACGGAGAAGCGGTGGGTGCCGGGCAGGGGGGCGAGTGGACGTGAGTTCGTCTACTGAGGTAGAGCGGCGGCCGCGGTGGCATGGACCACTGTGGGCGCTTGCTACGTGCGGCGCTCTGGCGCTGGCGGTGTGGGCATCGGTTGAATCTGGCGCCGCGCAGGCGTCGGTGGTGGCATGGGTGTGGCAGCCGTTGTGGCTGCCTGCCGGGCTCGCGCTGGTCGCCGTTCTCCTGTGGGGGCCGGGTATCTGGCCCGTTGTGCTGGTGGGCGGCGTTGGCGCTTACGCGGTCCATGGCTGGACATGGGCCACGGCCGGCGTGGCCGGCGCTGCATTGGCACTGTCGGCGGTGGTCGGCGCCCGGCTCGCCCGGCGTCTTACGGGCACGCGGCGGCCGGTGAGCACGCCCCGTGAGCTGTGTCTGCTCGGGGTTGCAGCGGGTGTTTCGGCCGCCGTGGTGAGCGCTCCCGTGGCGAGTGCCGCCGTGGCCACCATGGCGCCGGACGCGCAAGCCATTGCGCTCGTAGCGGGGTGGGCGAACGGGGTGCTCGCGAGCGTGGTGGGAACGCTCATCGCCGCGGCGCTGCTATTGCCTGCCACCGCTGAACGACCACCGCCCAAGAGCCTTGACCAGACGCTGCTGAGCGTCGCCGTGGCGGTGTTGACGGTGTGCTCGGGTTTCCTGCTCTTCAGTGGAATCCTCGCCGGTTCCGGGTGGGCGGGACCGCTGCTCGCTCTGCTGCTCGTTCCCATGCTCCTGTGGACGGCGTATCGCTTGAGGGTCCGCGGTACGGCGCTCGTTGTCGGGTTGCTCGTCGTCGAGGTCGTCCACGGCTCGTACCAGGGTTACGGGCCGTTCGCGGTGGGTGAGTCGTGGATGGCGACCCTGCTGATGCTGCTTTTCATCATGGTGATCGTGATGACGGGGCTGATTTTCGCGACGGCGCTTGACGACAACGAGCGTACCCACCGCATGCTCACCCGGACGCTCGCGCGCAGCGACATGCGCGTGCGTCAGCGCACGGCGGAGCTGCTGGCCGTCAACCGCACCCTGTCCAGCGAAATAACCCGGCACACACGGACGTTGCGGCTCAGTCGCGGGCGCAGTCGCGTGCTGGAGCTGATTGCCACCGGCGCGCCCCTGGAGCGGGTGCTCGCGTGCCTGGTCGCCGAGACGGAGTCGGCCCAGGCGGGGCTGACCTGTGTCGCCATGGTGACCACGCCGGACAACCACCGATGGCGGGTCGTAACGGCGCCCAGCGTTCCCCGGGACCTGGCCGAGGCGGTGAGGGAGGCCGTACAGCAGTGTTGCCGGCAGGGTATCCGGGTGGACGAGCGTTGCCTGGTTGCCGATGTGCGTCGTCATCCCCAATTCGCGGTGCTCCAGCGCCCCGCCGAGCGAGCCGGTGTGCGCGCTGCCTGGTGGGAGCCCATTGCCGCTTCCGACGGCACCCTGCTCGGCGCGTTCATGCTCCTTCGGCGTACGCCGGGGGCGCCGGGGGCCCACGACCTGGAAGTGCTCGACGCCGCCGCGCGCCTCGCAGGGTTGGCCGTCGAGCGCAAGCGCGTCGACGATCAGCTCCACGAGCTCGCCAATCGCGACCGGCTTACCGGCCTGCTCAATCGCGCGGCGTTCGCGGAGGCACTGGCCGGCGCGGTCAGTCACGCCGAGCGCTGCGGTGAGCGGGTCGGCCTACTGTTCTTCGACCTCGACGGCTTCAAGCAAATCAATGACTCGGTCGGCCATGCCGCCGGCGATGAGCTGCTGACACGGGTTGCTCAGCGTTTGCGTGAGTGTACCCGCGCGGATGATCGCCTCGGGCGCCTCGGTGGTGACGAGTTCACGGTGGCGGTCACCGACGCGCCGGATGCCCATGGCCTCCGGCACCTGGCCGAGAAGCTGCTGGCCGCGCTCGCCGCACCGTATTCGTTGCAGGGCGGCGAACGGATGGTCACGCCCAGCATCGGCATCAGCGTCTATCCCGACGATGCTGCGAACGCCGACGATCTGCTCCGCCAGGCCGATATGGCGATGTACTGCAGCAAGCGCAGTGGCGGGGCGGTGGTTCACTTCTTCGCCGCCCGAATGAACGAGGAGACGCGTGAGCGTATGCGCCTGGAAGCCGAGCTTCGGGAGGCATTGTGCCGCGAGGAGCTCGTGCTCTACTTCCAGCCCCAGTGGTCGCTGCTAAGCGGGGAGATGACCGGCGTCGAGGCGCTGCTGCGCTGGCACCATCCCACCCGGGGGTTGCTGTCGCCTTCGGCTTTTCTGCCTGCGGTCGAGTCGTGTGCGCTCAGCCGGCGTATCGGTCGATGGGTGATGGAGCACGCGGTATCCTGCGTGGCGGGTTGGGAGGCGCAGGGAACGCGCGCGTTGCGGCTGTCGGTCAACCTATCGCCCGCACACCTGAGCGCGCCGGAGTTCCTCGATGACCTCGATGCCGTGTTCTCGGCGACGACATTGCCGGCCGAGCGCGTCGAGCTCGAAGTCAGCGAGGCGGGGCTCGGCGACGCGGGGATGCGGCTGTCCGAGCGTTTCGATGGATGTCGGGCCAGGGGGATTCGCTTCGCCATCAACGAGTTCGGCATCGGCTCGGCGTCACTGGCACGCTTGCGGGCATGCCCGGTCAGTCGGTTGAAGATCGACCGTGCCTTCGTCGGCGAGCTGTCGGTCGAGTCGTCCCACGTCAGCCTCATGGCCTCGATGGTCGCTCTGGCGCACAATCTCGGGCTCAGCGTCACCGCGGAGGGGGTTGAGACCGGAACACAGTGCCGGCTCGTCCGGGACAGTGGCTGCGACGAGGTTCAGGGTCGTTATCTCGGTGTGCCGGTCTGCGCCGATGCGTTCCTGAACACTTACCGTCGGCAGCTGCGATTGCCGGCGGCGAACGAGTTGCCCATTCGCTGTATCCGGCCGCTCGCCGACGAACGCGCCGGATAGGCCGTGCATCGCGGCCTTCGTCAGCGGCCGAACAGGCGCGAGAGAAACCCGCCGCGCCGGCTCTGACGTTCCGTGACCAGCCGTTGTGCCGCTTCGTGCGCCTCGCTGATGACCTCGTCGAGGCGCTCGGCAACCTCGTTCGCCGTACCGCGTTCGGTATCGCTGAACACCGAGCCGTCCCCCTGAACCCCCGCGTCGAGCAGAGCATCACTCCAGGCGACCACGGTCAGCCGCACGGTCTCGAGCACTTCGGCGACAGCGTTGGGCGGCAGCGCGAGGCTGAGCCGCGCGTCGAGCTCGATGCGTTGCTGCATGGCGTTCAGGCGTTCGTCGTCGAAGTCGATGCGCGGGGGTTCGCGGGGATTGCGCTCGGCTTCACCCCGCTCGAGGCTCTCGATGCCGGCGCGGAGCTCGTAGCCATCGAGCTCGCTGGCGAGTGCCGGCGATATGGGAGCGGCCGCCCAGCCCTGGCCCGGCATCCAGGCGATGAGGGTGGCGCCATGACCTTGCCGGTACGCAGGGAGTGGGGCATCCGGTGGATAACCGTGCAGCTCCGTTTTCAGCCAGGCTGTCACCGGTTTCGTGCGCAGGGCCGTGGCCATGAGCACCGTTCGCTGCAGTACCCGGGCGAGCTCTACATCTTCCTGGCTTGCCTCGTCGCGAATGGACGTTATGACACAGGCCATCGGTCCCCCCTCTTCAAGCAAGTGCCGAATGATTCGTCACGGGCCGGTGGGCCAGCGTTCAGCGCTGGTCGAAGCGAGCACTCGCCCTGGTGTCGATCGGCGGGCGAACAGGCCAATCCGGTCACAGGGACGCCCCGTGTCAGAGCGCTTGCGCTGTTCGGCTGCAAGGCGCGCGCCCTTCGGGCGATACCGTTGGGTGCTGTCGCGGCGTTGGCCGCCGTTCACGTAGACGTGTCCTCACCCCGCGCCTTGCGAGAACGCCCGAAAGGCTCGCGGACACGTGGCATTCCCAGTAGTTCGATTAGTATCTTATTGGGCACGAAACGAGCGACCCGCCAACGAGTACCGTTGCGTCGAAATTACAACCGCTGTGCGCACACGCGCAACTGGATATCATATCCGCCGCCGAAGGGAGGGTAGCGGCTCATCGCCATTGTCAACACGCTAGCGCCGGTTTTCCTCATCATCGCCCTGGGATGGGGGCTGACCCGGACGCGCTTTCTCTCCGATCGGGCCCTGAGCGAGCTCAATCGCGTCACTTACTGGATCGGTGTGCCGTCATTGCTTGTCGAGCGAATCGCCGGGGCGACCCCGGCGTTCGCCGCCGTCACGGGGCTCCTCGCCGTGGGCGTGGGGGCGACTCTGCTGGGCATCGGCGCGGCCCTGATCGCCGCGTCCTGGCTGCGACTGCCCTCGGCTGCCGTGGGCACCTTCGTGCAAGGGGTGTTCCGGGGCAATCTCGCCTTCATCGGCCTGCCGGTGGTCGTGTACGCGTTCGCCGCCGATGGCGCGGCGGCAGGAGCGGAAGCCAGCGCGCTGCTGCTTTTCGGGCCCCTGGTGGTGGTCTACAACGTGCTCGCGGTGGCCGTGCTGCTTGCCGCCGGTTCCGGGTTCCGCCGTGGCGTTGTGCGGAGTGTCGCCTACGGTCTGGTCACCAACCCGATCCTCATCGCCTGTGCCCTGGGAGTGACTCTATCGGTGGCGGAGCTGCACCTGCCGGTGGTGGCGTCTCGGACGCTGTCGGCCATCGGGCAGATGGCGCTGCCGCTTGCGCTGCTGTGTATCGGCGGTACGCTGCATACGGCACGGCTGCGCGGCCGTCTCCAGTGGGCGTGGGTCGGTGCGCTGATGAAGGTCGCGCTTTTGCCGGCCATCGGTTGGACCCTGGCATGGGCGATTGGCCTGTCGGCGGAGCATACCCGCATCGCGTTGATTCTGCTGGCATGTCCCACGGCGACGGCTTCTTACGTCCTGGCCAGACAGCTCGGCGGTGACGAGGGCCTGGCGTCGAGTCTGCTGCTGGCGAGCAGCGTACTCGCGATGCCGGCGATGGCCGTGGTGCTGTGGCTGACGGCATGAGCACACGCTTGATGACGGTGGAGCATTCATGAACCTCGCGGGCTTGTTGCCGTTGCTGATCCTCGCGGGTATCGGCGTGGTCTGGTGGACGAACCTGCGCGCCCGGGGCCAGGCACTGGCGCACTGCCGCCGGGTTTGCCGGGCCCGGGGACTCGAGCTGCTCGATCACACCGTGGCGCTGCAGCGCTACGGCTTTAGTCGCGATGCCAGCGGCCGCCGGCGGTTGACCCGGCTGTATGCCTTCGATTTCAGCGCCCCGGAACAGGAGCGCGGACACGGCTGGGTGAGCCTGGTCGGCCCCCGCGTCGTCGCCGTGCAGGTCGATCGCGCCGATGGCAGCGCGGATTACGAACTACCACGCTGACACGCGGGCGTCATCGCATGGTCAACACCACGCCACACGCCGAGCACAGGCTGACAGGGAGTCCAGATCACGGGGGTGATCATGCTCCAGGTCAGACCGAGTGCCGGTATGGTTCGCTTCGCCGCCGCGGAGCTGGCACTGTGCCACCGCATCAATCGCGCCTGTCGGTTGACGCCTGTTCGCTGGGTGTTCGCTGTGGTCAGCCGCCTTGGCGACGGCGCGTTGTGGTATGCCGTCATGGTTGCCCTTCCGCTCGCCGACGGCCGGCGTGGCCTCACGGCAAGTCTGCATATGGCGCTTGTCGCCATCGTCGGCGTAGCCGCCTACAAGCTCGTCAAGGTGCACACGGCACGTCCGCGACCGTGCTCGGCCAGCAATGCGATCGAGCTCGCCGTGGCGCCGCTGGACCAGTACAGCTTTCCCTCCGGGCATACCCTCCACGCCGTGGGCTTCACCCTGGTGGCGGTCACCTACTATCCGGCCCTGATCCCGGTACTGGTGCCATTCGCCGCGCTCGTCGCGTGCTCGCGGGTGGTACTGGGGCTGCATTATCCCACCGATGTGCTCTCCGGGGCGCTGATGGGCGGCGTGATCGCGCTCGTATCCCTGAACGTGTAGGCTTTGCGCTTGCCCGCGCGGCCGCCATCGGCTCGCCGTGGCGTGCCTTCGCGCCGGTGTGCGAGCCGCCGTTGCGGCCGCGTCCCCTGACGCTCGTGCAGCCCGGTCATCCGGCATGCCCTGCGCCATCCGCGCCGGAGTCGGCCGACGCTGGACGATACTTCTGGAAGACTAGCTTGGGAGCGATTGCGTGAAACCTGGCAGAACGGGGCTGGCCCGCATCGTCTACGCCACCGGGTACTCCATGCGCGGTCTACGCGGGGCCTGGCGCCATGAATCGGCCTTCCGTCAGGAGGTGTGCGCCTCCATGCTGATACTGCCCCTGGCGGTGTGGCTCGGTGAGGACGCCGTGCAAGTCGTACTCCTCGGTGCGAGCTGGCTGCTGGTACTCATCACGGAGCTGCTCAATACGGCCGTGGAGGCGGTGGTGGACCGGGTCGGCGACGAGCCCCACCATCTCGCCGGTATGGCCAAGGATGTGGGCTCGGCGGCGGTCTTCATGAGCCTCGTGCTCGCTGCCTTCGTCTGGGGCGTGATCATGTGGGCGCGGTTCGCTTACTAATCTTCTCAGAAGTATTGTCATGCGTCAGCCGGACTGTGCGCCGATGGGGCAAGGCGCGAGGCGCGCCGTGTAGCCGGGCTACACAAGCGGTGAGCAACGCAGATCCCATCGGCGCACAGTTCGGCCCAAAGGGAGCGCCACAGCGACCCGGTGGCGGCGTTGCGCTCGCTTGACGTGACCCAGCCACGCCGGCGCGAACGCGTCTTGCCCCCGGGCCGCTGTGGCGCTCTGACGCATGACAATACTTCTGAGAAGATTAGTAAGTCCGGTGGCTGCCTGCTGCATTCTCCGGTCAGGGCAGAAGCGGAACCCCGATCAGCCAGCCGTGCAGTCCGGCAACGAACGCACCGTAGAGCACGAGCCCGCCGGCGAGGGCGAGTGCGTCACCCCAGCGACCCACCGGAATCCCCGGTACGGGGCGGGCGGTGCGGTGTTTCAGCGAGATCCGGTCCGCGGCCGCCCAGGCGAGGAAGCACCCGAACAGGAGCACGTCGGCCAGCATGCCGTTGACCAGGAGATGAGCCAGTGCCCAGAGCTTGATGGCGACGAGCATGGGGTGGCGGGTGGCGCGGCGTATGCGTCCCGGTAGATAGGCGGCCAGCAGCAGGGGGAAGACCGGTAGCATCAGTGCCAACGCGGGCAGCCGCAGCCACTCCGGCGGCGTGTACATCACCACCGGGTCGCCGCGGGTCAGGGCGTACCCCCAGACGATCAGCACCAGGCCTGCAGTTGCGAGCAGCGAGTACACGCCTTTCCACGACGGCTCACCCCACTGCCGGATCCGCGCCTCCCGCCAGTCGGCGGCGACGATGGCCACGCTGTGAGGGGCGAAGAAGAGTACCAGCCCCAGAATCAGTACCGGCATGTCCCGCGACTCCTCATTGGTTCTGAATGCCGTTGGCCCGCTGCAAGGATGCGCTGCCCCGGGGTCAGAATAGCAATGTCCCGGGGGCCGGGTCCGTTGCATTGACAGGTATCCGGCTTTGACCGGGACGAGGTGGCGGAGAATGCGCGCGGGCCGCCGTCCATGTCTGGCCAACGCATGGCGCCATCATTAGCCTTTGGCGCCATGAGCGACAGTACCCATACCCTTCCGATCGACGCCCTGCACGGGGATTTCACCGCCGCGCTCGAGCGCGGCCATGTCGTGGTGTCCGCGGCGACGGGCTCCGGCAAGTCCACGCGCCTGCCGGTATGGGCGGCGGAGCGCGGACCGGTGCTCGTGATCGAACCGCGACGGCTGGCGGCTACCAGCCTGGCGACATTCGTCGCCGCCGGCTTCGGCGAGGAACCCGGCGGGCGGGTCGGTTACGCGATACGCCTCGACGCGCGTTATGGCGACGGCACGGAGATCGTCTTCGCAACGCCGGGCATCGCTTTGCGGTGGCTCGCCTCCGGTCGCCTGAACGGCTTCGCCACGGTGGTGCTCGACGAATTCCACGAACGCCGCTGGGATACGGACCTGCTGCTGGCGTTGCTGGCCGGGTGGCGCCAACCGCCGCGGTTGGTCGTGACCTCGGCGACTATCGACGGTGACCGCATGGCCGGTCATCTCGATGCCCGCCAGCTGCACTCCGATGTCCGGGGCTATGACGTCGAGGTGGCGTATTGCGGTGCGGAGGCGCGTGAGATGCCACAGTCCGCCGGCCTCGCCCCGCGGGTCGCCAAGGCGGTTCGCCGCGCCCTCGACGAAACCGCCGGCGATGTACTGGTGTTCCTGCCGGGCCGGCGCGAGATTCGCGAGGCGGCATCGGCGCTTCAGGGGGGGGCCGCCGATGTCATTGGGCTGCACGCCAGCGCACCGGCGGCCGATCAGCGACGGGCCCTTACGTTGGGAGCGCAGCGCCGCGTCATCCTCGCGACCAACGTCGCCGAGACGTCGCTGACGGTACCGGGGGTGACGGCGGTGGTGGATAGTGGCCTGGAGCGCCGTACGCTGCGCCGTAACGGGCGTACCGTGCTGGCTCTGCAGGCTATCGCGCGATCCGGCGCCGACCAGCGCAAGGGTCGTGCCGGTCGCACCGCGCCGGGGCTGTGTCTGCGTTTGTGGGGCAGCCAGGCACCGATGCAGCGGGTCACGCCGCCGGAGGTGCAGCGCGAGGATCTCACCGAGCTGGTGCTCGCCGCCGCCTGCGCCGGCCAGCCCGCGGCGACCCTGGGGTTCGTCGACGCACTCCCCGAAGCGGCGCTGGCCTCGGCGCAGGACCGGCTCGCGGCCATTGGTGCCGTCGACGAAGCGGGCGTCGCCACGGAACGGGGGCAGCGGCTGTTCGCACTGCCCGTGGACGCCTGGCTGGCGCACTTGGTGGTGGCGATGCCCGATAGCGCCTGCGCCGGGTTCATGGCGGATCTGGCGGCGGCCCTTGCCAGTGGTGGCCTCGTGGCTCCGCCGCGGGACCCGGACGAGCGCGATCGGTTATCCGAATGTCTCGGCCGACGCTGTGACGCCACCCTGCAGGTGGCCGCCCTGCGCGGCGTGGAGCTGCCGGCGGTGGCGCCGGACCGGCGCGATCTCCGCGAGGCACGTCGACTGGCCGCACGTCTGCGGGAAGCGATGGAGTTGCCCGCCATGCCGGGCCATATCGACGTCCACCCATCGACGGTATTCGAGGCGGCCGCGGCGGCGCTGCCGGAGATGGCGTATGTGCGCAGGGCACGACGGCGCGAGGCGTTGGGCAACGGGGGCAGTGAAGCGTTGGTGAGCGAGCGCTCGCTCTTGGGTGAGGATGACGAGGCCGCACTGGTGTTCGACGATCACAGCGTGCCGGCACGTCGTGGCACGCGCCGGACCGTGACCGTAGCGACCTGCCTCGCGCCGCTCGCCTTGTCGGCTCTGGCTGTCCATGGCGTGGCCCGCGCGAATGTGGAAGCGCCGGCCTGGGACGGGGAGCGGTTGACCGTGACGATGCGCTGGTACCATGCCGGCCGTCTGGTGGATGAAGCGCAGACCACGCCCACCGGTGAGGCGGCACGGGCGGCAATCGCCGACCTCGTGTTGGCCGGGCGGCTGCTCGCGCCCGCGGGCGAACGCCTGGTCACGGATATCGAGGCCTGGTCGCTGTATGTGGCGCTGGGTCACGGTGAGGGCGAGGTACCGGAACCCCGGGAGTGGTTGCAGCAGCGGTTGGCGGCGCTTGGCGTCGATGCCGGTGACGACCTGGTCCTCATCGAGCCGGGGGACCTGGCCTTCGAGGGGATCCCGAGCTGGGAGCGCGAGCGCTTCGATCGCACCTACCCACGCGCTGTATCGCTGACGGACCTGGACATGCGCGTTCACTACGACGTTCGGCGGCGAACGGTGACGGTGGAGAAGGTGGCCGGGACCCGCAAGCGGGACCCCCAGCGCTGGGAGCTGCCGGCGTGGTCCGGCTGGCGGGTGGCGTACAAACGTGCCAGCCGGGTGGTGGAGGTGCGTTGACCAGCGTCTTCGAACGCCCGGGAAACGACCGGGGGAGCCACCGCACCCGGTGAATCGGGGACGGACGACGCGATACACTGGCCGTCTACGCAATCGGAGGGTTTACCGTGCCCGTCTTGTTCTTGCTTTTCGTCGTCGTTCCCCTGGTGGAGATCTACCTGCTGATTCAGGTAGGCCAGGTGATCGGCGCGCTGCCCACCATCGCACTGTGCGTGCTCACCGCCATCATCGGCGGCCAGTTGCTGCGTCAGCAGGGGCTCGCCACGCTGAGCCGGGCCCGCGCGAACATGGATCGTGGCAGCCTGCCTGCCATGGAGTTGCTGGAGGGTGTCGCACTCGCCGTGGGCGGTGCCCTGCTACTGACTCCGGGCTTCTTCACCGATGCCATCGGCTTCGCCTGCCTCATTCCCTACAGCCGCCAGTACCTCATCCGCCACGCGCTGCGCCATGTGAAAGTCAGCTACGGCCCCGCCAGTGGTTCAACAGGGGGCCATGGCGGCCGGGATGACGTGATCGAGGGTGAGTATCATCGCCGGGACCGTGGTCCGGACTCTTAACGCCGAGTCTGGATGAGCACCTACCCTGGCGGCGCCGCGAAGGCGACCGCGGCTGCCGAGCTCGTGCTTGCCGTACTGCTCGTGCCGTTGGCCTCGGTTGCAGCGAGCTATATCGTGGCCATGTTGCCGGGGCCGGCACCCTTCTCCGCGGTGCTGTTCGTGCAGGGGGTGCTCGTGCTGGCAGGGGTGGTGGCGCTGTGTGGCGGCCGGCTGTCAGCGCTACCCGCGATGGGCCTGACGCGGCCGCGGGCGCGGGATATCGGGCGTGGCCTCAAGCTCCTGCTCGCGGTGTTCGCCGTGAATATCGTTTTCCGGGCGCTCCTGTGGCTCGTGCAGCCCGATGCCGTGGTCGCCCAGATGGAGCGCCTCGTGGATGTGGGCGGACTGGTGGTCGGCGGCGTGACACCGGTGCTCGTGGTCGCGCTGAGTCTGTTCATCGGGTTCTACGAGGAGCTGCTGGCCCGCGGAGTCATTCTGCAACGGGCGATGCGGCTGCTGCCGGGCGCCGCTCTGCCAGTGGCGGTCTCCTCGCTGCTATTCGGTCTGGGGCATCTCTATCAGGGCGCCATCGGTGTGGTGCAGACGGCGCTGGTCGGTGCCGTATTCGCGGTCGGGGTGTTGCGCTGGCAATCGTTGTGGCCCGCCATACTGGCTCACGGCCTGCTCAATGCGATTTCGCTGCTGATGCTGACCAGCGTCTGAATGTCCGTGCGACGCCGCGCATGCCCGGATGTCCCGGGGCCTGCCGGATGTTCGCGAAGCGTGAATACCGGGGGAGATCATGAATATCCGAGAGCATTACCGCGGTGACGGCGTACCTGTGATGCGACTCGATCACGCCGACGGAAGTGGCGTCGAGATCGCGCTGCAGGGCGGGCAGGTGCTTCGCTGGTGGCTCGCCTCCGGCGAGGAAATGCTGTACCTCAGCCCGCTTGCGCACTTCGGCGACGGCGCGGCCATCCGCGGTGGCGTGCCGGTGGTGTTTCCGCAGTTCGCCGAACGCGGTCCGCTGCCCAAGCACGGCTTCGCCCGCAACCGCCGGTGGCGTTTCGAAAGCCAGGGCGGCGATGACACCGAGGCGGCCGTCACCCTGGTTCTGGAGGACGATGACGCCACCCGGGCGGTCTGGGCGCACGCGTTTGCGTTACGCCTGCGCGTAGCGTTGACCCCGGGGCGTCTGTCCATGCAGCTCACCGTCGCCAACGAGGGCGCGGCGTCGTTCGGTTTCACCGGCGCGCTGCATACCTACCTGCGGGTGCCGGATCTGCGCCACGCAGCGATTCTGGGCCTCGGCGGCCGGCGTTTCGAAGAAGGGGGCGTGGCACGACGCCAGACCGAAGAGGCGCTTGCGTGGCATGCCGGCGCCGTGGACCGGATCTATCCCGATGCGCCGTGGCCGCTCTACCTGGCGACCCGCGGTGAGCGCAGGCTGGCGGTGCACGCCAGCGGGTTCCCGGACGCCGTTGTCTGGAACCCGGGTGCCGCCGGGGCGGAGGCTACGCCGGATCTACCCGACGATGCCCACTGCGGTTTCGTCTGTGTCGAGGCCGGCTGTGTCGCAGAGCCGGTCGTGCTGGCACCCGGTGCGCAGTGGACCGGGGAGCAGTGGCTCCAGGCCTGACGCCGGTCTTTCTCGACGCATTGTCGCGGGGTGGCGTGCCGGAACGACGAGAGACGGAATGGCGCCCGCGCCTGGCGGTACTCCCGAAGAGGGTTCCGAGTCAGTCATTCGTCGCGCCGGCGGCCATGGCCGGCACGCCGGCGACGTGATTCCGCACCACCTCGGCCAAAGCCGACGCAGCGTGTGACAGTGCCGGTTCGGCGCGGTCCAGCGTTCGGCTGGCCAACGCTATCGTGTCGGACATATGTCCATGCCCGGGGGTGAGCGGATGGGGTGCATCCACCCCGCCGCAGCCGGGTCGTCCGCCGGGCGCCCAGGTGTGCCCACCCGGGGCTCAGTCGAAGCGAATGATCTGGCGGATGGCTTCGCCGTCGGCCAGTCGGTCCAGGGCTGTATTGATGTCATCCAGGGGCAGGGTGCCCGAGAGCAGGCGGTCCACGGGGAGACGCCCGTGGCGGAACAGCCGCAGGTAACGGGGCAGGTCGCGGCCGGGTATGCAACTGCCGACGTAGCTGCCCTTGAGCGTTCGCTCCTCGGTGACGAGCCCGGCCTGCTGGAGCCGGATATGCCGATCAGGGTGGGCCAGGCCGCCGGTAACCGTGGTGCCGCCGCGGCGGGTGATGCCGTAGGCGAGCTCCAGAGCGCGCTCGGAACCGGCGAGCTCGATGGCGTAGTCGACGCCGCCGCCGGTGGCGGTGCGGATTGCTTCGATGCAATGCTCGTCGGTGGCGTTGAATGCCTCCCGGGCGCCGAGCTCCCGGGCCAGGGCAAGCTTGTGGTCCAGTGCATCCACGGCGATGACCGGCTCGGCACCACAGGCCAGGGCACCGAGCAGGGCATTCAGCCCGACCCCGCCGAGCCCGACGATGGCCACGCTCGATCCCGGGGCCACGCCGGCCGTGTTCACCACCGCCCCCACGCCGGTAAGCACCGCGCAGCCGAACAGCGCGGCGTGCTCGAAGGGAATATCCGGGTCGATTTTCACCAGCGACCGTCGCGAGACCACTGCGTGATCGGCGAAAGCGGACACTCCGAGGTGGTGATTGACCGTCGAGCCGTCAGCACGGGCGATGCGGCGGTCGCCGCCGAGCAGTGTGCCCGCCACGTTCGCGGCGCCGCCGGGCTCGCACAGGGCGGGGCGTCCCTCGGCGCAAGGGCCGCAGTGACCGCAGCTCGGCACGAAGACCATGACCACGTGATCCCCGGGCGCCAAGTCATGCACGCCGCGACCCACTGCCTCGACCACACCCGCCGCCTCGTGACCGAGAGCCATGGGCGTCGGTCGTGGCCGGTCACCGTTGACCACCGACAGATCGGAATGACACAGGCCCGCCGCGCGCACGGCGACACGGACCTCGCCGTCGCCGGGCTCATGGAGCTCCAGGGTCTCGATGGTGAGCGGATGGCTGTCGGCGTATGGACGGGATGCGCCCATGGTATTGAGCACGGCGGCACGGATCTGCATCGGGTCTTCTCCAGGCGCTGAATGGGCGAACGCCTTCAGCGTAGTACAACCCGTGGCGCCAGCGCGGCCGCCGTTGCCGGCGGCCGCGCCGCGTTGGCTCAGCCGTGTCGGCGGGGCAGCCCCCGCCAGCCGATGCCGAGCATGGACAGGACCAGCAGCACCAGGCCGGGGAGACCGATCGCCGGAACCCCCGTCGGGGTGGCGACGTTGCGGCGGTAGGCGAAGTCCTGGGCGGTCGCGCTCTCGCCGTCGGCGAGGGTCAGATCGATGCGCTCGTCGGTACCACCGTCGCTGTCATAGACGGCGGTCATATCCGGACCGTTGCCGTCGACCCGGATGGTGTACGAATCGGCTGAGAGTCCGGAAAAGGCATAGTGGCCGTTCGCGTCGGTCGTGGTGTTACAGGTGGGCCTGCAGGCGCCGCCTTCGAGCGTCACCGTCATGCCGTCCAGCAATGGTTCGCCCGCGTCTCGCTGGCCATCGTCGTCAACGTCTTCCCAGACGTTACCGGCAATGCTGCCGTCGGCACCACCGGCGTTGCCCAGCATGTAACCGAAGTCCTGATCGAGTACGTCGCCTCCGTCTGTCACGGTCACCGTGGTGAAACCGTCCAGGTCACCATCGGGGTCGGCCGTGATTCCAATGTCGGCCGGCGGGTTGGTGTAGACGGTATAGTCGCCGTCCACAACAGCGTCGAAGAGGTAGTTGCCGTCGGAATCGGTCCTGGTCGTCTCGCAGAGATTGTCGGGCGTGCAGCTACTATCACGGAGTTCGACAGGGTGGTTCGCGACCCCCGGCTCACCAGCGTCCTGGATGCCGTCACCGTCGATATCCTCCCAAATTCGACCACCGATGCGGCCCATGAAGCGGTAGCCGAAGTCCTGGTCGAGCACCTCGTCGCCGTTGGTGAGGGTGACGGCGGCGATGTCATCGAGACCGCCGTCCGGGTCGGCGGTGGGTTCGGTGCCGGCGGGCGCGGTCACTGCCACGGTGTAATCGCCTGCCGCCACGGACTCGAACACGTACCCGCCGTCCGCGTCGGTGGTGACGGTGACACAGTCGCTGCCGGGGGTGCAGGTGTCGTCGCGGAGCTCGACGGTTACGCCGCCGATGCCGGGTTCGCCTGCGTCCTGGATTCCGTCGCCGTCGCGGTCTTCCCAGATTCGATCACCGATACGGCCGGTGAAGCGGTAGCCGAAGTCCTGGTCGACGACATCCGCGCCCTCGGTGACGGTGACGCTGGATTGGTGGGTCGACCCGGTACCGTCGGCGTCATACGTGGCGCTCCCGCCCGTGGGCGGCTGGACGGCGACGGTGTAGTCACCGGCGGTCAGGCCGGTGAAGGCGTAGGCACCGGTGCCGTCGGTGGTCGTCGTGGGGCAGTCGCCGCCGGGGGTGCAGGTGCCGTCACGTAGCTCCACCGTCACATCGGCGATGCCGGGCTCGCCGGCGTCCTGGACCCCGTCACCGTTGAGGTCGTTCCAGATCCGGTCGCCCAGGCGTGCCGTGCGTACCGGCGTGGCCGTGCCGCCATCCGCCGGCGGCTCACCGGTGCCCGGATCCAGGGTGACCGTATTCTCGATGGTGGAAACGCTGACGGCGTCCTCCGGAATCACCGCCGCCAGGTCGTACGCTTGTGTGCTGAAGGCGGCGAGGGAGAAGGGGCCGAGCTGGCAGACCAGGGGCGAGCCGCCGCATACCCAGCCGCTGTCACTGTTGTTCGGATCGTAGTCGAGCTCGGCGGGCATGCTGTCGGTGAGCGTCGCGTCGTTGAGCGGCAGGGCACCGTAGTTGTCCACCTCGATGCGGAACAGCACCGTGTCGCCGGGGCTGATGGTCGTCGAACCGTCGGCGTCGATCAGCAGCTCCGTACGCTTGGACACGGCATACTTCGGAACGGCCAGCACCGTGGTGCCGATGTCGATGGCGGGGGCGCCGGTCGTGCTCGTGGCGGGATTCTGCCCCCACACGGGCGCGATGTCGGTCTGGGTGTCGTCGTCGCCGGTGCTGTCGCAGATAGTCGGGGCGTTGTCACCGTTGGGATCGTTGATCGAGTAGATCAGCGCACCGGTCATGTCATTGTCGCCGGTGTCCGTAATCCGCAGGCTCTCCAATCGATCCAGGGGCGTCGTCTGGTCGATGGTACCGTCGCGGTCGAAGTCCACGCAGACCGTGGTGTCAGCGACCGCCGTGACCCATACGGGGCTCATGTCCGCTTGCGAGAGGTCTTCCGTGCCCGGTGCGAAGCCGATTACCGACTGGCCGGTCAATCCCAGTGACGGTACCAGGGAAAAGCCCCAGTCATGGACGTTGTTGGTCTCGTCGGCGTCGACGACCGCCATGGCGTAGAAGGGGGCGTCGGCGAAGAAGCGCTGACCGCTCGCGCTGGTGCCGGTGTACTCGGCGCTGCTGCCGGCGGGAACCGTCACCGTCGCGGCAATGCCGCCGTCGTCCTCGACGGTGACATCGAGCGGCGTGCTGCCCGGGTTGTAGAGAAAGTAGTGAGCAGGATCATCGGCCTGCACCGTGCCCACCGGCGAGTAGTACTCGTCGGACCATTGCGAGGTGGCCGGCACACGGTACCAGCGTGACTCGTAGCTGGAATCGATGTCGCCGGTGAGCAGGGTCAGCTGGGTGGGGGCGTCGCCGGCGATTACGTCGCCTTCGGACACGTCGGCGAAGACATGGGTCTCGCCGGGCTGGAGCGTCACCGCGCCGGCGCCGTTCAATGTCACCGTGGTCGCCGAATCGCCCGCCATGACCATCGCGGAGACGGTCTCGAAGATTTCGCCGCCTTCGTTGGCGGTGTCCACGCCGATGGGGAGGGTATAGGTGTCGCTCCAGTTGGTGTCGCTGTCCATTTCCACGGCACCGGCGAGCACGGAGCCGGGACTGGTATTGTACGCGGAGCGTGTCACCGACAACGCCTTGCTGGAGCCGAAGCGGTCACCGCCGTCGAGCCGGCAATCGGTGAGATCGGTGCACGTGACCGAGGTGGTGACGTCGTAGGTCTGGTCCAGGACCACGACGTCCCCGGCGTGCAGCTCGTCGGTGCTGAACCCCGGGGGAATGCCGTTACCCGGGTCGCCGTCGCCCCAGACCCCGGTGGTCGGCTGCTGAGGGTTGGTGACGTCCGTCTCGTAGCCGTCTTCGTGCTGATCGAAGTAGATCCGGGTGCCGTCCAGCACCACCGATATGGAGACGACGGACCGGATCTCGTCGCCGGTGGCGCTGTTGAGCGCGCGGTTGAAGGCAGTGACCTCGCTCTCCGGAGTGGGTACGTAATACATCTGGTAAACGTTGGCGGTGGCTGCCATGAGCGTTGCGCTGGTGCACAGCGCGAGCAGCCCGCTGATTGCCCGGAGGGCGTGTTTCTTCTGCTTGTTGGTCATTGTTCTATCGGGTTATTGGGCGTGTTGGACCGCTGTCCGGGCTTCTCCGACCGGCGGGAGTGGAACGCCGAATGCGATCGTCAGGGTCGGGTTGACCGTGATGCCTGTCGGATTGCATTCAAGGAAGGCGAGCGTTCCCTGCCTCCGGTGAGATGCCGCAGGTTCCCCTCAGCGGCGCGACTGCGGCAGGAACTTTATGCAATAGTGTGAACCAAGTCAACGACAGACCGATACCTTATCGATCAAGGATCGGTCGCGATGGCAGGGGACGAGTGCAGGGTATTTCCCGCGCAGGCGGTGTTCGTAGGCCGTTAGCGGGACAGCGCAGGCGCTGACCCGCTCGGTTGCGCGGACGTTCACCCTTCGGCTTCCCGTTCCAGCACGTAGTCCAGCCATTGCCCCGTGAGTCGGTCGGCGAGGCGGTTCTGCTGCTGTCGGGCGGAGAGGTTGTCGAGGTCGATCCACGACAGCGGCTGGTCCTGGCCGGCGCAGGTGAACACCGGGCGGGTACGCTCGCCGGTCTCCGGGTCGATTTGCCACTGCAGGCACTGCGCGCACACGCCCTTCATCATGCACTGCATGGGGCTGCCGACGGTGCCGAAGGCGTCCACACCGTCGGCGAAGTAGTCCTTGAGCTCGCCGGCGAGCGCCTGCTGGAAGCCCTTGAGCAGCCCGGTGCCGCCCATGACCATGACGCGGTCGACGTCGCTGAGGGGGATGGCGCCGGTCTCGGGGGCGATCTCGCCGTCGCCGTAGCGGCGCACGAGATCGAGCATGTCGGTGGCCACCAGGCTCATGTCCTGGGGCCGGCGAGATTCGATGGTGGGCTCGCTCGCCGTACACCAGATGACCTGGTCGGCGCCGGCTTCGAGCTCGTCCTGGTGGTCGACGTCGCCTGCTTTGCCGAAGGCGGCGACGTAGAGCACGCGGTTGCCGGCGGCACGCAGCGCCGCGCCGATGTCGAGCATCACTGCCGCGCCCCAGCGCCCGGCGACCACCATGATGGTCTTGCCGGTGGGCATGTCGGTGGG
>CAZHBN010000005.1:0-6412 GCA_964530405.1 uncultured Ectothiorhodospiraceae bacterium
GGTGATCGACCACTTCGGCTGGATCCAGGCAGGCCGCTCGCGTTCGCGGTCCCCCTACGTGCTCGTACCGGGAAGCTGGCGCCCGACCATGCCGCTGCCCGAAACGGCCGGGCTATTCGGGGCTTTCAAGGTTTACGCCGGTCGTTATCTGCATATCACCACGGATCTGCGTTACCGCCGCGAGCACCAGGGCACGGTCTACCCCATGCACAACCAGCGGCGCCTGAGAAGTGGCGAGCTGCACTACCTGGACCACCCCGTGCTGGGCATCATCGTCCAGATTCGCGCTCTCTAAAAGCTCGCGGCATCCCGGCGCGGCGTCACTCGCCGCCCTTCCCCCGGCCGGCTATATTTGGCACACGGGTATTGCAGCCGAGGGCCAGCGGCCAGCAGCGCATCAGCGCCGCTGCCGCGACGACTGAACGCTTATGGCCGCTTCCTCCTCCGACGACGTTACCGCCGTACGCGGCCACCTCGTGGCGATCGGCGGTGCCGAGGACAAGACCTCGGAGCTCGAGATCCTCACGCGGGTATTCGCGCTCGCCCCGGACGGTGAGGAAGAGATCACCCTGATCGCCACCGCCAGTGGCGTGCCCGAGGAAGTGGTCCCCGTCTACGAGGCCGCGTTCGACAGGTTGGGGGCCGACCGCGTTCATGCGCTGGACATACGCGAACGCCAGGACGCCGCCGATGCTGCCAACGTGCGCCTGGTGCGGCAAAGCGGCTGCATCTTCTTCACCGGGGGCGACCAGCTTCGCCTGACCAACGTGCTCGGTGGATCCGCCATGCTGGAGGCGATACGCGAGCGATTCGACGCCGGTGCCGTCGTCGCGGGAACGAGCGCCGGCGCGATGGCACTGACGGCGACGATGATCTACGACGGCGCGGCTGCCGATGCGTTGCACAAGGGTGCCGTGAAGATGACCGCCGGGCTCGGCTTCGTGGACGGGCTCGTCATCGACAGCCATTTTCTGGAGCGCGGCCGGTTTATCCGCCTCATGGAGGTCGGCGCCACCAACCCCGAGCTACTCGGCGTGGGCCTCGGCGAGGATGCTGCGGTCATCGTCCACGCCAGCGGCACTCTCGAAGCCGTGGGTTCGGGGCACGTGATCATCGTCGACAGTCGTGGTATCGCGAGCTCCAACGTAGCGGAGCTATCGATGGGTGAACCCGTCGCAGTGGAGAACATGGTCATGCATGCGTTGATCAGTGGCCACGGCTTCGACGCGGGCACACGGCGCTACCTGGACCCCGACGCCCTGCGCAGCCGCGCGGGCGGTACCCAGTGAGAATCCTGGAACACCGCGCCCTTCGCGGCCCCAACTACTACAGCCGCTACCTCACGATCGTCATGCGGCTGGATATCGGTACCCTCGAGCACCGGCCGAGCAATACCGTCGAAGGCGTCGCCGAGCGCCTCGTGACGCTACTGCCGGGCCTGGCCGAGCATCGCTGTTCCGTCGGACGGCCCGGTGGATTTCTCGAACGCGTGCGCCGTGGTACCTGGGCGGGTCACGTTGTCGAACACGTCTGCATCGAGCTGCAAAACGCCATTGGTCTCTCCGTCGGCTTCGGCAAGACGCTGGACACCGCCGAGGCCGGCGTTTACACGATCGTCTATCGATATCGCGACGAAGCCTGCGGACTGGCTGCCGGGGAGGAGGCCGTGGCGCTGATCGCGCGGCTGTTCCAAGGCGGTGATGTCGACATGCCGGCCATTCTCTCCCGGCTCAAGACTGTGCGCGAGGCGCACATGCTGGGTCCGTCCACCGCCGCGATCGTCGACGCCGCCAGGCGTCACGATATCCCCTACATGCGCCTGAGCGAGCCGAGCAGCTACGTGCAGCTCGGTCAAGGCCACCTCCAGCAGCGTATCCAGGCGACTGTCACGTGGCGCACCGCGCTGCTGGGCAGCGGCATCGCCGATGACAAGGACTGGACCAAACAACTGCTCGGCGACGCCGGCATCCCGGTCCCCGAGGGGCTGATCTGCGGGTCGTTCGACGAAGCCCTGGAAGCCGCGCAGGGTCTCTCCTATCCGGTGGCGGTCAAGCCTCTGGTGGGCAATCATGGCCGTGGCGTCAGCACTGCCGTGGCGGACCCGGAAGCGTTGCGCGAGGCCTATGACGCCGCTGCTGGCTGTCATGAGTCGGTCATCGTCGAGCGCCACATCGCCGGTGATGACCACCGCCTGCTCGTCATCGGCGGAAGACTGGTTGCCGCGGCACGGCGTCGCGCCGCCCACGTGGTCGGCGACGGCCGATCCACGCTGCAGGCGCTGGTCGACAGGGAAAACCGCGACCCCCGCCGGGGCATGGGCCACGAGAACCTGCTGACCCGAATCCGTATCGACGATCAGGCACGACGGCTGATCACGCAACAGGGGTGGTCGCTGGACAGCCGGATTCCCTGTGGCGAGATCGTCTACCTGAAATCCACCGCGAACCTCAGTACCGGCGGGACCGCCACGGACGTCACCGACGACGTTCATCCCGAGGTGCGCTACGCCGTCGAGCGAATTGCGCGGCTGATCGGTCTCGATATCATCGGCATCGACCTGGTCGCCGAGACACTCACGCGGGCGCTGGAGGACCAGGCGGCAGGCGTCGTCGAAGTCAACGCAGGCCCCGGCTTTCGCATGCACATCGCACCCACTCACGGCCAGCCGCGGGACGTGGGCACACCGGTCATCGAGATGCTCTTCCCCACCGGCGGCAATGGCCGGATCCCGATCACGGCCGTTACCGGCACCAACGGCAAGACCACCACCGTCCGGCTGATCGCACACCTGCTGCGCCACGCCGGCCGTCAGGTGGGCATGGCCTGCACGGGCACCGTGGAGATCGATAATCACGTCATCATGCGTGGTGACTACTCCGGCCCGGAAGCCGCCGGCATCGTCCTGCGCGAGCCCACCGTGGAACACGCCGTGCTGGAAGCGGCGCGCGGCGGCATCATGCGCCGCGGTCTCGGCTTCGACGCCTGTGACGTCGGCGTGCTGCTGAACATCAGCAGCGACCACCTCGGCGAGTACGGAATCGAGAGCCTCGATGATCTCGCCCGCTGCAAGACGGTGGTGATCGATGCCGTGCGCGAGGGCGGTACCGCAGTGCTCAACGCTGACGACCCGCGCGTGCTGGAAGCACGCGAATGGGCCCGGGGCACAGTCATCTTCTTCAGCCTCGACCCGGACTCGACGCCGGTTCGCGAACACGTGCGCGCGCAAGGCGTGGCCTTCACGGTGGCCGGTGAACGCATCGTCATGCGTCAGGGCCATGTGGAAGCGGAGATTCTGCCGGTCACCGACGTGCCCATCGCTTTCGACGGGCATGCCCGATTCAATCTGGCCAACGCCCTCGCAGCGAGCGCCGCCGCCCATGCGCTGGGGCTGAGCATCGCCGACATTCAGATGGGCCTGCAGACCTTCCACCCGACCCCGGGCCAGAACCCCGGGCGCACCAATCTGATGGAGGCCTCGGGGCTGCACGTGCTCATCGACTACGCCCACAACGTTCCCGCCCTGCGCGCGCTGGACGAGCTCGTGCACTCCCTGCCCGCGCATCGCCGCATCGCCGTGGCCAGCGCTCCCGGCAACCGCCGCGACGAGGATCTCGTCGCGCTCGGTGCCCAGCTCGCCCGTATGCACGACGTTCTGCTCATCTGTGAAACCCACCCGCGGGGGCGTCCGACCGGGCAGGCCGCCGAGCTGCTCAGACGCGGCGCGGAAACGCTGCCGGGAGACCGGCACTGCCACATCGAGCTCATCATGGAAGAGGCCCGGGCCATCGACCGGTCATTCGACCAGGCGGTATCGGGAGATCTCCTGGTACTCCTGGTCGATGACGTGGACGGCGCCATCGAACGACTCAAGGGCAGTCGCTTCTCCACTCCCGACCCCGAGACCGCGTAGGCTCCGCCAATGTCGCCCGATTCGCCGCACATCCCGCTGATGACATTGCTGCGTGGCGGCCGTGTGTTCGCGCCGCAGGCGCTTGCCGAAACAGACATCCTCATTGCGGACGGACGCATCGCGGCCCTTGGCAACGAGCTGGAAATACCGGCCGGCTGGCCGCTGACCGTTATCGACGCCACCGGGTGCACGGCAGTACCCGCCTTCATCGACCAGCACGTACACGTGACCGGCGGTGGAGGCGAAGGCGGTTGGGGAAGCCGCTGCCCCGGCATCAGCGCCGCCGATATCGTCTCCATGGGCATCGCCACCGTGGTAGGCGTGCTTGGCACCGACAGTGTCAGCCGCTCGCCCGCCGACCTCCTGGCCGCGGTTCGCGACCTTCGCGCCGACGGCGTCTGCGCCTACATGTACACTGGCGCCTATCGCGTTCCCCCGCCGACTCTCACCGGCGATCTCCAGCGCGACCTCGCCTGGATCCCCGAGGTCATCGGCCTGGGCGAGATCGCGCTGTCGGACCACCGCTCGAGCCAGCCATCCCTGCAGGAGCTCGCGCGCCTGGTCAGCGACACGCGGGTGGGCGCCATGCTCGCCGGCAAACGCGGCATCTGCCATTTTCACCTGGGCGACGGCCACCGTGGGCTGGAACCGTTGCGGCGCCTGCTGACGGATACGGAGATTCCCCCCGAGCAGGTAATACCGACCCACGTAAACCGCTACCCCGCCCTGCTCGACGAGGCGGCGGACTACGCGAAGACCTTCGGCGCATGTGTCGACGTTACCGCCTTCGAAGCCCCCGGCGAGGGCCTTAGCGCATTCGACGCCGTCATCGCTCTGCTCGCGGCTGGCGTCCCTGCCGAGCGCATCACCATGAGCTCCGACTGCAACGGCAGCCTGCCCCGGTTCGACGCCGCAGGCGCCTACTGCGGCATGCACGTCGCGCGCAACACCGCACTGCTCGGCGACTGGCAGAGGCTCGTGCGCGAGGCGGCGCTGCCTATGGACCAAGCGCTGGGGCTCGTCACCGCCAACGTCGCCCGCGTGCTCGGCCTCGATCACCGCAAGGGGAGGCTCGCGGTCGGTTACGACGCCGATATCACCCTGCTCGAGGACGAGCTCTGCCCCTGGCAGACCTACGTCGCCGGCCGTTGTGTCTACGACCGGCACGCCCCGTAGCGGTGAGACCGGTCGGTACCGATCCGTTTTCACCATTACGCCGTCGGGCGCCCCAGCGACAGCCGGGGAACGTGCCGGTTTGTCCTCTGTCGCAAGCCAGGTCTCACGATCAGTCGACGGTCGAAGGACGACTCCCGGAGGCATCGTCCGTCTGGATATCCGCCAGATTGCCTCGACGGAAACGGGCAATGGCGGGCGGAAGTACGAGCATCGCGACGGTCAAGGCATACAGCACCAAGCTCGAGGTGCTCTCGATCAGAACTCCCCAGTCACCGTTGGAAATCGACAGAGCCCTGCGCAAGTTGTTTTCGAACAGACCACCCAGAACCACGCCGAGTATAACGGGGGCCAAGGAGAAGTTGAGCTTTCGTAGCACCCATCCGAAAGCGCCCAAACCAAGCATCAAATAAAGGTCAAACGCACTGCCGACAACCGAGTACACGCCGACGAACGCCAGCATCGCGATCACCGGGATGAGATAGGCCTGTGGAATAGCCAACAGGCGTGCGAACAGCCCCACTAGCGGCAGGTTGAGCACGAGCAATGCGACGTTGCCAATGTACATGGATGCGATTAAGCCCCAGGCAATCTCCGGGCGTTGCTCGAACATCATGGGCCCGGGGGTCACATTGAACAGCAGTAACGCTCCGAGCAGAATTGCCGTCGTCCCGGAACCGGGTATGCCCAACGTGAGCATGGGCACCATAGCCCCACCCGCGGCAGCGTTGTTCGCCGACTCCGGCGACGCCAGCCCTCTCGGCGCGCCCTCCCCGAATTCGCGCCGCTGATCCCCGGTGGCGAGACGTTTCTCCATCCCATAGGCGACGGCCGATGCCACGGAGGCACCGGTGCCCGGCAGAATACCGATAACGAAGCCGATCACGGCGCCACGAAGCGCCGTCCACTTCACGTGGAGCAGATCGCGGAGGCTGACGAATGTCTTGTCGATCGTTCGAACCGTGGCAGTACCCCGCAACTGCGCCTCGACCAGATGCAGCAGCTCGGCGATTCCGAACAGGCCGATCACGACCACGAGAAAGTCCACGCCGGAGAGTAGATGCGGGCTGTCGAAGGTGAATCGATTGACGCCCGTGTTGGCGTCAACGCCGATCGTGGCGATGATCAGCCCGAGCACGGCACCGATCAGGGTCTTGGCCATATTCTTGCCAACGAGCGCCGAAAGCGCAGCGAACGCAAACACCATCAACGCCACGTATTCCTGGGGACCGAACGTGATGGCAAATGCCGCAAGCGGCGGACCGAACAACGTCAGCATCACGACCGCGACGGTGCCGCCGGCGAAAGAGCTACAGGCAGCAAGCGACA
>CAZHBN010000005.1:6512-10147 GCA_964530405.1 uncultured Ectothiorhodospiraceae bacterium
AGCATCACGACCGCGACGGTGCCGCCGGCGAAAGAGCTACAGGCAGCAAGCGACAGCGCCCGGCCCGCTTCGCCACGACGGGCCATGGGGTTGCCATCGAGCGTGGTCATGACAGCGCCGGCATCGCCTGGGATGTTCAAGAGAATGGACGAAATCCGTCCGCCGTACTCCGCGCCGTAGTAAATGCCTGCCAGCAGGATCAGTGCGCTCTCTGGCGGCAGTCCAATGCCATAGGCAATCGGCAACAGAATGGCGACGCCGTTGATGGGCCCCATGCCTGGCAGCGCACCGATGAGCGTACCTGCAAAACAGCCGGCAAGCACAAGCGCGAGATTCAATGGATTCGCCGCAACGGCAAAGCCGTCGGCGAGCAATGACAGAGTCTCGTACATGTCGACCTCTCAGAACGAAAACGGGCCACGCGGCAGGTTCAATACCAGCAGTCGAGTAAACAGGAAGTAACCGGGTACCCCGACAAGCACTCCGAAAACCAGGGCCTTGTGTGGCCGAGCCCCGAGATACCCGGCGAGCGCGGCGCAGAAGACTGACGTGGAGATCATGAACCCGGCGGCCTCGAAAACCAGCGCGTAAGCAATGAGCCCGCTGAACACGAACGCGATGCGCCGGACGGTCGCGAATCCGCCCCAGCTCGGGCTCTCATCGGGTGTGAACAATAACGCCACGCCGAACAGGCCCAGCGCGACGGATAGAATCTCCGGCCACGCACCGGGCCCCAGCGGGTCGTACTGAAACGGCGCTTCGAGCTGAAATGCGATCGCGCCGTAGCCGACCGCGAGCGCCACGAGTGCGACGGCGAAAAGACGATCAACCATGGGGGGCTCTCTCCTCTTTAGGCCGCGCGCCCCAACGGCCGCGCGGCCTGTTTCCCCGGCGCGGCTACTGGACGAGACCGATTTCCTCGGCTAACGCCCGGAGCTCTTCGATGCGGGTCTTCACGTAGCGGTCGAACTCGTCACCGCTCATCGACAGCGGCAGCAGGCCCTTGGACTGGCGGATCTCCTGGAAGGCCTCGGTTTCATAGGCATCCTCGAAAGCGTCGACGTAGAACTGGTAGGCCTCGTCGGAGACATCCTTGCCCATGTAATAGCCGCGGAAGATCGTCCAATCGACGTCGTAGCCGAGCTCCTGTGCAGTCGGGAAACCATCGAAGGGCTCCGGCAAGCGCTTCGGTGCCAGCACCGCAAGCACACGCATATCTCCCGACTCCAGGTGCCCAGCCATGTCGGAAATGTCGCCAGGGTAAACGTCGATATTGCCGCCGAGGAGATTCGAGGTCGCCTCCCCTCCGCCCTCGAAGGCGACGTAGCGCATGTCATCGACGCTCACGTCCATTGCCCTCAGCATCAGGGCCGTTTTCATCCAATCCTGGCTACCGACCGACCCACCGGCTCCGAAAACCACCGAAGACGGGTCGTCACGGAGCGCGTCGGCCAGGTCTCCCAGCGTCTTGTATGGAGAATCGTCGGGTACGATGATCGCACCGTAGTCCGCACCGACAGTGGCCACGTAACGGGCATCGTCACCATCCCACTGGCCCCACTTTCCGGTGGCGATGTTGAGCGCACCACCAGAGGAGATGGCGACAAGCGTATCGCCGTCATCCGCACGAGCTGTATTGAACTGGTTGAATGCCACCGCCCCGATGCCGCCCGGCATGAAGGACACCGCCATCGGCTGATCCAGTGCGTTGGCAGCGTCCATGGCGCCCACGGCTATGCGGCACGTGAGGTCGTAACCGCCGCCAGGTTTCGCTGGTGCAACACACTCCGGACGCTCCGGCGTAAAGGCCGACGCCGTCCCGACCGTGAAACCGGTGACCAGGGTGATCGCTGTCAATAGTCGACGCATGGTGCTCTCCTCTCTCACTGTCAACTCGGTGTATCGTGATCACGCTCTCTCGGGAGCGTTGAGCTGACGCTAAGGGGCGAAGCTGACAGAACACTGACAATTGCCAAGCACCCTCGAGGATTCGACGCCCATGCGCATTCTTCTGGTCGAGGACGCCGACGACGTCGCCGATGCGGTCGCCGCAGCTTTTCGCAAAGCCGGCCATGCCGTGGACGTCTGTGCCGATCTCGCGCATGCGGACACCGCTCAGCGGGCCCAGACCTACGATCTCGTCATACTGGACTTGAACCTCCCCGACGGCAGCGGTGTGGAATTGCTCCACCGCATGCGCGACCGCCGCATACCGACGCCGGTGCTGGTGCTAACGGCTCGCGAGACCGTGGACGAACGGGTGGAGGCCCTGGACGCAGGCGCCGATGACTACGTGGTCAAGCCATTCTCGGTGCGCGAGATCGAAGCCCGCGCCCGCGCATTACTCCGACGCGCCCGCGAAGCCGCGCCGCCGGTGACCACCTTCGGCCCACTCGAGCTCGATGCCGCCAACGCTGCCGCGCAGGTCGATGGAAGCGATATCAGTCTGAGTAAACGCGAGTTTCGCCTGCTTGAAGTCCTCGTGGCCTGCAAGGGGCGAGTGTGTAGCAAGGCTTTCTTGATGGAACGCCTTTTTGATTTCGACGAAACACCCAACGAGAACACGGTCGAAGTCTATATCGCCCGCCTGCGCCGGCGACTGGGCGGCACCGGCGTAGGGGTCCAGACTCTCCGTGGATTCGGTTATCGGATCGAGCACGATGAGCCGACCGACCTCGATTAAGGCCCGCCTGCTGCTCCCCCTGTCGCTCATTCTGACCACAGGCGCCGTGGTGATGGCCGCTGCGGCGAATCAATACAGCCACGATGCGGTTCGAACGGCCTACGACCGGCTGCTCGCCGGCGCCGTTCTCCAGATCGGCGAACGCGTGACGGTGCGTGGCGGCGAGCTGCTGGTGGACCTACCGGTGTCCGCGTTCGAGCTCCTGAGTCTGGTCGAGAACGACCGGGTCTTCTACCGTGTGATCGGGCCGGACGAGCACACGATCAGCGGCTACGAGGCACTCGCCGCGCCCGGGCAGTGGAATGACGGGGAAGCGATCACCTTCTATGACACCCGAATCCGCGGCACTTCCGTCCGCGCCGCCGCCCTTCGGCACCCAGTGATGGAGCGAAGCGTAAGGGGCAAGGTGACCGTGATCGCCGCGCAGACGGTGGGCGAGCGCAGTGCACTCGCCGCCTCGCTCACGGCCAGAGCCTCCACCGTGATCGCCGCCGTGGCGGTGTTGGCGCTTTTACTCGTCTGGATATCCGTGCGCGTTGCCCTGGGGCCGATGCGCCGCATCGAGAGCGCCCTGCTCGCCAAGGACGCGACCGACCTGTCACCGCTCGACGTACGAACACCCCGCGAGCTGGAAACGGTGGTTCAGGCGATTAATCTGTTCATAAACCGTCTCAAGGGGCAGGTGCACGCGACTCAAAGCTTCGTCGCAGACGTAAGCCATCAGCTTCGTACGGCATTGACAGCCATAAGCACCCAGGCGGAGGTCGCGCAGGAGGAGGACGATCCAGCCGTTCAGCGCCGGATCGCCCACCGCATTCACCGCCGTACCGTGGGTCTGAGCCGCCTTTCGAGCCAGATCCTCAGCCGCGCGATGGTCATCCACCGTTCCGATACGGTAGCGCTGGAAGCCACCGACCTGCGCGGCGTCGCGCTGCGTGTGCACGAAGAGGAA
>CAZHBN010000005.1:10247-16794 GCA_964530405.1 uncultured Ectothiorhodospiraceae bacterium
GGATCCACACGTTTCGAAATCGGACTGGCCATACCGCTGGAGACACGCTCGTAATGCCACGGCCATTGTGCATCGCCATGGCGGCTGCCGCCGTCGCCGTGCTCACCACAACCGCCGCCGCGCGCGAGACCCATCGCTTCCCCGCACCCGGGGAAACCGGCGAGCCAGCCACGCTGACACTCTTCAGCGCGACAGACCTGCGCGCGTTTGAACCCGTTATCCGGGCATTCCAGGCCACCGCACCCGGCGTCACCGTGCACTACACGGAGTTCGACACCAATCCGCTGTACGAGCAGGTGTCGACTGACTGCCAGGCTCAGCGCGGCGTGAACGCCGACCTCGTGATCAGCTCGGCGATCGATCTTCAGGTCAAGCTTGTCAACGATGGCTGCGCAAAGCGCTACGACGCGTCTTGGACAAGCCGCTTACCGAAGTGGGCGCGCTGGCGCAAAGAGTTGTTCGGATTGACGTTCGAACCAGCCGTAATCGCCTACAACCGCTCCGAGCTCGCACCCGCGAAGATCCCGACGACCCGTTTCGACTTCATCGACTTGCTGCGCAACGAACACGAGCGGTTCCGCGGGCGCGTCGGCACTTACGATATCGAGCTCTCTGGCGTGGGCTACATCCTCGCCACTGCCGACACCCAGCAGGCCAACACTTCCGGTCGGCTCATCGAAAGCCTGGCACGCGCGGGAGTGCGCACCTACTGCTGCTCCGCGCAGATGCTCGACGAACTCGACAACGGGAAGCTCCTGCTTGCTTACAACGTGCTGGGCTCGTATGCCATCGACCGCATCGCAGACGGTGCGGATATCGGCATTGTGCTTCCGGACGACTACACGGTGGTACTAAGCCGCGCCGCATTCATACCACGGGGCGCGCGCCGGGAAGACCTGGCAAGGCGTTTCCTGGACTTCATCTATTCCGCCGCCGGTCAACAAGCACTCAGTCGAGAGGCGCATCTGTTCAACCCCATAGAGGGATTCGCCGGTCTTGCCCCTGCATTGCCGAGCCCCACCGCCGTCTCCGAGGCTTCGTTGCGTCCTATTGCGCTCGATCCCACGCTGCTGGTTGGGCTCGATGCGCAAAAGCGACGGATGATGCTAGAGCGTTGGCACCGGGCAGTGGATATCTTCGACACCCTGCCCTGACGGTCCCGAAAACGGCTCCACCACGACCTTTCACCCTATAGCCTGGGAATCAGCGCGCCCAGCACCTGCCGCACATCGGCCATGCCGTCCTTGAGGACCGCCTCGATGGCGTCCACCGAGATGGGCTTGCCGCCATCCATGCCCGCCGCCCAGTTGGCCACCACGCCACAGGTCGCGTACGGCAGCTCCAGCTCACGGGCCAGAACGGCTTCCGGCATACCCGTCATGCCCACCATGTCGCACCCGTCACGGCGCATGCGCTCGATCTCGGCGGCACTCTCCAGGCGGGGTCCCTGGGTCGCTCCGTAGCAACCGCCGTCGTGCATGCCTACGCCGCAGTCCCGCGCGCCCTGGAGCATGCGGTCGCGCAGATCATCGTCGTAAGGCCGGCCGAACTCGACGTGGGTGACGTGAGTGAGATCGTCCTCGAAGAACGTGTTGGCCCTGCCCCACGTGTAGTCGATGATCTGGTCCGGTGCGACCAGACGCCCGGGCGACAAGGCCGTGTTGATGCCGCCGACTGCGGCCACGGCGAGCACGCACGTGGCACCGGCCTGGCGCAGCGCCCAGATGTTCGCACGATAGTTGATACGGTGCGGCGGTATGGTGTGCCCGTACCCGTGGCGGGCGAGGAATATCACCTGCTGCTCGTTGAGGTGGCCATGGGTCAGCGGCCCCGAAGGCTCGCCGTAAGGGGTATGCACCATCTCGCGGCGGTCGATCTCGAGCCCCTGGAGCGAGGTCAGGCCGGTACCGCCGATAATCGCAAGTGTCATTCGTGCTCCTGTCTCGTTCACATTGCCCGGGCACGCATCCTGCGTTCAGGCGGACTCGTAATCTGAATGCACCGCGTACACCCCCGCGAGATTGCGGAAGTACCCCCGGTAGTCCATGCCCGCGCCGAATACGTAGCGGTCGGCCACGTCCAGGCCCACGAAATCAGCCTGCAACCCTTCGTGGCGCCGGTCGTGGCGCTTGTTGAAAAGCATCGCGGTGTAAACTTCGTCGGCACCCTCGGTACGGCACTCTTCGATGATGCCCGCCAGCGTGTGCCCCTCGTCGAGGATGTCGTCCACGACCAGCACAGTGCGCCCCTTGAGCGGGGTCTGAGGACGCGCCAGCCAGACGACGTCCCGTCCCACTGTCGAGCCGTGGTAGCGCGTCGCGTGAATGTAATCCACCTCGAGCGGGAACTGCAGGCGCGGGAGCAGGCGACCGAGCGGCACGATGGCACCGGTCATCACGCCCAGGACCACGGGCATGGTACCGCCCAGGCGCGCCTCTATATCTCCCGCCATACGATCCAGCGCTTGCTCGACATCCGCGTCGCTGTACAACAACTCGGCGGTGCGCAGGATCTCGTCGAGGTGCTGCGGTGTGACGGGGCTGTAGTCGCTCATCTTCGATGTCCCTGTCCCAGGAGAGTTCATTGCGCCGGAGCGCGCGATTATAGGCCCGCATGTCCTGGCCAACCACCAGTGGGTGGCCGGTTATCCCGTCAGCCTGGCGAGGGACTCACGTGTCTGCCGCCACTCGCGGCTCGCGCAAAGCTGCGCAAGCGACGGCGCAGTGCGTCCGTGCAGGCGCATGCGCCGCATGGCAGCGACCGGATCGCGTTTCCGCCAGGCCGGCAGTAGCGGGTCCACGTCGCGGCCCACGTTGCCGAGCACGGCGATATCGCAGCCAGCGTTGAGCGCGGTGCGCACACGCTCACCGATGCTACCGGCCACAGCCGCACCCGCCATGCCCAGGTCGTCACTGAGCACGGCCCCCTCGAAGCCGAGCCGGCGGCGCACGATGCCCTGGATCCAGCGTGCCGACAAACTCGCGGGCGCGCTGTCCTCCCGCGGGAAAACGATGTGCGCCATCATCAGCCCTTCCAGGCCGTTGATCATCAGGCGGCGAAACGGCACCAGATCCGTCTCGTGAAGATCCTGGTAATCGCGGTCATCCTCGGGAAGCGCCTCGTGGGAGTCCGGCGCGACACCGCCGTGGCCGGGAAAGTGCTTGGCGACAGCGGCCATGCCCCCGCGACGCAGCCCCCGCGCGAGGGCGAGGCCCAGCTCGGCCACTGCCTGGGGACGATCGCCGAGAGCCCGATCACCGATGACCGCACTGACACCGTGATCGATGTCGAGCACCGGACCCAGGCCCAGATCCACTCCCACACCGCGCAGCTCGGCGGCCAGAAGCCAGCCGAATTGCTCGGCGAGCGTCGCCGCTTCGCGGCGATCCCGCTGCCACCATGCCCCCAGCGCCCTCGCGGGAGGCAGCGCAGTAAAGCCGTCGCGGAAACGCTGCACGCGACCGCCTTCCTGGTCGGCAGCAATCAACAACGGCGGGGTACGAAGCGCGCGAATGGCCTCGGTCAGGGCCGCGAGCTGCCCGGCATCGTGGAAGTTCCGCGCGAACAGAATGACCCCACCCACCGCCGGATCCCGCAACCGTTCCCGCTCCTCGCCGGTGAGCTCGGGCCCGGCGATTCCGATCATCAGCGGGCCCAGGGTCATGCTTGCCTCTCCTCGGCAGCGCTGGCGTGGCCGCTAGACTGCGTCATTCGATGAGTACCCGTGTCCCCACCGGCGTGCGCTCGAACAGCTCGACCACGTCAGCGGGCCGCATGCGTATGCAACCGTGAGACACCGGCTGACCGATGGGCGACTCGGGCGGCGCCCCGTGAATGTAGATATAGCGGCGCATGGTATCCCGTGCGCCCAGGCGGTTCCGCCCGGGCTCCAATCCGCTCAGCCAGAGAATGCGTGCCAGAATCCAGTCACGCTGTGGATGGGCTTCAGCCAGGGCACGGCAATAGCGCTCACCGGTATCCCGCCGAGCCACGAATACGGTCTCCGCCGGCAGCCCGTCGCCGACGCGTGCGCGCACGACATGCCAGCCACGGGGTGTGCAACCACTGCCATTCATCTCGCCCAGACCGTTCGCGCCGGTGGATACAGGCCAGGTTCCCAGCACGCAATCGTCGCCGCAGAGGCTGATCCGCTGGGCCTGCGCATCCACCCGCAGCCATACCCGGGTTCGCTCACTCGCCGGCACGTTCCGCCTCGCTCCAGTCCCGGTAGGGGTGACTCACCAGGCAGACGTTGTAGTAGCGCGGCAGCTCCGATACCTCCGTCCCCGCCCAGGGCGGTATCTCGAACGGTTCGTCGGCGTGGGCCAGCTCCACCTCGGCCACCACCAGCCCGGCATTGGCGCCCTCGAAAACGTCCACCTCCCAGCAGTGCGCCCCCACCGGCACGCGATAGCGCGTCTTTTCCACCAGGGGCTCGCGGCAGAGCGAATCCAGCATCTCCCGGGCGTCGCCAAGCGGAATCTCGTATTCGTATTCCCGGCGCTCCACGCCCAGCGTGGCGCCCTTGATGTTCAGCCACGCCCGTTCCCCGGCCTGTCGAACACGCACGCTCGCCCCTTCGGCGCGACCCAGGTAGCCCTGCCGCATGCGGGTGCCGGCATCCGCGTCGCCGCGCCAGCGTTCATCGGTGACCAGGAACTTGCGCTCGACCTCGCGCCCCATGTCCGCCTCGCTCGCATGATTGTCAAACCGCGATGGTAACCTACCGCAAGGATCCGAAGCAGAATCCCCCGCACACTGCGATAGTCGTCCCGCGCAGACAGTAAGCCGAAAAGGGAGGCCCGGTGAACCAGCCAATGGATTCCGAGACCCTGGAAGCAGCACTCCGCCGCCTCATCCCGCCGGCACGCACCATGGACGTGCGCGTCGCCGAGCTCACCGGAACGGGCATCGTGCTCACCGCACCGCTCGCCTGCAACCACAACCATGCCGGCACCGGCTTCGCGGGCAGCCTCTACAGCCTGGCCGCGCTCGCCGGCTGGGGCTGGCTTTACGCGTTCACACGTGACCGCGGGCTCGAACCGGAGCTGCTGCTGGCCGAAGGGTGCATGCGCTATCACCGTCCCTACGAGACGGAGCTTCGCGCGTGTCTCACCGTGCCGTCGACGCTGGCCGAACGTCTTCACCGGCGCCTGCCCAGCGGCCGCCGGATGCGCGCGCGGCTTACCGTGCATCTGCCGGATGCCGACGCCCCGGCGGCGACGCTGGAAGGTGACTACGCAGCCATTCCATGAGCCGGCGGCCAGCTTTGCTACACTGGCGCGCTCGCGACCACGACTACGCGGAATTAGGCTCTAGAGGTGCAGTCAATGAAAAAACTCGTGCTCCTACGCCACGGTCAGAGCGTGTGGAACCTGGAGAACCGCTTCACCGGCTGGAAGGACGTCGACCTCAGCGACCGCGGGCGTGAGGAGGCCGGGGCCGCGGGCCGCTTGTTGGCACGCCATGGGTTTCGGTTCGATTGCATGTTCACCTCCGTGCTCAAGCGCGCGATCCGCACCGGCTGGATCGCACTCGACGAGCTCGACCAGATGTGGATTCCCGTGTTCAAGGACTGGCGACTCAACGAGCGCCATTACGGCGCCCTCACCGGCCTCAACAAGGCGGAGACCGCCGAGGAGTACGGTGAAGAACAGGTGCACGTGTGGCGGCGCAGCTACGCGACTCCGCCGCCGGAGCTCGATGACGACGACCCCCGCCACCCGCGTTTCGACCCGCGCTATGCGCGCCTCACCACCGCCGAACTGCCGGCCACGGAATCGCTTGCGACGACGCTGCAACGCGTTCTTCCCTACTGGGACGCCGAGATCGCGCCGACGCTGAACCGTGCGGAGACCGTGCTCATCGCCGCGCACGGCAACAGCCTGCGCGCGCTGATAAAGCACCTCGACGGCGTCTCCGACGAGGACATCACGGGCGTCGAGATCCCCACGGGCGAGCCCCTGGTCTACGAGCTGGACGACGAGCTCCAGGTCGTCGAAAGTTACTATCTGAAGGACCGTGACTGAATCACCGCCATGACCGAGCCCCAGCGTATCGCCGTCGTCACCGGAGCCAATCGCGGTATCGGTTTCGAGACCTGCCGCCAGCTGGCACACGCCGGTATAAAGCCGATACTCACCAGCCGCGACGGCCTGCTCGGCAAGGCCGCCGCCGACAAACTGCAAAGCGAGGGGCTCGACGTCGCCTATCAGCCGCTGGATGTGACCCGACCGGAGAGCATCCGGCGGCTGGCCGACTTCCTCGAGAACGGATTCGGTCGTGCCGACGTGCTGATCAACAATGCCGGCATATTCCCCGAGCACACCGGACGTGACGGCGTGCCGGCTCCCAGTATCCTGGAAGTGGAAGACGCGGTGCTCGAACACCATCTCGCCATCAATGCCTACGGCCCCCTGCACCTCGCCCAGGCGCTGGTGCCGCTGATGCGCCGGCACGGCTACGGACGCATCGTCAATCTCACCTCCGGCTACGCGCAGTTTTCGCGAATGGGGCGGGGTTTTCCGGCCTACCGGTTCTCCAAGGC
>CAZHBN010000005.1:16894-37439 GCA_964530405.1 uncultured Ectothiorhodospiraceae bacterium
CACGTTACAGACACTCGGCGAAGAGGAATCCCGTGAAGCGTTTTCTCCTACTGCTCGTCATCCTGATCGTGCTCGCGCCGCTGGTTGCGATTCTCTACTCGGGCGCTCCGCTGACCACCAGCCCGGGGTTGTTCACGCGGGTGCTTTACTATCTCACCGAGAACGAAGCCGCCACGGAGCAGGCCTCGGCCTGGCCCGAACGCGAACCGCTTCAGGTGCGCCGTCCACCGGAGCAGGTCTATCAGGCAACCCGTGCGACCGTCGGCGCAATGGACTGGCAGGTCAGTGCCGAGAACCCGGGGGAATTCACCATCCATGCGGTTGCCAGTACACCGCTGCTGGAATTCAAGGACGACGTGCGTATCCGCCTGGAGACCCTCGACAATGGCGCGACGCTGGTTCACGTGCGCTCGGCCTCGCGCGTGGGGCAGGTGGACTTCGGCAGGAACAGCGCCCGGCTGCTGCGCTTCAGGGAGGCCCTGGAACGGCGCCTGTGACCACCAGCATGTGCGCGAGCGGTCATTATCCGCGCTCACCGTGGAGGACGCGTTCGCACGCCCCTGCCTCACCCCGAGCACCGCAGGTCGGAGAGCGCCGGTGGCGCTGGCCGACGAGGCGGCGACCACCGGCTGCGCGGGTCGGGAGACGGTAAACTGCGAGAGAAGCCATGGAGCTCGCCGCGGAACACCACGCAAGCGCCTGGTGCACCCGCTCGCGGGGCCTCTCATGGCTCAGGAAGCCCTCGTGATCGCCACCTCCCGGTGAGGCGCTCTGCCATAAATACCTGCGGTGTGCGCGGCTCTACTGAGCGGTCCAGCCACCGTCCACCGGGAGGGCAGTGCCGGTGATCTGCGAAGCGGCGTCCGTGCAAAGGAATACCGCGAGGGCGCCGATCTGCTCGGGCTGGACGAATTGCCGGGACGGCTGCTTGTGGCGCACGAGCTCCACCTTCGCGTCCTCGATGGACAGCCCCTGATCGTCGGCGATCTTCTGAATCTGCTGCTGGATCAGCGGAGTCTCCACCCACCCCGGACAGATCGCGTTGCAGGTCACGCCCTGGTCGGCGTTCTCCAGCGCGATCACCTTGGTGAGCCCCACCAGACCGTGCTTCGCGGAAACATACGCCGCTTTCTGCACCGACGCGACCAGCCCGTGCGCGGATGCCGTGTTGATAATGCGCCCCCAGCCCTGGCGCTTCATGTGCGGCAGCGCCGCGTGGGCCGCGTGAAAGGCCGAGGAGAGGTTGATCGCGAGTATCGCGTCCCACTTCTCCCGCGGGAATTCCTCGGTGGGGGCGGTATACTGGATGCCCGCATTGTTGACCAGCACATCGATCCTGCCGTGGGCATCCACGCAGGTGTTGACCAGGGCCTCCACCTCCTCCGGCCGGCTCATGTCCGCCGGCTCGAAACGCACGTCGGCGCCGTGGGCGTCCGCGATCTCCGCGGCGATACGATCACCGTCCTCGCGGGACTCGATGCCATTGATGATCACCCTCGCGCCGGCCGCTGCCAGCGCTTCGGCCACCGCCCGGCCGATACCACTCGTCGAGCCGGTGACCACGGCCGCCTTGCTATCTAGTGTCATGGGCTCACCCCTCCCTCGTCCGTTTTACTAATCTTCCCAGAGACCAGGCGATGCGTCAGCCTGTTCGAATGTCGCGGCGACGGTATCGCTCGGTCCGGCGATGGCCACTCGGCCGCGCCCGGGCATTATGGCAGGCAACCGATGCTGCAGCGCAACTTATTCCCTTTACGTAAACGTAAAGAGTGCTGCTTGACGCTGCGGCGGTGCAACACTAACTTACCCTCGACCGGAAACAGCCATACGCTTTGGAGGAGAGCCTGGCTTCCCGTGCATGCCGAGTCGCGCGTTACCGGATGCATCCGTATAGTCGCGCGAATCGGCAGGCTGACCGGTCCTCGGCAATCCGCAGGCCAACAAGGACTCGAAACCTCATGAGCGCCGAATTCCCCATCGTCCGTGAGCCGTCCGACTATGAACTCCACCGCAGCAACATGGCGCATTACATGCGCTGGCTGGAGGAAAAGGGGTACGGCCATTTTCGCGACTATGCCGCCCTGCACCGCTGGTCCGTCGAGAACCTGGAGACGTTCTGGGCCACCGTCTGGGAATACACCGGGATCATCGCCTCGCAGCCCTACGAGCGCGTTCTCGGCCAACGCGAGATGCCCGGGGCCGAGTGGTTTCCCGGCGCGAAGCTCAATTTCGCCGAGAACCTCCTGCGCGAAGCGCTTCATGGCGACCGCAACAAAGTGGCCATCACCGAGGTCTCCGAGACCCGACCGCGCCAGCAACTGACCTACGGCGAGCTGCTCGAGGAAGTCGCGGCGCTGCAGCGCTTCCTGCGTGAGCAGGGCGTCGGCCCTGGTGATCGCGTCGCCGGCGTAGTCGCCAACACCGCCGAGACCGTCATAGCGATGCTCGCCACCGCCGGTATCGGCGCCATCTGGTCGTCGGCGTCCCCGGACTTCGGCGCCAACGGCATCCACGACCGCTTCGGCCAGATCGAGCCCAAGGTGCTGATCGCCGTCAACGGCTATGGCTACAACGGCAAGACGTTCTCGCGCCTGGCGCAAGTCGAGGACCTGCAGCAGCGTATGCCCTCGATCCGGTGCGTGATCATGATCTCCAATCTGCCCGAAGAGCCGATCCCGGACAGCGATGGGATCGTCGCGTGGGACGCGGCGCTCGCCGACGGCCGCGGCGCCGAGGCGCAATTCGAGCAACTGCCGTTCGATCACCCGCTGTACATACTGTACTCCTCCGGCACGACGGGGGTGCCCAAGTGCATCGTCCACGGAGCCGGCGGCACGCTCATCCAGCACAGCAAGGAACTCGCGCTGCACGGCGA
Organism: uncultured Ectothiorhodospiraceae bacterium; assembly: GCA_964530405.1. Classification (GTDB taxonomy): domain Bacteria; phylum Pseudomonadota; class Gammaproteobacteria; order Nitrococcales; family Nitrococcaceae; genus Arhodomonas. Next base: position 19,770 of record CAZHBN010000005.1, read on the forward strand.
TATCAAGCGCGACGACACATTCTTCTACTACACCACCACTGGCTGGATGATGTGGAACTGGCTCGCCTCCGGCCTGGTCACAGGCGCCGAGCTCGTGCTCTTCGACGGCTCTCCCGGATATCCGAGCCTCGATGTCCTGTGGGACATGGCCGAGCGCGAAGGTGTCACCCATTTCGGCACCAGCGCCAAGTTCATAGGCGGATGCCGGAACAAGGGCCTCAAGCCCGGCGAGGAGCACGACCTCTCGGCGCTGCGCGTCATCTTCTCCACCGGCTCGCCGCTGTTGCCGGAGGACTACGACTACGTCTACGACCACATCAAGCGTGACGTGCTCCTGGGATCGATTTCCGGCGGCACGGACATCGTTTCCTGCTTCGTCGGCGCCTGTCCCATCGTGCCGGTCCGCCGTGGCGAAATTCAGTGCGCCATGCTCGGCATGGACGTCAAAGCGTTCAACGACCGAGGCGAGCCGGTGATCAACGAGCGCGGCGAACTCGTGTGCACGCAGCCGGCCCCGTCCATGCCCGTGATGTTCTGGAACGACCCGGACAATGCCCGCTACAAGGCAGCCTACTTCGAGACCTTTCCCGGTGTCTGGGCGCACGGCGATTTCATCAGCTTCAGCGAAACCGGTGGTTGCGTCATCCACGGCCGCTCCGACGCGACCCTCAACCCCGGCGGCGTGCGCATCGGCACCGCCGAGATATACCGTCAGGTCGAGACCATCGAGGAAATCGCCGACAGCATCGTCGTCGGCCAGCCGTGGGAGGGTGACGTCCGTGTCGTGTTGCTGGTGGTCATGAACGAGGACGAACCCCTCACCGACGAGCTCAAGCGCAAGATCCGACAGCGCGTGCGCGAGGGCGCCAGCCCCCGCCACATGCCGGCGAAGATCGTTGCCGTCGATCAGATCCCCTATACCCGCAGCGGCAAGAAGGTGGAGCTGGCGGTCACCAAGATCCTGCGAGGCGACAAGGTCGAGAACCGGGAAGCCCTGGCCAACCCGGAATCCCTGGACGAGATAGCCGCTATCCCCGAGCTCTTCGAGTAGTGGCCGGCGGGTGACCCGGGCCGGGTCACCCGCCCCGTCACAACGCGAAGAACAGCACCGCCGGAATCACCAACAGCGACAGCGCATTGCCGATCGCCACGATGGGCGCAACCACGTGGGGCTCCTGGTGGTAATGCTCAGCGAGGATGTAGTTGAGCACCGCCGGCGGCAGCGCGCCATAGATCAGCAGCAGGCCCGCCACCGGTTGGGGTGGCTGCACCACCAGTACCCAGGGCACCGCAATCGCCAGCCCCGTCAATGGAGCGAGCAACCCTCCGGCGATGCCCACTTTCCATTGCCCGAGATCGACCTCGGTGAGTCGAATGCCGAGTGCCACCAGCATCAACGGAATCGCCACGTTGCCGAGCATTTCGATACCCGGCAGCACGATCGCCGGCGCATGCCAGTCCAGCACCATGGCGGCGAGCCCCAGCGCCGTGGCAATAACCATGGGGTTGCCGAGAAGCTCCCGCAGATCAACGCGCCGGGTTAGCAACCACAGGCCGACGGTAAAGTGTAGCGAGTTCTCCACCACGAACATCACCACCGCGATTGGCAGCGCCGATTCCCCGAAGGCGAACACAGCCAGTGGCAGGCCGAAATTGCCGGAGTTGTTGAACATCGCCGGTGGCACGACGGTGCGCGTGTCCCACCCGCTGCGCCGTACCACCAGCCACGCCAGCGGCCCCGAACCGAGGATGATGGCCGCCGCACCCAGCGCAGCACCGCCCAGGGCGAGATCACCGCTCATGCGCTCCGAAAGTACGAAAAAAATCAGCGCCGGCGTGAACAGATTGACGTTCAGACGGTTGGCGGTGGTCATGTCCGCCGGGCGGATTCGCCCATAGACATAACCGATCAGTACCAGCCCGAATACCGGTACGACGATCTCGAGAATTCGCAGAATCACCGTGCCTCCCCGCCGCCACCGCCTCCCTGGTTCTCCGCATCCTCGAGCACACCGCGGGCGTGACGAAAGCCCTCCATCGCCGCCGGCATGCCCGCATACACCGCTACCTGAATGAGCACCTCGCGGATCTGCTCGGCACTACAACCATTGTTGAGCGCACCGCGCACATGCACCCGGAACTCATCCATGCGCCCGAGTGCCGCCAGCATCGCGATGTTGAGCAGGCTCCGCGTCGAGCGCTCCAGACCCGGCCGCGCCCAGACGTCCCCCCAGGCAGTGCGGGTGACGAACGCCTGGAACTCCCGGTCGAACTCGCTCGCGCGGGCGAGGGACCGGTCCACATGCTCATCGCCCAGCACTTCGCGGCGGACCCGCTCGCCCTCGCGCAATCGTTCATCGGCCATCTACTATGCTCCTATGCAAACCCGGGGGGAGTATATCGGCTTGTCATCGCCGTGACGCCCGGGTAGCGTCCTGCAGCAGAGGTTTCGGGACCTGCGACCGATTTGGACAGGTATTCAGTACGGGAATCAGTGTGAGCGATCTGACGCACATCAACGAGCGCGGCGAAGCACATGTGGTGGACGTGGGCGACAAACAGACGACCCACCGCATTGCCGTCGCCACGGGCCGCATCCACATGTCCGCTGCAACCCTGCGCACGCTCGCTGCCGGCGACCTGAAGAAAGGCGATGCGCTGGCAACGGCCCGGATCGCCGGTATTATGGCTGCCAAGCGAACGGCCGAGGTGGTACCGCTGTGCCACCCGATCCCGCTCACCCACGTCGAAGTGCAGCTGGAGCCGGACGAGGCGCGGGCTTGCGTGCATTGCACGGTGCGCACCGAAACCCGAGACCGAACCGGTGTGGAGATGGAAGCACTAAATGCCGTTCAAGCCGCTTTGCTCACCGTCTACGACATGTGCAAGGCCCTCGACCGCGGCATGACGATCGAGGGTGTGGGGCTCAGCTTCAAAAGCGGTGGGCGCTCGGGCACGTGGCAACGCGAGGGCGAGACCTGAGTCACCCCGCGCGGCCGCGGCCCGCATCCGGTATCGGCGATTCGTTACACCACGACGCGCCCCGCCCCGGAGGTCGCCGGGCTCCGTCGCCACGGCGTGAGCGCATCAAGGCGCGCTACACGAGCTGATCGATCTTCGCGGCCAGGATGAAGTCGTTTTCGTGAAGCCCGCTGATCTTGTGGGTCCACACCTCGACCTCGACGTGTCCCCAACCGAAGTGAATCTCCGGGTGATGGCCCTCTTCCTCGGCCAGTTCGCCCACCCGGTTGACGAAATCCAGCGCCTTGCGGAAGTTCTTGAACTTGAAGGACCGTTCCAGACGCATGGGTTCCTCGGCTATCCGCCATTCAGGCACCTGCTGGCGATGTTGCTCCGCGTCCTCGCGGCCCATCGGGGGCGTACCGCCCTGGCAAGGCGTGCAATGCTTCGCTGTGAGGCTCATCAGTCGTTCCTCCCCGTGGTTCGCCGAGGCCGCCGGTTGAGTCCGTCTGCGGCCCGGTTTACATTGGTCAGACCAATCGGATGAATGCGGAGACGGCCAGTCAATGACCGATGCCAAAGCCAGTGACCGCCCCCGCGTCGGACTGTTCGCGACCTGCCTGGTCGATCTTTTCCGTCCCAACGTGGGGTTCGCCAGCGTCCGTCTGCTCGAGCAGGCAGGCTGTTCGGTCGACGTCCCGAGCGGGCAGACGTGCTGCGGTCAGCCAGCCTACAACAACGGTGACCTGGACGATGCCCGTGGGCTGGCACGACAGACCATCGATGCCTTCCGCGACTGCGACTACCTGGTCGCCCCATCAGGCTCCTGTCTGGGCCAGATCCGCAAGTACCCCGATCTGTTCGATACTGACGAGCCACTGCGCGCGGATGCCGAAAGACTCGCCGCACGCAGCTGGGAGCTGTTCGCCTTTCTCGTCGATGTAAGAGGCATGGGAGCGGTGAGCGCAGAGTTCAAGCACACGGTCACCTATCACGACAGCTGCTCCGGTCTGCGCCAGCTCGGGGTACGCAACCAGCCGCGCGCGCTGCTCGGCAGCGTCGAAGGGCTGAAACTGCACGAGATGGAGGATACCGACGTGTGCTGCGGGTTCGGCGGCACCTTCTGCGTGAAATACCCCGACATCTCCCAGCGACTCGTGGACGACAAGAGCGACCGCATCGCCGACAGCGGTGCAGACACCGTCCTCGCCGGTGACCTCGGCTGTCTGATGAACATCGCCGGTCGTCTGCGCCGCCGCGGCGTGCCGGTGCGCGCCTACCACACCGCGGAAGTGCTCGCCGGCATGGCGGACGGCCCAGCGATCGGCGAGGAGAGCTGAGTCATGCAAGCCCGCACTCACACGTTCAAGGCCAATGCCCGCCAGGCCCTCGCCGACGACAATTTGCGCCGCGCGCTCGCCAAGGCCAAGGGCGGTTTCGTCGGCAAACGCGCCCAGGCCGTTTCCGGGTTTCCGGATTTCGAGGCCCTGCGCACCCGCGGTCAGGAGATCAAGGACCACACCCTCGCCCACCTGGATCACTACCTGGCCCGCTTCACCACTGCCGTGGAAGAGCGTGGCGGTCATGTGCATTTCGCCGGCGACGCCGCCAGTGCTCGCGAGGCCATCCTCGGCATCTGCAGGGATGCCGGGGCGAGACAGGTCATCAAGGCGAAGTCCATGGCCGGGGAGGAGATCGAGCTCAACGAGACGCTGGAGCGAGAGCTCGAGGTCGTGGAAAGCGATCTCGGCGAATACATCATCCAGCTCGCCAAGGAACCGCCCAGCCACATCATCGCACCGGCCGTACACAAGACCCGTGAGGACATCACCCGGTTGTTCGACGAGCATCACCACGGGCGCATCGACGGGCCGCTACGGCCGGCGCCGGAGCTCGTGGCCGAAGCGCGCCGCGTGTTGCGGGAGAAATTCCTCGGTGCTGACGTGGGCATCAGCGGGGCCAACTTCCTGGTCGCCGACACCGGCAGCGTGACCCTGGTCACCAACGAGGGCAACGCCGATCTCGGCACCAACCTACCACGGGTGCATATCGTCATCGCGGGCATCGAGAAACTCGTCCCCGGCATGGACGAGGTATCGGTGATGCTGCGTCTGCTCGCACGCAGCGCGACCGGACAGGAAATCAGCGCCTATACCACTTTCCTCACCGGCCCACGCAGCCCCGACGAGCCCGACGGTCCCGAGGAGTATCACGTCGTGCTGCTCGACAATGGCCGCACGAGCATGCTGGGCAACGAGTTCCGGTCCATGCTGCGATGCATCCGCTGCGGGGCCTGCATGAACCACTGCCCGGTGTACTCCGCCGTCGGGGGACACACATACGGGTGGGTCTATCCCGGCCCGATGGGGCAGGTCCTGACCCCGATGTTCCGCGGCCTCGACGGGACCGTGGATCTGCCCAACGCCTGCACGCTCAATGGCCGTTGTGGCAGCGTGTGTCCCGTCCGTATACCGCTGCCGGATCTCATTCGCCGATTGCGGGACTGGCAGTTCGATGCCCATCTCGGCAGCCGCACCAGCCGCTGGGCGCTACGTGCCTGGGGCTGGGTCGCCCGGCACCCCCGCCTTTACCATCCGCTCGCCAGCCTGGGCGCACGCGCGATCCGCCTGCTCGGCGGCCGCCGCGGCTCTACCCGCAGCCTTCCCATGGCCGGTGGCTGGACGGGAAGCCGGGATCTGCCCCTGCCCACGGGTGCCACGTTCCAGGCGGCCTGGCAACGGCAACGGAGACACGGACATGACTGACCGGACGGGACACATGCTCGCCACCATCCGCCAGGCACTTGGCCGCGAAACCGCCGAAGACCCCGAGCGCATCGAACGCGAACGCGCCGCCATGATGGCGACGACGGCGCCGAGACCGGTCTGGGACGACACCGATACCGAGCGCTTTCTCGCCCACCTGGAAGGTGCTGCCGCCACCTGGCAACGCCTGGATGACCCGGCCGACATCCCCGCGGCCGTGACCGGCCGCCTTGGCGCCGATCTCCCGGCGAGCGTGCGCGTCGGCAGGCACGAAGTGCTGGACGGGCTGACCTGGCCCGAAGGGCTCGACGTTGCCACCGACATCGACGGCGCGCGACACGCCTCCGCGACGGTTACGGTGGCACAAGCCGGCGTCGCCGAAACCGGCACGCTCGTCTTTGCCGGCAGCCCGGCAAGCCCCACCAGCTTCAACTTCCTCCCCGAGCACCACTTCGCGGTTCTGTATGTCCGCGACATCGTCTCCTACATGGAAGACGCGTGGCGGCTGCTGCAAAGCCGGGGTACGCTGCCGCGCGCGGTGAACTTCATCACCGGCCCTTCCCGCACCGGTGACGTCGAGCAGACCATCGAACTGGGCGCCCACGGACCGCGCAGCGTACACGTTCTCCTGATCGAGTAGCCGACACGCGCCGCCCCGCCCTACGTAAACCCCCGTATGGGCGGTCACTCCAAGCGCCGACTACGGTGAAAGTAGCTGCGGCGTGGGAGGCGCGATGGTGCGAACATCCTGGCATCGGGCAGTTTCGGTCGGATTGCTGCTGGCGGGGTTTGCGCTTGTCGACACTGCTTCGACCGCACCACAGCGCTCGATAACGCTACCCAACGGTGCTGCCTGCGCGGTCGATGCTGGCATTGTGTGCTGGAGCGAGGACGAGCACCGCCTGTGGAAGGCACTCCCCGGCGAACAGGTGCTGGCGCTTACTCCCGGCGATCCGCTGCTGGCAGCGGGCAGTTTCGGCGTAGCTGCCCTCGATCCCGCGACCGGTGCCTTGCGATGGCACCACGGCGGCGAGCGCGCATTCCCGCCCATCGCCCACGCCGGCCGCGCCTGGTTCGGTACCCACGACGGCGTCCTCTGGTGTGTGACCACTGCCACCGGCGAACCGTGCTGGCGACGCCGACTCGCCAGCCAATGGGTGTATACCCCCGCCCGCCTGGGGGAAACGCTGGTGAGTGTCGGACGTGACCGGATCGCCTGGGCGCTGGATGCCCGCGAGGGAACACTGCGCTGGATGCGTCCCCTGCCCCAGGAGCCCGTGGGCCCTGCCGTCGCCCTGACACCCGCATCCGCTCTGGTCGCCACGTATGACGGCACGTTGCGCGCGCTCGACGCCGTGAACGGCGAATTTTTGTGGGCATACGACGCCGATACCGTGGCAGCGGAATGGGCCGTACGTGCCGGTACGCTGGTCGTGCGCCTGATTGACGGCAGCGTCCTTGCCCTCGATGCCGATACCGGCAAACGCCTGTGGCACCACCACCTCCCCGGTGCCGAGCACCTGAGCGTTCATCAGGGCCTGGTATGGCTGGCAATCGGCAACCGCGTGAGAGCATTCGCACTACCCACGGGTCGGTTGATCCTACGTCGCAGCCTGCCGGGGCCGGTTGCTTCCCCGGTCACCGCGGACGGAAGAGTCCTGCTGCACACGCGGGCCCGAAGGCTTCATGCCCTGCATCGCGGCAACGATGCGTCTACGACGAGCGATAGCCCGCAATAGGAGGCCACGGCCATGCATCTGAAATTGCTTCGAATCGCGTTCGTCACCGCCACCACACTACCGGTGGCGGTCATGTCCGCCGACCAGCCCTTCGGCACCGACGCCGACGTGGAGTACTCGCAGCAGCTCTGGGAGGCCATGGTGGAACAGGGGCTCGTGGGTGATGACGCGCTGATGTCGACGCCTTACGAGGGACAACATCCCCACGGTGCCGTACTGGATACCATCGATACCACTCTCACTCTCGACGACAATACCGGCGAGCTCATCATCAAGCGGAACTACGGCGGCGAGGGAGTAACCAAGAGCAAGGTCGCCAACGAACCCGTCGAGTGGTTGCAGTCCGTCACCGTGATGTACCGCCGCGACGGCTACGATGCGGACAATGCCGACTGGTTCTGGGTCAAATACCGGCCCGACGGCAGCCTGGCCACGAATCCCAAGGACATGCCGCTCGCCGGGCGCGTGGCGAAGGGCGCGGACCAGGGCTGCATCGCCTGCCACCAGGCAGCGCCCGGCGACGACTACGTCTACAATCACGACCGGTTCTGAGGCAGGGCGGCACGGACGCGCCCCTGCGGAGCGTGTCCGTGCTCAATCGTGGCGACCGCGGTCGCCGGCCTTTGCGCGCTGGTACGCGGCCTCGAGGGTGTCGAAGTCGCAATGCTCGGGGTGCTGGCCGGCCTCCGCGAGAACCGCCTCGAGGCCGCGAAAACGTCGTTCGAACTTCGCATTGGCGTCCCGCAGCGCCTGCTCAGGGTCGACTCCGAGATGCCGGCCCAGGTTGGCGCAGGCGAACAGCAGATCGCCGTACTCTTCCGCCTCCCCGGCGCGATCCCTGCCGGCCATCGCCTCCTCGAGCTCGGCAAGCTCTTCGCGTATCTTCGCGATCACCGGTGCGGCATCGGGCCAGTCGAACCCAACCCGGGCAGCGCGCTTCTGCAGCTTCACGCTACGGGTGAGTCCCGGCAGGGTACGCGGGACATCATCGAGCACGCTCACCGGCCGCTCGACCGCCTCGGCACGCTCCGCCCGCTCCTCCGCCTTGATCGCCTCCCAGGCGTGAGTCTGGCTTTCCGCATCCCGCTCCTCGGCCTCCCCGAAGACGTGCGGATGCCGCCGCACGATCTTGTCGGCAATGGCCTGCGCGACATCGTGAAAATCGAATCGGCCTTCTTCGCTGCCGAACTGGGCGTAATAGACCACCTGGAAGAGCAGGTCGCCGAGCTCATCACGAAGATGGTCGTAATCCGATCGCTCTATGGCGTCGGCCACCTCGTATGCCTCTTCAATGGTATGCGGCACGATACTGCGCCAGTCCTGCTCCAGATCCCACGGGCAACCGCCCTCGGGCGCGCGCAGCGCGGCCATGATCTCGATCAGGCGATCGACAGGGTGTTGTGACATGGGCCGTGTCTCGTCCTTGCGGCGGAAAGAACGGGCCCATTGTACCCGGTGCTCGCATGGGTAGTAGCGGGTAGCGGAACACGAGCGTCGATGCGTCGGTGATCGCAACACACCGATTGCCGTTGCAGACACCGGGTAGCGCGGCTGCAAGAAGCGGCCGTAGCACGGAATCGCCTCACCAGCGACCACGGTGCTCTGGCCTGCATGTCCCTTGGCGAGCTTGGCGTCCTGGTCGTCATCCCGCTAACGCGCAAGGCCGCGCTCCGGAACGCGCGCGCACACAGCCAGTGGACGTCACCGTGGAAAGACCGCCAGAATGGCTTCGTGGGGTGGACCCGTGCCGTGGCACGGGCAACGAATCATTCAAACGTCGACGATGAGGGTTAGGCAGTGGCCAAGACCGTCACGCCCGCAACCGCGCGGGGCGAACGAACCCGCCAGAAACTCCTGTCGGCCGCCGAGGAGGAGTTCGGCGAGAACGGCTTCTACAGCGCTTCCATCAGTAACATCACGCGTCGGGCAGGCGTCGCCCAGGGCACGTTCTATATCTACTTCGAATCGAAGGAGGAAATCCTCCGGGCCCTCGTCGCCCATATGAGTCGCGAGATGCGGCGGGCGCAGAGCGAGGCCACCGCTCACTGCGACAACCGCATCGAGGCCGAACGGGCCGGTTTCCGCCGCTTCCTGCGTTTTGCCCTGGAGCACCGCAATCTCTACCGCATCGTCATGCAGTCGCAGTTCGTCGACCGGAGCGTCCACCGCGACTACTACGACACCCTGCTGCGCGGCTATGAACGCCGTATCGCCGACGCGCAGGCCCGCGGCGAAGTGCGCGCCGGTGACCCCCGCGCCCTCGCCTGGGCGTTGATCGGCATGGCCTATTTCTTCGGCATGCGTTACGCCAGCTGGGAAGGCCGCCTTCCCGACGAGGCGGCCATTGAAACCGTGCTCGACTTCATGGAGGCGGGACTTCGTCCAGAGCCGAAATGATTCGGCCCCTTGCCGGCGGACGCCGTGGGATACGAGCCCACGGCAACGGCGGGCTTCCCTGTTCGATCACGGGTAATACCATGTACCGGTGAGCCTGTCGGGCGCTCGCGCGGCGTCGTTCGCACTCGACGTGGGTCTCACCACGCCGGCGCGAACGCGCCTTGCCCCCGCGCGCTAACACATGACAATACCGCTGAGAAGACTACTAGCCGCGCCGCGCGTACTGGCCGCTGCCGAACAACAGCCGCCGGGCCTCCTCGTCGAAACCCTCCTGGCGCTGGGCGGCGAGCACCTCGACCCCTCGCTGCACGGCGGGGCGTTCGGCGATGCGCTCGAACCACGCCTGGAGATTGGGGTAGTCGGCGAGGTCCTGGCCCTGACTCTGGTGCGAGCGGATCCAGGGGAACGCGGCGATATCCGCGATGCTGTAGTCATCGCCCGCGAGGTAGGCACGATCGGCGAGGCGACGGTCCACCACGGTGTATAAACGACTCGCTTCCCTGGTATACCGCTCGTAGGCGTAGTCGATGCGCTCCGGCGCATACTTGCGGAAGTGATGAGCCTGCCCGAGCAACGGCCCGAGTCCGCCCATCTGGAACATCAGCCATTCCATGACGGTATAACGCGCGGCACCACCGGCTGGCATCAGCTGCCCGGTCTTCTCCGCGAGATAGAACAGAATCGCACCGGACTCGAACAGACTCATGGGCTCACCGCCCGGGCCGTCCTGGTCCACGATCGCGGGAATCTTGTTGTTGGGGCTGATAGCGAGGAACTCCGGGTCGAACTGCTCCCCCTTGCCGATGTTCACACCGTGCACGCGGTAGTCGAGCCCTAGCTCCTCGAGCGCGATATGGACTTTGTGCCCGTTGGGCGTCGCCCAGCTGTAGACGTCAATCATAAAGCTCCCTCGGTGGAGGCCGGCACCGGACACCCTTCCCCGGCATCCGGACCGGCCATGAACAACTCCCGGAGACAAGTCAGAAGCCGCCGTGTCTCGCGCTCGGCACGATCGTCGGCGGGCAGATTCCGACGGGCGCTGGCGAGCGCCCGCCAGGCGAGGCGAATCTGCACCAGCCCCAGGTTGTGACGGGCCCGGGCGAGCTCCGGATCCGCATCCAGTGCGGCGTAGTACGCTGCCTCGGCCGCCCGCAGCTCCCCCCGGTGTGCCTCGGCATTGCCGAGTCGATACCATGCATGCGGGTCGGAAGGGACACTTTCAACATATCGACGGTAGTCACGGGCCGCCTCCCCCCAGCGCTCGCTCTGGTAGGCGCCGTTGGCACGCGCTTTCACCGAGGCAGCGTCGCTCATTTGCAACGGCAGGCCCGCACAGCCGCCTATCAGCATCGCAGTGGCTGCCAGCAACGTCATGACCATCGTTCCGCCTCTGCCCGTTGCGGCAGAATGCTTTATCATGTGCACTCCTCAAGCGAACATTCCATCAGCACGATCCCTTATGCCCGAGCACCCGGAAAACCGCCGCCAGAGCGTACCCGTGAATGTCGGCGGCGTCACCGTCGGTGGCCCAGCCCCCGTGGCCGTCCAGTCGATGACCAACACCGACACCGCCGATGAGGTCGCCACCGCGGTCCAGGTGGCCGATCTCGCCCGCGCCGGCTCCGAGCTGGTGCGAATCACGGTCAACTCCGAGGAGGCAGCTGCAACGGTACCCGCCATCCGTCGGCGTTTGGACGACATGGGTGTCGATGTGCCCCTGGTCGGGGATTTCCACTTCAACGGACACAAGCTGCTCAGCCGCTACCCGGACTGTGCGACCGCGCTCGCGAAATTCCGGATCAACCCGGGCAACGTGGGCAAGGGCAAACGCCGGGACCCCCAATTCGCCACCATGATCGACATCGCGCGGGATCTGGACAAGCCGGTTCGCATCGGGGTCAACTGGGGCAGCCTCGACCAGGAGCTGCTCGCGCGCATGATGGACGACAATGCGCGGCTGCCGGAGCCCGCCGACCCCGCCCGAGTGATGAAATCGGCGGTGGTGCGATCGGCGCTGGAGAGCGCGGAAAAGGCCGAAGAGCTCGGCCTGCCCCATGATCGCATCATCCTCTCGTGCAAGATGAGCGTGGTCCAGGACCTCATCACGGTCTATCGCGATCTCGCCGGCCGCTGCGACTATCCACTACACCTCGGCCTCACCGAGGCCGGCATGGGCTCCAAGGGTATCGTCGCCTCTTCGGCGGCGCTGGCGGTGCTGTTGCAGGAAGGCATCGGCGATACGATCCGCATTTCCCTGACCCCGGAACCCGGGGAATCGAGGACCCGTGAAGTCGTGGTCGCCCAGGAGCTGCTCCAGACCATGGGCCTGCGCGCATTCACGCCGCTGGTGACCGCCTGCCCCGGCTGCGGACGTACCACCAGCACGTTCTTCCAGGAGCTCGCCGAACAGATTCAGCGCCACGTCCGCGAACGCATGCCGCAATGGCGCAAGGAATATCCGGGCGTGGAGAACATGACCCTCGCCGTCATGGGCTGTGTCGTCAACGGCCCCGGCGAAAGCCGCCAGGCCAACATCGGCATCAGTCTGCCCGGCACGGGAGAGAAACCGGTGGCCCCGGTTTACGAAGACGGCGAGAAAACGGTGACGCTGAAAGGCGAGAACATCGCCGAGGATTTCAAGAACATCGTGGAGGATTACGTCGCCCGCCGGTACGGCACGGCCACCGCCGCTCACTCCTCCAGGTAGTCGAGCTTCTCCGTTACCTCGGCCCACTCGTCGGCATCGGGGGGAGCCGGTTTGCGCTGGCTCAGAACCGGCCAGCGCCGGGCCAGGCGGGCGTTTAGATCGACGAAATGTTCCTGGCCCACCGGCAATCGATCGTCTGCGTAGATCGCGTCCACCGGGCACTCGAACTCGCACAGCGCGCAGTCGATGCAGACTTCCGGGTCGATGACGAGAAAGTTCGGGCCTTCGTGGAAGCAGTCCACCGGGCAGACGTCGACGCAATCCGTATACTTGCAGCGGATGCAGGCCTCCGTGACCACATAGGTCATGGACGCAACTCCCCCACCCCGGGCGAGCGCCGCCGCGCTAGCGCACCGCAGACGTCACAGCGCCATTGGCCGCCCTGGTACTGACGCGAAATCGCCTCGCGGATCTGCGGCCGCTGCACGAAGTCAGCGAGGTTCAGACCGTCCAGGTAGGCATCCAGCCGCTCACCCAGCCGCTGCCAGATAACCCGGCTCAACACGCTGCCGCCACGGGGTTCTCCACGCCGCCCCGCCTCCATCACGCGAATGACCTCGCCAACGCTGATGTCGGCAGCCGGGCGTGTCAGTCGGTAGCCGCCACGGGGCCCCGGCACACCGCGCACCAGGTCGGCGCTTCGTAGCCTCGTGAAGATCTGGTCGACATACGACACCGAAATACCCTGACACACCGAAATCTCGGCCAGCGGGACAGGCGCCTCGCCACCGTGAATGGCCAGATGCATCAACGCGCTCACCGCATAACGGCTCTTTGCCGAGAGTCGGATCATGCTCCGCCTCCATCGAAGGGAACGACGGTATGCTGGTGGTTCACGGGCCCATGACCGGCACCCAGCGGCCGCGCGGTCTCCAGGGCGCGCTGAAGGTAGCGACGCGCCCGCCGTACCGCTGCATCCACCGCGAGTCCCTGAGCCAGGCCGGCGGCAATCGCCGAGGCGAGCGTGCAACCGGTCCCATGGCTGTTGCGCGTATCGATACGCGGATAGACCAGACGCACCACCTCATCCCGCATCGCCAGAATGTCAGTGACCGTATCCGTGGCTGCGGCGTGTCCACCTTTGACCAGCACCGCCCGGCAACCGCTGTCAAGCAGCGCTTCCGCCGCCTCCTCCTGCGCCGCCGCACCGACGATGTCCCGGCCGAGCAGCACTTCGGCCTCTGGCAGGTTCGGCGTGATCACCGTCGCCCGCGGCAGCAACCGTTGCTTCAAGGCGGTTACCGCATCTTTCTCCAGGAGCCTGTCCCCGCTTTGCGCGATCATCACCGGGTCCACGACGAGGGGCGCATCCGCCGCCCCTGACGCGAGCCCGTCCGCGACGGTCTCGATCACCCCGGCATCGTGCAGCATGCCGGTCTTCACGCAGTCCGCGCCGATGTCGTCCAGCACGGAGCGCATCTGCGCCGCGATGAAATCCGCCGGTACGGGCCAGACGCCCTGCACGCCGAGCGTATTCTGGGCGGTGAGCGCGGTGACCGCCGTCGCCGCGTAACCGCCAAGGGCGCTCACGGTCTTGATATCCGCCTGAATACCGGCGCCGCCACCGGAATCGGAACCGGCGACGATGAGAACGCGACCCTGTGTCATGTCTCCTTCGCTCCACTGAATCCCGGCGCTGCACCGTCATGGTGCCGATGCAGCGCTTCGCGATCGATCTTGCCCGCCCCTGTCAGCGGCAGCTCATCCACTACATGGTAACGTCTCGGCCGCTTGAATCGGGCGAGACGGCCCTCGAGCCATGCATCGAGCTCCTCGGCAACGGGCGCGGACTCGCCCGCGGACGCTACCAGGACGGCCGCGGGCACCTTCCCCCAGTAAGCGTCCGGGCTCGCATACACCGCCACCTGCCCAATGCGCGGATGCGCCAACAGTACCTGTTCGATCTCTTCCGGTGCGATGTTCTCGCCGCCACTGACGAACACGTTGTCCACACGGCCGACAAGGTAAACACGACCGGTTTCGTCGGCCCGCGCCAGGTCCCCTGTATGGACCCAGCCGTCGGCGTCGAGAACACGCCGGGAACGTTCGGCGTCGCCGACGTAGCCCTCGAAGGCGTGCGGGCTGCGCAACCACAGCTCCCCCACCGCCCCCGCCGGCAACGCGTTGCCCGAATCGTCGACGATACGGTGGTCACAGTGCAGAAAGCTCGTCCCGATGCTCTGGGAGAATCGCTCCAGCGCCCCGGGGTCATCTTCACGTCCGAGATGGATGAAATTCGACGGACCGGCCTCGGTCTGACCGTAGGACTGGCCAACGGCGACGCCGCGCGCCCGGAAAGGCGCCATCGCCGCCTCACTACAGGGTGCGCCCGCTGTCGTGATTGCGGCAAGCGAGCTCAGATCGCTCCGCGGGAACGTCTCGTGGGCACTCAGGGCGTGCAGCATCGCCTCCACCGCCCCGAAGTGGTTGATCGACTCACTCGCTACCGCCGCCAGAACGGCGCCCGGCTCGAAAGCCGGCAACAGCACGACGCAGCCACCAGCGTGAAAAACCGGCGTCACGGTGTTCCAGCCACCTATGTGGTACAGGGGAAACAGCACGAGCTCGCGCCGGGCTCCCAACCCGTCGGCACTCGCGGCAATGAGCTCCACGGAGTTCCACACCATCTGTCGGTGGGACACCACGCAGAGCTTGGGGGTACCGGTGCTGCCCCCCGTATGCACGTAGAGAAACGGATCATCCAGCGCCAGCGGCCGGTTGCACTCCACTGCCGGGGCACCCTCGACCTGCGCTTCCCACTGTGCATCCATCGCCACCACGGGGGTCTGCGCGGGAAGCTCCGCCAGCGGCGCCTCACCCACCCCCGGATCCACGAGAACCGCGCGAGCGCCGCTACGCTCGGCGAGCGCGGCGATGTCGCCAGCGGTGAGCCGGTGGCTCAACGGTACGAGAACCACGCCGAGCTTGCCGCAGGCGAGGTATAACGCCACGGCGGCGGGCACGTTCCGGGCGACGAGTGCCACCCGTTCACCGGGCGCGATACCGAGGCTTTCGGTCAGCCAGTTGCCGAGGCGACAGGCCCAGGCATCCAGCTCGGCATAACGCCAGCGCCGCCCCCCCTCCACATCGACTAGCGCCTCGCGGGCCGGCGTGAGCGCAGCACGGCGGCCCGACCAGTTGCCCACCCAATCCATCGGCAGCCGGTTCCAGTCGATCTCGCTGCGTGTCATGGCTTCCCCAGTATCGGCTTCCTTCGTACCATTCCCCGATCATCGACAACCGGAGGCGTGAATGGAACCGCTAAGCCCGCTGGTAGACATTGGGGTTAACCTCACCCACCGGCGTTTCGCGCAGGACCGCGAAGCGGTCGCCGAGCGTGCCCGCGAGGCCGGCGTCGTGCACATGATACTCACCGGCGTCGATCTGGCGGGATCCCGTGCCGCTGCCGATTACGCGAGCAACGCTCCGGCATGCAGCAGCACCGCGGGTGTCCATCCGCACCACGCCGCGGACTGGACCACCGAGGTCGACAGCGACCTGCGCGAGCTCCGGCGACATGACGCGGTGGTCGCCATCGGCGAGACGGGCCTCGACTTCAACCGCGACTTCTCCCCGCGGCCGGCCCAGGAACGTGCCTTCGCGGCCCAACTCGAGATCGCCGCCGAACACGGATTGCCGGTCTTTCTCCACCAGCGGGACGCCGCCGAGCGATTCACCGCCATCCTGGCCGACTACAGGGATTCACTCGTGGATGCCGTCGTGCACTGCTTCACCGACGGTCGCGAGGTCCTGTGGCCCCTGCTCGACCTTGACTGCCATATCGGCATCACCGGCTGGGTCTGCGACGAACGCCGCGGCGACGCCCTGCGTGCCTGCGTCGCGGATATCCCCGCCGAACGGCTCCTGATAGAGACAGACGCGCCCTTCCTGCCGCCACGCGATCTCAAGCCGAAACCGTCCGGCGGCCGCAACGAACCCGCCTTTCTTCCCCACATCGCCAGGCGCCTGGCGGCGCTCCGCGGCGAGGACCCCGCCGCTCTGGCAGAGCGCACCACGTCAAACGCACGACGCTTCTTCCGCTTAGGTTAGTGTCCTGGCATCCGGCGGGTCAGGCACTCGCCGGAATGGCCGGAGCGGCCACGTGTTCGAGGGCGTCCCCTATGACATCGACACCGGCATCACGCCGCGGCCCATACTCGCTCAAATGCCGACGCCAGGCACGCGCGCCCGGCAACCCCTGAAACAGCCCGACCAGATGGCGGCTCATGCGGGACAGCCGGACGCCCGCCTCGAGCTCGCGGGCGACGTAGTCCATGTACTGCCGGACCACCGATTCGCGTGCCGGCGCCGGTGCGGACAACCCGAAAATGCGACGATCCGCCTCTGCGAGGAGATACGGTGTCTGATAACCCGCGCGCCCGATCATCACGCCATCGAAGCGCTCCAGCAGCGTTTCCGCCTCGTCCAGCGTCTTCACGCCGCCGTTGAGCACAATCTCGAGCTCCGGAAAATCCTCCTTGAGCCTCGCGACGCGCTCGTAATCGAGGGGGGGAACCTCCCGGTTCTCCTTGGGGCTGAGCCCCTGCAACCAGGCCTTGCGCGCGTGAATGGTGAACGAGCGGCACCCCGCAGCGGCCACCGTCTCCACGAAATGCGCGAGATGACGGTATTCATCGAGTTCGTCGATGCCGATACGCGTTTTCACGGTCACCGGCAACGACGTCGCCCCGCGCATGGCGGACACCAGCTCCGCCACCAGCGCCGGCTCCGCCATCAGGCACGCGCCGAAACGCCCCGACTGCACCCGATCGCTCGGACAGCCGCAGTTGAGGTTGACCTCATCGTAGCCCCAGGCCTCACCCAGCGCCGCCCCGTAGGCGAGCTGTGCCGGGTCGGACCCACCGAGCTGCAGCGCCACCGGATGCTCCAACGCATCGAATGCCAGAAAGCGTTCGGCCTTGCCGTGCCACAGAGCCTGCGCGGGGACCATCTCCGTATACAGCAGCGTGCGGCGGCTTATCAGGCGCAGCAGATAGCGCGCGTGCCGGTCGGTCCAGTCCATCATCGGCGCGATGGACAGGCGCCTGTCCGGCCCCCCGCCTTGCGTGGCGCGATGCTCGGGATTCTGCGCCCCGTCCGG
>CAZHBN010000006.1:0-22393 GCA_964530405.1 uncultured Ectothiorhodospiraceae bacterium
CGCGGAGCCCGCCGATAGCGACCTTGGCGACGCCGGGCACCCGCAGGAGCTCGCGCCGCAGGGTACGGGCGAAGTCACGCAGGTCCGCCTTGGAATAGTCCGGCGCGGTGAGCGCGTAGTACAGCCCGTAGACGTCACCGAAGTCGTCGTTGATCCGGGACGGCCCTGCCCCCGGCGGCAGGCCCGCCTGCGCATCATTGATCTTGCGCCGCAGCTCGTCCCAGACCTGGGGCAGCGTATCGGCGTCATACTGCTCCTGGATCTCCACGGTGATCATGGACAGGCCCGCCGTGGAGCGCGAACGTACTTCCTTGATCTGGGGCAAGCGCTGGATAGCGGTCTCGAGGCGGTCGGTGACCTCCTGTTCCACCTCCCGCGGCGAGGCGCCCGGGTATGCGGTGGTCACCACCGCTTCCTTGATGGTGAAGGCCGGATCCTCGAGCCGGCCAAGCGTGGCGAGGGCCCACAATCCCCCGAGCAGGCAGATGAGAATGATTAGCCAGGTGTTCACCGGCTTGTCGATGGAGACACGGGCGATATCCATGGCGATTCGATCCTTCAGCGTTGCGCGCCGGTCCGGGTCACCGGCCGCACACGCTGGCCCTCGGCGAGAAAGCCGGCGCCTGCCGCCACGATGGTCTCACCGCCATCGAGTCCTTCGGCGACGGTCACGTCTCGCCCGGCCAGCGATCCCAGGGTCACCGCCCGGGCGTGCACGGTGCCGGACGACTCGTCGTAGAGCCAGACCCGGTAATCGCCGTCCGGTGCCGTGGTCACCGCGCCGGCGGGCACGACGATGCCGGCACTGTCCGCCGCCACGATGGTCGCGGTGACGGTGGCCGACATGCCCGGTAGCACGGTGATATCGTCCGGGTTCTCCATGCTGAAGGTGACCTTGTAGGTGCGGGTCTTGGGATCCGGTTGCGTGGCGATCTCCTTGAGCGCGAGCGGGAAACGGCGCTGCGGCCGTGCCGACAGCGTCGCGCTGACGGTGCGGATGTCGTCGCGGCTCACGCGGGACATGGTGATCTCGGGGACGCTCACTTCGACGTCCAGGGTGGAGACGTCCTGAAGCAGTGCCACCGGCTCCCCCGCCGGGACGTTCACGTAGCTGTCGACGAGGCGTTCGGCGACCAGCGCCCTGAACGGCGCCTCGACCTCGGTGTAGGCGAGACGCTGGGCCGCCTGGTCCACTTTCACGCGCGCCAGCTCGTAGGCGGAGCGCGCGTCGTCCAGCGCGGCCTCGGAGAGATGCCCGTCGGCACGCAACGCCTGCTTGCGCTCGAGGTCGCGTTCCAGCTGACCGGCACGCACCCTGGCCTCGCGCAGGGTCAGGCGGTAATCGGTGGCATCGACACCGGCGATGAGCGCTCCCTCCTCCACGACTTCGCCTTCGCGCACGGGAAAGCGGTCGATCTTGCCCGCGACCTGGAACGATACCGCCGAGGTATGAGCCGCCTGGATTCGTCCGGGAAGCTGACGTTGCTCGGTCACGGCATCGGCGGTCACGGTCATCAGCCGTACCGGGCGTGACGGCTGACCCTGGGACTCCCCGCGCGACGGTCCACCGGACTGACCAAGGGCCGCCGCCGCAGTGAACATGGCAAGCGTCACGACAGCGGTGGCCACAAACTGGCGCGTGAGACGTGAGATCATTGGCGGGGTTCCTCATCGTCCAGATAGGCGCGGGCCTGACGGCGCAGCGCCTGCTTCTGCTCGTCGGTGAACGACGATATGCCGAGAATGTCGAGAAACTGCATGCCGTGCATGGCCAGCCACAGCAGGCGCGCGGTGGGTACGGCTTCCTCCAGGGCATCGACGGCGGCCATGCACCGCATTTCCATGCGGCGGGCGGGTTCGACCATGTCGGGATGGTGGGCGGCGGCGGCGATGAGCGTGATACCGAGCTCGGGATCCACCAGCTCATGGTCGATGCAGGCCAACAGGTGCGCCCGCCCCTCACGGTACGGGTCGTCCTCGGCTAGCGCCTCGCGCGCCTCGGCGATACGTTGTTCGTGATGCGCCAGGGTTCGCTCCAGCAATCCCTGCAGCAGCGCCTGCTTGCTGTTGAAGTGATAGAGCATGCCGCCCTTGCTCACGCCGGCCTCTGCGACCACGGCGTCGAGCGTCAGGTGTGCAGCACCGTCGCGGCCGACTACACGCTCGGCGGCGTCGAGAACCCGTTCCCGCAGGGGGCGCTTGCGGGCGGGTGTGGGTGTCCGGTGGCTCGTCACGTCTCGCACTCTATTTTGAAACCGTCCAGACGGTACGAAAATTGGCGCGAGACGTCAACGCGGACACTGTGCCGATCCGCCAGGGTCTGGTGTCCTGGTTCAGGGCACTAGTGTTCCCTATCGGCGTCCAGCAGGCTGCCGGATGCTTTGGCGACTGCGCCGGATACCGCGAAACCTTGCTCCGTGGGGGTCAATGGCTCCACGATCTCGAGCTGCCGCGCCAGCACCTGCTCGTCCGCCTCCGAGGCATCCGCGCCGGCCGCTGCCCGCCGGCGCAGGCGCTCGCGCAGCGTGCCTTCGTCGACGTCGGTTACGAAAATCCGGAATTCGGCCTCCAGCTCCTGCGCGAGCGCACGAAACGGCGCCCGTTCCGCGGTGCGCAGGAAGGCTGCATCGACCACCGGCTGGTAGCCCGCTTCGACCACCGAGCGTGCCAGCGTGGCGAGGCGCTCGTAGGTACGCCGGCTTGCCTCGGCCGAATAGATGCCCGTCGCCAGTCCGCTGTTCGAGGCGTCACGCTCGCCGAGGCCGAACAGGCGTTTTCGCTCCACATCCGAGCGCAGGCGAATGCAGCCGTGGCGCTCCACCAGTGCCTGCGCCAGCGTACTCTTGCCGGAACCGGACAGGCCGTGGGTAATGGCGACCAACCGGGGAGACCGTTCCATGCAGCCGGCCGCCACGTCCAGGTACCGGCCCAGACGGTCGCGCGCCCTATCCGCCGCTACCCCGTCCTGGGCCTGCCCACAGCGGACGGCCTCGACCTTTGCCCTCACCATGGCGCGGTAGGCGATGTAGAACGGCAACACCCTCAGGGCGTCGTAGTCCCCGGTGATCTCCAGGTAACGGCTGAGCACCGCGTTGGCCGCAACCGCTTCGTGGCGGTAGCGCAGATCCATCAACACGAACGCCAGATCGTTCGCGGTATCGATCCAGCGCAGATCCGGCGCGAATTCGATGGCATCGAACAGCGTCACCCTTCCCTGCCACAGCAGCATGTTGTCCAGGTGGAGATCACCGTGACATTCGCGCACACGGCCGTCGCCCCGACGGGCCTCGAACACGGGTTCGAGGTGCCTGGCCTGCTCGCGTGTCCAGCTTTCGAGGGCATCGATGGATGCCGCCGATCGGGGGACAGGGTCCATTTCGCGCAGGGGCGGGAAATTCTCCAGCGCGCGTTGCCGGATCTCGTCGACGCTGCCGTAGGCGTCGTCCGGCGCCGACGCGGGCACCGACTTGTGGAATTCGGCCACGGTCTCCGCCAGCTGCCGGATGAGTGATCCGGTGAGCTCGCCCGACTCGGCCAGATGCCCGAGCAAGGCTTCCTGCGGGAAGCGCTGCATCCGCACGGCGTATTCCACCACGGTGCCGGCGCCTGCCACGCGGACGTTCCCGTTCTCCCGGGTGACCGGCACGACGTCGAGATAGAGCGCCGCGGCGAAACGTCCGTTCACGCGGAGCTCCTCCTCGCAGTAAAAGCGACGTTTGTCCAGGGACGAGAAGTCGAGAAACCCCAGATTCACGGGCTTCTTGAGCTTGTAGGCGTATTCGCCGGCGAGAAGGACGATGGATATGTGCGTCTCGTGCACCGAGACGTGGTCGACGGGGTGTGGATAGCATGCCGGATCCCGCAAGGCCTCGATGAGATCCTTCTGCGCCACAGGCTGTGCCATGCTGCCTCCAGGTGCCGTAGTATCCCATGCGGCGCGCCTGACCCGGCGCGTCGCGACTGACTCCTCCTCCGTGATCGTGTTCGGATAGCGGTCACGGCGGCACTGGCCGCCGTGCCGTCATGCTACTTTGCCGCTGCCAGCGCCTGGTCGATGTCTTCGAGGATGTCGTCGGCGTGCTCTATGCCCACCGAGATCCGTACCATGTCCCGCGAGACACCCGCCGAGGCGAGCTCGTCGTCGTTGAGCTGGCGGTGGGTGGTCGTCGCCGGATGACAGGCCAGGGACTTGGCGTCGCCGATGTTCACCAGCCGGGTGATGAGTTGCAGGGCATCGATGAAACGCGCACCGGCCTCCTCGCCGCCACGGATGCCGAACGCGAGAATGCCGGCTGCACGCCCCCCCATGTATTTGCGGGCCAGCGGATGGTAAGGGCTGTCCTCGAGCCCGGCGTAACGGACCCAGGTGACCTGTGGGTGTGCCTGCAGATGCTTCGCCACGGCGACGGCATTGTCGCAGTGGCGATCCATGCGAAGTGGCAGGGTCTCGATGCCCTGCTGCAGCTGGAAGGCGTTGAACGGCGACAGTGCCGCACCCATGTTCCTCAGCGGTGCCACGCGGCAACGCCCGATGTAGGCCGCCTCCCCCAGGGCCTCGGTATAGACCACGCCGTGATAGGAAGGATCCGGTTCGGTGAGCATCGGGTAGCGCTGGGCGTGCTCGGCCCAGGGGAAACGCCCGGAGTCCACGATCACTCCACCCACGGTGGTGCCGTGACCGCCCATGTACTTGGTGAGCGAGTGCACGATGATGTCGGCGCCGCTTTCGATGGGTCGCCACAGGTAGGGCGTGGGCACGGTGTTGTCGACGATCAGGGGGACGCCCTTCTCGTGCGCCACCTCGGCGAGCCGCTCCACGTCGACGATGTTGCCGTTGGGGTTGCCCACCGACTCGCAGAACACCGCCTTGGTCCGCTCGTCGATGCGCGCGGCGATCTCGTCGGGGGCGTCGGCGCTGGCGAAACGTGCCTCAACGCCCATGCCCGGAAGCCCGTGAGCGAACAGGTTGTAGGTCCCCCCATAGAGCTGGCTCGTGGTGACGATATTGTCGCCCGCGCGGGTTATGCACTGAATGGCGTAGGTCACCGCCGCCATGCCGGAAGCCACTGCCAGGGCGCCCACACCGCCCTCCATCGCCGCGACCCGATGCTCGAGCACGGCGCAGGTGGGATTCATGATGCGCGTATAGATGTTGCCCTCGACTTTGAGGTCGAAGAGGTCCGCGCCGTGCTGGGTGTCGTCGAATGCGTAGGAGGTGGTCTGGTAGATGGGTACCGCCACGGCCTTGGTGGTCGGCTCCGGCTCATAGCCGCCGTGTATGGCAATGGTCTCGAGTTTCACTGTTCGCTCCTGCCCCGCTGGTGAGACGGCCCGGCGCCCCGGGCATCCGTTCGGCATGGTAGCAGAAGCGCTCCTGTCGTCATCGTGCGACAGCGCACCGGTGCAGCTCACCGGCGCGTGTGCCCCAGTCCCAAGCAGCCACCATCCGGGGCCGTGTGGCCACGACGACAAATTGCGGATTTCGTCGACCGGATGAGGGATAATGAACCGCCTACACCGCTCGCACGAGCTGCCGACAGGCCCGAATAACGATGCAGAACCCGCCCACGCAATCCCTCGAACCGCCGGATGACGTACAAGCGCCCGATGTACTGATCGCCCGCCAGGCGATCTTCGATCGCGCGCTGACGGTCATCGGCTACGAGCTGCTGTGCCGCAACGGCGGGAACACCGGGGTCACGGACGGCAACACCGCCACCGCCAACGTGATCACCGGTGGTTTCGCCGAGATCGGCCTGCGCGATCTGGTGGGTAGCGGCCTGGCATTCATCAACTTCACCCGGGACTGGATTCTCAGTCACGACGACCTGCCCTTCCCTCACGCACAGGTTGTGCTCGAAGTGCTCGAGGACGTAACCGTGGACGATGAGCTGCTGGCGGCGTTGCGCGCGCTGCGCGCCCGCGGCGCGACCCTGGCGCTGGACGATTACGTCTATCGCGAGGACACGGCCGCACTGCTGCCGCTGGCCGACATAGTGAAGGTGGATGTGCTCGCGCACACCACCGAGGAGGTAGAGGCGCTGGTCGCCCGCCTGCGGTGCCACCAGTGCAAGCTGGTGGCCGAAAAGGTGGAGACCCCGGAGCAGTTCGAGTGGTGCAAGGGGCTCGGCTTCGATTACTTCCAGGGGTATTTCCTCTGTCATCCGAAAGTCGTGACCGCCCGCAGCCTGGCGGTGAACCGGCTGTCGCTGATCGAGCTCCTGCAGTGCCTGTTCGCGCCCGACATGGATGTCCAAGCGCTGGTGGCGGTCATCGACCGCGATCCGAGCCTCACTTACAAGCTGCTGCGTGCCGTCAATTCGGCCAGCTACGGGCTGCCGCGGCGTGTCGACTCCATCCGCGAGGCGGTCGTGCTACTCGGTACCGAGACACTCAGGAACTGGGCCGCGCTGATCGCCATGAGCCGTGTCGACGACAAGCCCGTGGAGGTCATGACCATGGCGGTGATGCGAGCGGCGATGGCCGAGGAGCTCGCCCGGCGGCTCGGTCACGCGGGAACCGGTGCGTTCTTCACCGTGGGCCTGTTCTCTTTGCTGGATGCGATCATGGACGCACCCCTGGAGACGCTGATCGAGGCGCTGCCGATCTCGGAGAGCGTCAGCGGCGCGCTTCTGCGGCGTGAGGGCGTCATGGGAGAAGTGCTCGCCAGCGTGCTCGCCTATGAACACGGCGATTGGGCATCGCTGGGCGATTCACGGCTGCCTCGCACCGAGCTGCGTGCCGCCTACCTGCAGGCGACCACGTTCGCGGGCTGCTTTCGCGATCAATTGAACTGACTGCCCCCGAGTCTGTCGCTTCCCACCTTGGTGGTGCCCACACTCGCTGCACGCGCCGGACACGGGGAGCAGCGGCGCCGCCAAGTTTTCAAAGGGCGGCTCGCGCGAACGCGTCGATGGCATCCGCCACTGCCCGGGGCTGTTCCTGGTGCAGACCGTGGCCGGCACGGGCAATCGATGCGGTGTGCAGCTCGCTGAAACACGCCAGCCGATCCTGCCAGTCGCCACCATCGCGCAGCATTGCAGCGATAGTGGAATCCTCTCCCCACATCCACAACGTGGGTGCCGTAATCGCGCGCCAGCAGGCCATGGCCTCGTCGAGCCGGTACAGCACGGGGTTGGGGCGACGGTGGGCGCTGTCGCCCCTGAGCCGGATTTCACCGTCCGCTTCCCTGCCCCAACACCGGGCCAGGTACGCTGCGGTGGTTTCGTCGAGGTGGCGGTTGCGCGCACGCAGGTATTCGGCCAGTGCCGCGAAGCTCGGGAAATGGCGCAAACGCTGGGACTCGCCGAGGCTGTCCAGCCAGTCCCGGTAGCGTGCCGGAGCCTGCGCAGGATCACTGCCTCGCATGCCGAAGCCTTCCAGGGAAACGAGCGCGCGCACACGCTCCGGCCTCGCTCCGGCGTAGAGACCGGCCACGTTGCCGCCCATGCTATGGCCGATCAGGGTCACCCGCTCATCGCCGGCGAGGCAGATATCGAGCAGCGCATCCAGGTCGGCAAGGTAATCCGGAAACCAGTAACGCCCCTGAGGCGCCCGGTCACTCTCGCCGAATCCCCTCCAGTCCGGGGCCAGACAACGCCAATGCGGACCGAGTGCCGCCGCGAGGGGGCCGAAGCCCGCACCGGTATCCATCCAGCCGTGAAGTAGCACCGCCGTCGGGGCGCCTTCATGGGCGGACCATTCGTGCAGGCGGTAACGCCAGCCGCGGAGATCCACCCAGCGCGAGCGGGGCGTCCAGGCCGGATCAGTCCAGGTCGAAGAGTCGTGCATGGTCTCGGATATCCCATTCCTCGGCGCCGAAGCGCTCCGGGTCGGTACGGGTGAGAAGCGCCTCGATGAATGCGGCCACGCGTTCCGGTGGCTCGAGCTCGCCCTGGGCCTTGAGGGCGCGGAAACGCTCCACCGCGGGAAAATCCGCCGCCGACTGGGCGCGGATCAGCGTCTGCATGTCCGTGTCGACGACGCCGGGCCGCACGCTGCCCACAGCGATCCCCTGCGCGCGAAGCTCTTCGCGCAGCACGGTATACACGCGGTGGAGCGCGGCCTTGCTCGCACAGTAGGCGCCCCAGCCGGGCATCTCCCGATGGGCCGCCCCGGAGGAGACGTGCAGCACACGACCTTCCGTGAGCGCGTCCAGCAGCGCCTGGGTCAGGAACAGTGGGGCCTCCACGTTGACCGCCTGGCTGTGGCGCCAGTCTTCGAGCGTGACCTCGCTCAGCGGGCCGACAGGGGTGAGGACTCCGGCGTTGTGCACGAGAAACCGCACGTGACGGTCACCGACAGCTGTCACGATCGCGCTCCGTCCGGCGGGGGTGCTCACATCGGCGACCACCGGCTCGATGTCGGAATGGCCGGCAGCGGTGTCCTCCAGGGCCTCGCGGCGGCGCCCCGCCACCATCACGCGGTGGCCGGCCTCCGCCAGCCGCTGTGCCAGGGCCCGGCCGATGCCGCTGCCGCCACCGGTGATTACGCTGACTCGACTCATGGCGTCCTCCTTGCACAAGCCCCGGGACCCGACGTCGCCGCGACCCGGGTCAGGCGCCCCTCGCGGCGGGGTCCTGACGATAGAATGCGGCCAACTGCCGGTAAACCTCGGGAAAGACTGTATTCAGGGTCTCCGGCGTCTCGAAGAATGTCTCGCTCATGACCGCGAAGCATTCCGCCGGGTCGGTGGCGGCATAGGGGTCGATCGCCGTGTGCTCACCCCGTTCCAGCGCCGCGCCCAGCGCATCGTAGGCCGCGGTGAAGGCCGCCGTCCATGCCTGGCGCTGCATGTCCGCGTGCAGCGGCGGCATGCCGTTGGCCTGCCCATTGAGCATGTCGAGCTTGTGGGAGAGCTCGTGAATGACCACGTTCCAGCCGTCGCGCGCGTGGCCCGCTTCCACGTCCTCCCAGGACAGCACCACTGCGCCTCCTTCCATCGCTTCACCGATCAGCTCCGTGGCCTGTTCGTGCACGACGCCCGTTTCGTCGATGTCGTGATGGCGTGCCAGGAATCCGGCGGGGTAGACGATCACCGACTGCCAGCCCCGGTACCAGTCTATGTCCAGCCCGAGAATGGGAATCGCGGCCAGCGCGGCAATGCGCACGGCCTGGGCCTCGCTGACATCGGCGCCCGCCGCTCCGAAGAAGGTCTTGCGCGCGAGAAACAGGGTCGCCAGCTCCCGCAGGCGGTCACTTTCCCCGCGGCTCAATCTCCGGAACAGCGCATCCTTTTCCACCGCTTGTCGCCAGACGGCATCCGGTACGGCGTGCCGGCGCAGCTCACGCTGCCTCTGCCAGCGGCGCAACGCATCGATCAACCGGCACGTCCCTCGATCACCCGGCGCAGGGAACGGCCACTCAGCCAGGCCTCGATGTTCTCCGTGGTCTGGTCGACGATACGTTGGCGGGCCTCGCGACTGCCCCACGCGCAATGAGGCGTAACGATGAGGTTGTCCAGGTCCGCGGCGAGCAGCGGATGGTCCGGCGGCGGTGGCTCACTGCCGACCACGTCCACCGCCGCCGCGCCGATCCAGCCCTCGCGCAGCGCCCGGACCAGCGCGGGTTCATCGACAAGGCCGCCCCGGGCAGTGTTGATCAACAACGCATCCGGTCGCATGCGCTGCAGAACACGCGCATCGAACAGCCCCTGGGTCTCGGCGTTGAGCGGACAATGCAGACTGATCACGTCACTGGTCGCGACGACCTCGTCGAACGCCAGTCTGCCTTCCCGGGGGACTGCGCCCGGACGGTCGGCGATGACCACTTCCATGCCGATGGCCGCCGCGAGCCGGGCCACTTCCCGGCCGATGGCACCGTAGCCGACGATTCCGAGCCGGCGACCGCCCACCTCGCGAATGGGATGGTCCAGGAGACAGAACTGGCTGGCGCGGCTCCATGCCCCGGCAGCCACGTCCGCCTGGTACCGGGGCAAGCTGCGTGCGAGCGCCAGTATCAGCATCAGCACGTGCTGGGCCAGCGAGTCCGTCCCGTAGCCCTGGCAATTGACCACCGTCACGCCATGATCCGCAGCGGCCTCCAGGTCCACGTTGTTCGTGCCGGTGGCTACCACACACACGAGCCGCAGTGCCGGACGGGCTTCGAAGAAGGTGCGGTCCAGCACGACCTTGTTCACGATCACGCACCACGCGTCGCGGGCACGATCTGTCAGCTCGTCGGTTCCGGTCCGGTGGAAACTCTCCAGGGGCTCGCAGACGCTTTCCAGCGCGCTTAGATCCAGATCATTGCGGTCCAGCGAAGCGAGGTCGAGGAACACGCAACCGGATCGCGCCTTGACATCGGCGTGGTTATACACAAGTGGCTCCTGACGCTTGCGTTAGCGACAAGTTGGCATGGAACTTTTCACACGAGTTATTGGAAATTCTCATATATTTTTGAATTTAAAAGGAAAACGCTAGTTCGCCGATTTTTTCACCAATTTGACAAGGGGGGCGGGGGTGCGGGCGTTCCCGACTGATATCCGCGCTTCATCCACAAAGTTATCCACAGCTTCTGTGGAGAACCCCCGCCGCTGAAGTGAGTGCCCCGCCAGGCGGCAGGACTGATCGCCGGATCCGTAGTATCATCCGCAGCGACCGCGCCGCCTGTCCAGTCGCTCATGCATATCGGACCGTACACGTTGCCCAATAATGTCGTGCTCGCGCCCATGGCAGGCGTGACCGACCTGCCGTTCCGCTTGCTATGCCGCCGGTTGGGGGCCGGGCTCACGGTTTCCGAGATGGTCGCGGCGAGCCCGGCGCTGCGGGAGACACGCAAATCGCGCCTGCGCCGGGAGCACGTCGGGGAACCGGAACCCCGTGCGGTTCAGATTGCCGGCGCCGACCCAGAGATGCTGGCCTGGGCGGCACGTGACAACGTGGCCGACGGTGCCCAGATCATCGACATCAACATGGGCTGCCCGGCGAAAAAGGTCTGCAACCGCATGGCCGGGTCCGCCCTTCTCGCCGATGAGGTACTGGTGCGGGACATCCTGCAGGCGGTGGTCGAATCCGTCAGCGTGCCGGTCACCCTGAAGATCCGCACCGGTCCGGCGCCGGATCGACGCAACGGTGTACGCATCGCCGAAATCGCACAGGCCGAGGGCATCGCCGCGCTGGCGGTGCATGGGCGAACCCGGGCCGATGCTTACCGCGGAGCCGCGGAATACGCCACGATCCGGGCCATTCGCCAGGCCGTGACACTGCCATTGCTCGCCAACGGCGATATCCGCAGCCCCGAGGATGCCAAACGGGTACTGGCGGAAACCGGCGCCGATGGCGTGATGATCGCCCGGGCGGCGCAAGGACGACCCTGGATCTTCCGCGAGATCGTCCATTACCTGGGCACCGGCGAACGCCTGTCGCCACCGGGTGTCGGCGAGTTGCGCAGCGTCATGGTCGGGCACCTGCAGGCGCTGCACCGGTTCTACGGCACCCACCAGGGGGTTCGAGTCGCGCGCAAGCACATCGGCTGGTACCTCAAGGCACATCACGACGGTGAAGCGTTTCGCCGCCGGCTCGTGCGCATCGACAGCGCTACGGAGCAGATCGCTCTGACCCACGCATTTTTCGACCATCTGCAGCGGTCGGCTGGCCTGGCAGCCTGAGCCTGGCTCAGTATGCGTATTCGCGGAATACGGCACGAACGTCGCCGTGCCAGCGGCCATGGTAGGCCTCTAGCTGCTCGTCCGCAGGCGTGCGGCCGGTGGCCGCAATGGCCTCGATGCTGTCCAGGAAGTGGGCTTCACCCCAGCCGCGATGAGCCAGCCCGCGGCGGGCAATGGGCAGGACCCGGCGCGCCCAGTCGGTGAGCATATCGCCCCGGAATTGCGCGCTCAGGCCGTGACGGGCCGCATCCGCCCGCAGGGTGACGAGCTCCTCCGGCTGCCAGTCGGCGATGAGCTGATAGGCCTCGTCGAGGGCGCGGCGGTCATAGAGTAGTCCCGTCCAGAACGCGGGCAGTGCGCACAGTCGCTCCCACGGGCCGGCGTCGGCCCCGCGCATCTCGATAAAGCGCTTCAAGCGCACTTCCGGGAACAGCGTGGTCAGGTGATCCTCCCAGTCAGCGAGCGTCGGATACTCGCCGGGCAGCGCCGGCAGGCGTCCGGCCATGAAGTCCCGGAACGACTGTCCAGCCGCGTCGATGAGCCGCTCGTCACGGCGAATGAAGTACATGGGCACGTCCAGCGCGTAGTCGACATAACGCTCGAAGCCCATGTCGTCGTCGAAGGCGAATTCCAGCATGCCGCAGCGGTCAGGGTCGGTATCCATCCAGACCCGGCTGCGGTAGCTCTGCCAGCCGCTGGGTTTACCCTCTACGAATGGCGAGTTGGCGAACAGGGCCGTGGCGAGGGGTTGCAATGCCAGACTGACCCGGAGCTTGCGCACCATGTCCGCCTCGTCGGCGAAATCCAGGTTCACCTGGACGCCGCAGCTTCGGGTCATCATGTCCAGGCCGTGGTCGCCCCGGGTGGGCATGTAACGGTGCATGATGGCGTAGCGCGCCTTGGGCATCCACGGCATTGCCTCGCGCCGCGCGGTGGGATGGAAACCGACACCGAGCAGCCCCACGTCCAGCTCGCTAGCGACCTCGCGGACTTCGGCGAGGTGTCCGTTGACTTCCGCGCAGCTTTGCTGAAGGCGCTCCAGCGGCGCACCGGAGAGCTCCAGTTGGCCAGCCGGCTCCAGTGTGATGGCGGCACCGTCACGTTTGAGCGCGATGGTCCTGCCCGCCTCGGTCACAGGCGTCCACCCGAACCGTGTCATGCCCTGGAGAAACGCCTCGATACCACGCGGTCCGTCAAAGTCGACGGGTTCGAGGGTGCGCCGGTCGAAGACGAATTTCTCGTGCTCCGTGCCAATGCGCCAGTCGGCAGGATCCTTGCCGCCCGCCTCGATCCATGCAACCAGGTCGTCGCGCCCGGTGACCGGTTGTGAGCCTTCCGGTGGTGTCATCTCGTTTCCTCGTCTTCGTGGTTACGGCGGCGATGGGGGCGAGTGGCGCGAAATCCAAGCCACCCCCTTCCCAGAACCGCTAGCGGGGGTCCATCATCACAATACGCAAAGCCCGTAGCGGTCCGGCAGTCCAGCCGGCGCTGCTTCGGGTTTCGTTCATTGCGTGTTCGCGACGTGTTGTAGATCAGTTGGGAGGCAACGACCGATGGACCAGACGAGTGGTCGGTATTTCGCGGACGCCGAGTACGAGCGGCGCCGGCGGGAAGTGCGCGAACGGATGTCCGAGCGCGGGTTGGACGCGGTGCTCATCGCCAGCCCCGAGAACATCAATTATCTCTCCGGGCTCGACCACATGGGCTACTTCGCCTGTCAGCTGCTCGTCGTCCCCGCCAAGGGCCAGCCCATCCTGATTACCCGGGCGATGGAGCGCGCCGTGGTGCGCGACCAGGTGCCGGACCTCATCCACGTGGGCTACAGCGACAGCAGTGTGCCGGCGCCAACAGGCCCAGACTCCGGGGGTTCCAGCGACGACGAGGCGCTGGATCTGGTGGAGGCCGGGTCCGTGACCCGTGAGCCGAGTCGCCGGCCGGCGGTGGTGCCGTCGGCCGCGGTAAGCGAGACGGTGAAGACCCTGCACGATGCCGGTCTCGCCAACGGCCGCATCGCCGTGGACCAGTCCAGCACGTTTCTGCCCTATGCAGTGCTCAACGGCATCATCGAGGGCACACCGAACGCGAACTGGGAGGATATCGATAATCTGGTCGACGACGTCCGTCTGGTGCAGTCGCCGGAGGAGCTGGCGCTGACTCGACGCGCAGCGGCGATCTCCGATTCCATGATGCTCTCCGCCATGGCTGCCGCCGGCGTCGGGGTGAACGCGCGCGAGGTCATGGCCGCGATCTACGATGCCATGTTCCGCCGCGGCGGGACTTACCCGGGCTTCGTGCCATTGGTCCGCTCCACGAGCAATCTCGAGCACGAGCACGGTACGTGGGAGGATCGCGAACTGGTCCACGGCGATTTGCTGTTCCTGGAGATGGCGGGCTGCGCGCGCCGCTACCATGCCCCGATGGGACGGCTCGCATACGTGGGCGACATGCCTGCGGAGGCGCGCAAGGTCAACGAGATCTGCCAGGAAGCGATGATGGCGGCGGCCGATACCATCGGCCCCGGGGTCCTCGCCGCAGACGTCTACGAGAACTGGCACCAGGTGCTGGAACGCCGCGGTCTGGGGAACTATCACCGTCACCACTGTGGCTACTCGGTGGGTATCGGCTACCCGCCGAGCTGGTCCGGCAGCGGTGTGCCGGTGGGTCTGCGTCCGCGCTCGCAGATGCGGCTGCGCGAGGGCATGGTCTTTCACCTGATGAGCTGGCTGCTACGCTCCGACCAGGGCGACGCATTCCTCTCCGATACTGTCGTCGTGACTGACAAGGGTTGCGAGTTCCTGACCACGGTGAACCGCGATGTCGCACTCGTCCGATAACGCGCCGGAATTGCCCGATCCTTCGGCGGTCCGTGAGGCCGCCGAGCGGATTCGGCCGTTCGTGCCTGAAACCCCCAGCGTGCCCGCTCACGACCTGAGCGCGGATTTCGATGCGCCGTTGTGGCTGAAGCTGGAATCGCTTCAGCGCACCGGCTCTTTCAAGGTACGCGGTGCCTGTAACTGGGTTGCCACCGCCACCGAGGCTGAAACCCGAAACGGTCTGATCACCGTCTCCGCTGGTAACCACGCCATGGCGCTGGCCTGGGCGGCTGCCCAGCAACAGGTGCCGGTGACGGTGGTGATGCCGGAGGGTTCCAGTGAGATGAAGGTGGAGGTCACCCGCAGTTTCGGTGCGGAGGTGATTCTCCACGGTACCATTCAGGAGGCAGTGGCCCTCACCCATCGCTTACGCGCCGAGCGCGAGCTGACCCTGGTGCACCCGTACAACAACCCGCGCATCATGGCGGGTCAGGGAACCACGGGCCTGGAAATGCTCGCTCAGATCCCGGAGCTCCGCCGGGTGATCTGCCCCATCGGTGGCGGTGGGCTGATTTCCGGGCTGGGTCTGGCGATCCGCACGCAGCGCCCCGACATCGAGCTCATCGGCGTTGAGCCCAAGGGCGCGGCCACCATGCGCAACGCCTGGGATCAGGACAGCGCCGAGGCCGCTCTGGACCGCGTCGATACCATTGCCAAGAGCCTCGCGCCGGTGATTGTCGGCGACTACACGTACGCCGCGAGCCGGCGGTGGGTCAACGACATCGTCACTGTCGGCGATGAAGCGATCGCCGACGCCACCCGGCGACTGATGCTGCGTGGCCATCTGTATGTCGAGACCGGCGCCGCCGTGGGACTCGCGGCCCTTATCGAAGGGGTGCTCCCGGCTCGCGTCGCCGACGGGGTCACGGCACTGGTGCTCACCGGCGCCAACATGGACGCCACCGAGGCACGCAGCCTGCTTTGACCGCCCCTACGCGAACATGGCCGCCGGGTCGCGGAAAGCCTTGAACTCGAGACCGTTGCCGCTGGGGTCCAGGAGGAAAAACGTTGCTTGTTCAGCAGGTTGCCCCTGATACCTGATGCAGGGCTCGATAAGGAAATCGACGCCGGCGTTTCGCAGCCTCTCGACCAGCATCTGCCACTTCGGCCAGGACAACACCAGGCCGAAGTGAGCGACCGGCACCTGACAACCATCCACGTCGTTGGTGGGAAGCGCCGGCATGGTCTCGACTCGGTGGGCGCTCAGCTGGTGGCCCTGAAGGTCCAGATCCAGCCAGTCCGTGGTGCTGCGCCCTTCACGACACCCCAGCAGTTCTACATAGAACCGTCGGGTCGCATCGAGATCGGTAACCGGGAAGGCGAGATGGAAGGGAGGTGGCTGCGCTTGGGACATGACCTCACCGATCGTTGATCACACGCTGGTCTCCGGTATTCCAGACGGGGGCCTTACCCTTGGCCCCCGCCGCAGGCCCGGCGGTACTACATGTAGACGCCGCCGTTGACGTTGATCTGCTGGCCGGTGATGTAATCCCCATCGGCGACGAGGAAGACCACGGCGCGCGCGATCTCATTGGGCTTGCCGAACCGGCGCATCGGGATCTTGGAGAGAATCTTCTCGCGAATCTCGTCCGGAACCTTCGCCAGCATCTCCGTCTCGGTGAAGCCGGGCGCGATGGCGTTCACGGTGATGTTGTTCTTGGCCAGCTCCTGCGCCGCGCTCTTGGTGAAGGCGATGATGCCGCCCTTGCTCGCGGCGTAATTGGTCTGACCGAAGTTGCCGGCCTGCCCAACGAACGAGCTGATATTCACGATGCGGCCGTAATTGCGTTCGATCATGCTCGGGTACGCGGCGCTGACCGTGTAGTAGACGCTGTTGAGGTTGGTATTGATCACCGACTCCCAGTCATCGTCGGTAAGCTTCTTCAGCGTCTTGTCCCGGGTAATGCCGGCGTTGTTCACGAGGATGTCGAGCTGGCCGTAATGCTCGATGGTCTGGTTTACCAGACCGCGGGCCTGGTTCTTGTCGCTGACATCTGCTTGCAGCACGAGGCATTCGCTGCCGAGCTTGCCGACCTCTTCCGCGACTGCCCGGGCCTCGGCTTCGCCTCGGTTGTAGTTGATCGCGATCTTCGCGCCCAGTCGCGCCAGTTCGAGCGCGATCTCCTTGCCGATGCCCCGCGATCCTCCGGTTACCAGGGCAATCTGATTGTCGAGGCGACTTATCATGAGACTCACTCCCTTACTTGGCATGTGATTTGTCAGACCGTCCTATGGCCCTTTGGCGAGTTCCTCCGGAACCGGCCGCCATTGCCCGAGTATGGTAGGAAATCGTCGTAACGAAAAGGTGACCGCCGCAAGCCGGTTTGCGAGACGTGGGTAAGCGCCACGGCGCGGGGGCGCCGGCGCGCCCGTGAATCACAGATGCAGCCGCCGCCTTGGTTTCACCGGCAACCGTCCACGCCAGTACTGAATCATGAAGAAGCCGAAGACCATCCCGCCGAGATGGGCGAAATGCGCGACCCCTGAGAAGGTATTGGTCACCCCTGCCCATAGCTCGAAGGCACCGTAGAGAATCACGAAATACTTGGCCTTCATCGGGATCGGCGGAAACAGCAGCATGACCTGCTGGTTGGGAAACAGCATGCCGAAGGCTAGCAGTATCCCGAATACCGCACCCGAGGCGCCGACAGTGGGATAGATCATGCCATTCCGGCTTGCCAGCGTGGCCACCACAAGCTGGATGATGCCGGCGCCCACCAGGCAGACGAGGTAGTAAGTAGCGAACGGGCGCGTACCCAGGGCGCGCTCGATGGGCACGCCGAACATCCACAGCGCGAACATGTTGACGCCGAGGTGAAACAGTCCGCCGTGGAGAAAACCGTAAGTAACGAGCTGCCACGGGGCGAAGTCCGGGACCTGCGTGAAGCCGCCAGCCGAACGAGCCACGTCCGGGGTGCCTAGCGGCCACAGCGCGAGGTCGGTGATCGGAGCCATGCCCGCGAGCATCTGCCACGCGAACACCAGGGCATTGATAACGAGCAGTGCGAAGATGGTCGGTGGCAGGTTCGAGTCACGTTGCAGCATGAGGGCTCCAGAATTGTTTACCCGTGGATGATAGCGGTGGCCGGTACTCCGTGGCGAGGCGTGACCGGCTGTTCCTCGGCCGGGTACCCGCCAGCGGGGAGCACTCTTGTCGTGACCTTGCTTGCACGGTAGCGTCAGTGGTTCTGTCAGCCGGCGATGACCCATGAATCGAGCTCGCGCCCACATCGCAAACCGGCTCGGCCTCACCGAGCACTCCCTTCGCCCCGCTCTGCTGCACGAAGCGCATGCCCGGCCTTTCGAAGTCCTGGAGGCACCGCTTCACGTTTCCCATCTGGCGCTCTACACAGGCACCGACAGTGCGAGCGCCGAAGCGGCACACGTGGCACGACTGTGTCAGCGCCTCGGCGTGGAGCGCCCCGCCGAGGGCAGCAGCCACTGCGTGGTGGAGGCACCGGGGTTTCGTCTGAGGTGGGAGCGGCATACCGAATTTTCCACCTATACACTGTTCGTGCCTGACCCGCGCAATGCACCGTTCGCCCTGCGCGCGGTGGATCTCGCACCCCACGGCTGGATAGCGCAGTTACCCGGGGAGTTGCTCGCCGCGAGTCATCTCAGTCTCGTCCCCGAGGAGGCCGTCGGGTCCCAGGCGGATGCGCTGGCACAGTGGTTCGATGCCGACGCCCTCGCGGGTTCGTTGTGCGCCGGCGGCGCCGCTTCGGTGTGGACCGACTTCCGTGCCGGCGAGGACGGTTTCACCCGGTTCGTCGTCCTGGACCGAGGGCTTCGCCCCTCACAGGCAGGGCGACTGGTGCAGCGTCTTCTGGAGATCGAGACCTATCGCATGATGGCGTTGCTCGCCTTCCCCACCGCTCGTGAGCTGGGCCCTCAGATAGGGTCGATGGAGACGCAGCTCGGCGACCTCACCGACCGCATGGCCGAAGTGCAGGCGTTGCGGGATGAGCAAGCGCTGTTGAACGCACTCTCACGGTTGTCCGCTGAAGTGGAGCATACGATGGCGCGAACCAATTTCCGGTTCAGCGCCACCGAGGCTTATGGCTCACTGGTACGCCGTCGCATCGACGCGCTGCGCGAGCAACGTATCGAGGGCGTGTCCACGCTTGCGGAGTTCATGGAACGCCGGTTCGCCCCCGCGCTGGCAACCTGCAGCTACATCCGCGACCGCCTCGACCGCCTGTCCCGGCGCGTATCCCGGGCCGCCAACCTGCTGCGTACCCGGGTCGACGTCGCGCTGGAGGCGCAGAACCGGGACCTGCTCAAGTCGATGAACCGCCGCGCGCGTCTGCAGCTGAGACTGCAGGAGACGGTGGAGGGGCTGTCCATCGTCATTCTGAGCTATTACACGGTGAGCCTCGTCGGCTATGCGGCCAAGGGCTTGAAGGGCGCCGGGTTTTCCGTGCCCGCGGACGTCGTTACCGGCTTGAGTATTCCCGCCGTCGTCGCCATCGTCGCCATCGGTATCTTTCGCCTGCGTCGTGGTGTCGAGAAAGCGGATAATGGTGACTAGTCCTACGAGACCGGCATTCATCGTACGGCCACGTGTCCCGGCACCGGCAGGACCGGGGCGCTCCGAACCTCGGCGAATTCGTGTTTCAGGACACTAGGTTGCGCCACGGAGGTGGCAGCAATGGGCGAGCTGTCGCGCCGATCAATCATCTGGCGGATCGCGCTCGGACTGGTGATGGCGGTGGTGATCGCCGGCGCGTGGCTGTTGACCCCGCTGCGCGACTACGCGGACCTGGAGGTACTCCTGCTGATGGGGGCCTACCTGCGCGAATCGCCGTGGGGCAACGCCATAGTGATCGTTGCCTTCGTGGTCGCGGGGTTGCTGTTCGTCCCCCTGACCGCGCCGGTGGTGGCCACCGCCCTGGTCTTCGATCCGCTGCACGCATTCTGGCTAGCCACGGCGGGCACGCTGCTCAGCGCGCTCGTCGGGTTCACCGTCGGACACTTTCTCGGTCACGCCCCGCTGCACTATCTCGGTGGCCACCTGATCAACCGCATAAGCAGGGGTGCCGGACGGCACGGCATCATGGTCGTCACGACCCTGCGCCTGGTGCCCATTGCACATTTCTCGTTGATCAACCTGGGCTCCGGAGCCACCCACGTACGCTTGCGTGACTTCGTAGTGGGTACGGTGTTCGGCTGCGTGCCGGGTATCGCCGCCATTGCGATCATTGGTAACGAGGCTCGGGAGTTCGCCCGCGACCCCGACCCCTGGAGCCTGCTGTGGTTGACCGGTGTCGGCGTGATCGGCCTGGGCATGCTGCACCTGCTGCGCCGGCGCATGCGCCGCTACTCCCGGGAACACGGGGAGAACGTCGACTACTGACCGCCCTGGCCCGCTTCAGCCCAGCACGGCACGCAGGAACTGCTGTGTGCGCGGGTTGCGGGGCGTGGTAAGGATCTCTTTCGCCGGCCCCTCTTCGCGAATGCGCCCTTCGTCGAAAAAGCACACCCGGTCGGCGAACTCCTTGGCGAAACCCATCTCGTGGGTAACGATGAGCATGGTGATCCGGTGCGCCTCGCCGATGTGCCGGATCGTATTGAGCACCTCTCCGACCAGCTCCGGGTCCAGCGCGGAGGTCACCTCGTCGAAGAGCATGATGCTCGGCCGCATGGCCAATGAGCGAGCAATAGCGACGCGCTGCTGCTGCCCCCCGGATAGCTGACTGGGGTGTTGGTCACGCTTGTCCGAAAGCCCCACCATGGCGAGCAGTTCTTCGCCCCGGGCCACCGCCTCACGGCGACTGAGCCCCAGCACGTGGATCGGCGCCTCTATGACGTTACCGAGAGCGCTCATGTGCGGAAACAGGTGGAAGTGCTGAAAGACCATGCCGATCTTGCCCCGGACCCGGCGGATATGCGCGCGGTCGGCGCTGACGAGCCGGCCACTGCGTTCCATCATGTTGAGCGGCTCACCGTCCACGTAGATCACACCTTCCTCGGGCGTCTCCAGCGTCATCAGCAGGCGCAGCAGCGTCGATTTGCCTGACCCGGAAGGGCCGATGATGGCGACGCGTTCATTGCGCTCGACGTCGAGACTGAGATGGTCGATCACCACCAGCTCGTCGAAGCGCTTGGTGACGTCGTCGAAGCGCACGATCGGAGCGTTGTCGTCCCCACGCACCCGCTGGTGGTCGTTGGCGGTGGTAGTCGGGGGCGTGCCGGCCATCATCCGCCCTGCCCCGTCATCCTGCGCCCGAGCCAGCGCTCGACACGCCGGATGACGACCATCGATACCAGGCTGACGATCAGGAAAAAGGCGCCCACCAGGGTCATGGGCTCGATGTATCGGAAAGTCTCGGAGCCGATGATCTTGCCCTCCTGCATGATCTCCACCACCGCGATGGCCGACAGCAGGGGGGTCTCCTTGATCATGCCGATGAGATAGTTTCCGAGTGCCGGGACCACCGGAGGAATCGCCTGGGGGATGATGATGTCCCGGTAGGTACGGTAGGTACTCAAGTTCAGCGATTGCGCCGCCTCCCACTGGCCGCGCGGTACGCCGTCGAGTCCGGCACGATAGACTTCCGAGCAGTAGGTGGAAAAGTGCAGGCCCAGAGCGAGCACGCCGGCGACCATCGCGGGCAGCACGATGCCGAACTCGGGAAAGACGAAGAATACGAAATAGATCTGTACCAACAAGGGCGTACTGCGAATCGATTCCACGACGGCGATTGCCGGCCACGACAGCCAGCGTGCATGACTGCGGCGCATCAACGCGAGAAGCAGGCCCACGACCAGGGCGAACAGGTAGCCGATCACCGTTGCCTCCACGGTGATGACCGCAGCCTCCAGCAGGCGCGGAAGGATTTCGAACGCGAACGCCCAGTCCCAGAGGGTCATCGCACGCCTCCCCGGGCCAGACCTCGTCCGGCGCGGCGTTCCAGCAGGCGCATCGCCGCCGTGATCAGCAAGGCGATGATCAGATAGATGCCAAGCACCAGGGTGAATATCTCGACTGTTTGAAAGGTTCGGTCATTGAGTTGCTTGGCGCGGAAAGTCAGGTCCGAAATCGTGATCAGCGATACCAGTGATGTCGCCTTGAGCAACTCGATGAAGAGGTTCCCCCACGGCGGGATCATGTTGACCACGGCCTGAGGCACGATGATGCGCCGCATGGCGAGCCATTTCGGCATGTTCAGCGAAATCGCGGCTTCGTACTGTCCTGGAGGAACGGCGAGTATCGCGCCACGAACGACTTCGCCGCCGTAGGACCCGATGTTCAGACCCAGCGCGAGCCATCCAACCGTGAACGGGTCCAGGTGGATGCCGAAATGAGGCAATACGAAGAACATCCAGAACAACTGGACCAACGCGGACGTGCCCCGGAACACTTCCACGTACATCGCGGCGACAGCGCGCGCCGGCCGGAACTCGGAGACACGCATCAGCCCCGCCGCGAAGCCCATGCACACGCCGAGCACCATGGCTAGTGCCGTTATCTGGATGGTTATCCAGGCGCCTTCGAGCAGGGGTGGCAGAAAGCGCAGGATCTCCATGGCAGTCGGTTACCGTAAAACGTCCCCGCGGCTATCGCGCCGGCGGGGACGATCCACGATCAGCCCCCGCCCTTGCAGAGCATCTCGGCGGTCATGTCCCCTGGCAGGTTCGCCTCGGTGAACCCGAAGGGCTTGACCAGCGCCAGGTGCTCCTCGCTGCCGATGAACTCGCCCAGGTGCTCGTTGAACGCGGCCAGCAGCTCGTCGTCCGCCTGGCGGAACGCGAAGCCCCCGTAGCCCACCGCTTCCGGCGGGGTCTCGAACGGCTCGGCGCGCTCGACCCGCTCACCGCCTCGTTGGGCCATGCGCTCGATGGATACCGAGGTCAGCGCGGCGGCGTCGACCCGCCCGGTACGCACCGCCGCAAGCATGCTGGACTGATC
>CAZHBN010000006.1:22493-36257 GCA_964530405.1 uncultured Ectothiorhodospiraceae bacterium
GCCGCGCGTACGAAGCCCTGTTCGCGAAGCGCTTCGGGCGTCACCGCCTGCGCCGGCATCGTGCCGGTCACCAGGCACACGGCCGCGATCAGCGCGCACAGCAAACCCCGGTGAATGGAACCATGCATGACTGCCTCCCCGCTCTACAGCGTGTCTGACACTCCGCCCCGATGACGCTCGGGTCCGTCGCTGGCGAGCCATACCCTGCGCCCGCCGTCATCGATAGAGGTCACGATAGGCCCCGGCGATCATGACGCTTCCAATGGCTGTCGCGGCGCCCGCCCGGGGGTTGGTTGCGCCGCTTCCCCCGCCGAGCAGGTGGTGGCCGGCGGCGATCAGTGTCAGCCCGACCAGCCCGTCCAGCGCGGCGGCGACCACCTGCCGGTCCTCGTCTTCGTCGGGCTTGCCCTGATCCCGGCGCCAGCGGTACACCTCGCAGGCGTGCTTCGCGAGCTCGTCCACATGCAGCGGAACGCTGTAGGACACGGTGACATCCGGGCGCTCGCCGGTGCGTACCGCCCGCAGCCGGCCAAGCAGTGCCTCCACGTCGCCGGAGGTGGCGCGGCCGGCGCGCAGAGCGTCGCGAAGCGCATCCGTGAAGCCCGTGGGCCCGCCCGTCGATCGTTGCAGCAATTGCTTGGCTTCGTCGTATTGGGCATGGAGGTTGTCGTAGGCAGGCTTCAGCATCGCGTTGAGACGCTCGCCGGCCATGTCATTGAGGGTTTGACAGGCGATTCGGGCCACACTCGTGAGGTCGTCGCCAGAAAGCGACTGGCTGTCACGCTCGAGGGCCTGCGTCCGATTCAGGGCGTCGACGAGCTCGGTGAGCGGCCGCGGTTGCGCGCTCGCGGTGGCGAGCAGGGAAGCCCCCAGGGCGGCGAGAATGAACGTGCGGAACAACCCTGAAGCCATAGGCACTGGCGCTCCACGCCCGGGTTGCGGCGATGGGGCAGGCGGC
Source organism: uncultured Ectothiorhodospiraceae bacterium (assembly GCA_964530405.1). Taxonomy (GTDB): domain Bacteria; phylum Pseudomonadota; class Gammaproteobacteria; order Nitrococcales; family Nitrococcaceae; genus Arhodomonas. The sequence continues at coordinate 23,452 of CAZHBN010000006.1, forward strand.
TGCGCGCGTCAGCGACGGCACTCGTTGCCGCCTTCGGATTGATAAGTATGGCACCGGCCCGGAGGGCGTCAAATTCGCTGTGCACGGGTTCGCAGACCACCCGTCGAGCGTGGCACAGGCGGTGCGCGGACGCGCCATACTGGTCCAGTAGGCGTCGGGCCATTAGGATATACGGCGCCCGCGGCGGGGTGCGGTTCCTGCCGTGAGGGACTGGCCCGTCGGGGCCCGGGCTGCACATTGCCGCCCGGCTCCGCCGGAAGGCCAGGTGGCGACGGAGACTCCCGAATAACCATGACAGAAAGTCGCCACGAGGGAGCGCATGCACCAATTGGGACGACGAGCGTAAAGCCCCGGAGGTTTAAGTTTCCATGACCGATTACAGTCAACTCGAGTACACCATCGAGCAGATGGCAGCGCCCGGCAAGGGCATTCTGGCGGCCGACGAAAGCTTCGGGACGATCGCCAAGCGTTTCCAGGCGATCGATGTGGAATCCACGGAAGAGAACCGCCGCGCTTACCGTTCCCTGCTGGTGACGACTCCCGGTGTGGCGGAGTTCATCAGCGGCGTGATTTTCTTCGAGGAGACGCTTGGCCAGAAGGCCGACGACGGCCGCACATTGCCCGAAGTCTGCGAGGCCCAGGGTATCGTGCCGGGAATCAAGGTGGATAAGGGCACCATTGACCTTGTCAATGCGCCGGGCGACAAGGTCACCCAGGGGCTCGACGGGCTGGCGGATCGCCTCGCCACCTACCGCGAGCAAGGTGCGCGTTTCACCAAGTGGCGTAACGTCTACGCCATCGCCAATGGCAACCCGTCGGCGCTGGCGATCGAGGCGAACGCGGAGGTGATCGCGCGCTACGCGGCTCTCGTCCAGGAGGCCGGCATGGTGCCTATCGTCGAGCCCGAGGTGCTCATGGATGGCGACCACGGCGTAGAGCGCTGCGCCGAAGTCACCGAGGCGGTACAACGGGCGGTTTTCAACGCGCTGTACCGCTATGGCGTGCGCCTGGAGCACATGGTGCTCAAGCCGAACATGATCGTTCCCGGCAAAGAGCAGCCCAAGCTCGCTCCCGAAGCGGTCGCCGAGCACACCCTGCGGGTGCTAAAGCGTACGGTCCCCGCAGCGGTACCCGCCATCGCGTTCCTCTCCGGCGGCCAGACCCCCGCGGAGGCCACCGCCAACCTCAGCGCCATGAACGCCCGCGGAGCGGCGCCCTGGGCGCTGACGTTCTCCTATGGCCGCGCGCTGCAGGAGCCGGCGCAGAAGGCGTGGCGGGGTGACGCTGCCAACGTCGACGCGGCGCAGAAAGCGTTCTACCAGCGCGCACGCCTCAACGGTGCGGCCCGGCGCGGCGACTACAACGGTGACATGGAAGCGGCCTGAGCGAGGCGACCGCCAAATCGAGCGGGATGAGGCGTCGCCGCCTCATCCCGCTCACGGAACCGCAGGTACCGATCGTGTAGCGGCTCCTGTAAACAACAGTCTCGGATGACTGACACGAAGATGCCCACCGGCTGATTCGCCATGTCCACCCGTTGCATGGCCTCATGGAGCCAGCGATTGGGCATGGCGTCACCTCAGCAATGCAGCCCTTGCCGGTCGGCTCGCGGTTCCCGCCACCAGCGCCCGCAGGGGACTGCCACCCCAAGGTCACTTCCCGGCTCGCTTCCGCTCACCGGTTATCCAGCGCCGCTCACGGCGCTGGCGCGCCGTGAGCGGCGCACCAAACGAAAAACCCTGCACCGCGCGGCGGTGCAGGGCTTCCCTTAGCGGGAAAACAGTCGCAACTGGCCGTTGCTTCTATTGGACCAGAACGAACATCGCACCGTTCCCGCGGCGGATGTTGAGAAGCAGCTTGTCCTCGCCCTTCACGGCCTGGCGGAAGGCCTCGAGTGTCGGCACGGGCTCACGGTTGACGGACGTGATCACGTCGCCCTTCTGAAGATAGCGCGACGCGCGGGTGCCCCGCTCCACCTCGGTGACGAGCACTCCCTCGACTTCGCCGAACAGCCGCGAGCGTTCATCCAGATTGGAGAACTTCGCGCCGGCAAGCGCGTCATGCATGCCGGTGGCGTCCGCCTGGTAGCTCTCCGGGTCGCCGACACTGGCGTCGATGGTCATCTCCTCGCCGTCGCGGATCACGGTGAGCTCTACTGAATCCCCGATCTGCATGAGGCCGATGGTGTTTGCCAGGTCATTGGCGCTGCCGATCGGGTCACCGTTGACGGCGGTGACGACGTCTCCCTGCTGCAGCCCGGCCTTTTCGGCAGCCGAACCCGGGGCCACGTGGGCGATGAGCGCACCGTCACGCGACTCGAGCTCGAAAGCTTCGGCCATCTCGGGGGTGAGGTCCTGAACCCGCACACCGAGTACGCCGCGACGCACTTCGCCGTGTTCGACGATCTGGCGCTGGATCTCGTCGGCCATGTTGATGGGAATGGCGAAACCGATGCCGATGTTGCCGCCGCTGCGCGAGAGAATGGCGGTGTTGATCCCCACCAGCTCCCCTTTGAGATTGACCAGCGCGCCCCCCGAGTTGCCGGGGTTGATGGAGGCATCGGTCTGGATGAAGTTCTGCAGGCGAGCGTTGCCTCCGCCGCCACGCAGCGTCCTGCCCAGCCCACTGACGACACCGGTGGTCACGGTGTGATCGAGCCCGAACGGATTGCCGATGGCGACCACGAAATCGCCGACGCGCAGCTTGTTAGAATCCGACCGGGGAATGCTCTCGAGATTGTCGGCGTCGATGCGGATCACGGCCACGTCGGTTTCCGGATCCGAGCCGATCACCTCGGCCTGGAACTGGCGGTCGTCCTGCAGCTTGACGGTGATCTCGTCGGCGTCGGCGATCACGTGGTGATTGGTGAGGATGTAGCCCTTGTCCGCATCCACGATGACACCGGATCCGAGCGACTGCACCTCGCGCTCACGCCGCTGGCGCGGCAGGTCGAAGAAGCGCCGGAAAAACGGATCCTGCATGAGCGGGCTGGATTCCACCTCCACGGAGCTGCGGGTGGCTATGTTCACCACCGCGGGCGAAACACGCTCGACCATCGGGGCCAGTGTCGGCATTTCGCTGTCGCCCACCGCGGCCGGCAGACTGGCGGCGGACGCCTGCCCCGCCGCGAGCGCCACGGTTAGCAGCATCGTGAGAAGACTGCCCAAACGTTGCATCGATTTATCTCCCGACTTCCGATGAAGTTCTCCCCGGATAATGGGGACGGCCAGCGTACTGGCAACCGTCTGTAACGACCGCGGGCGCCACGGGGAGTTCCGCGTCTTCAGAAGCGCACCGGCGGCGTGGCACACTCCCGGGCAACCGCCTGGCGAGGACTGCCGCAGATGACCCACGTACGCGAATGGAATGAGGACGACCGGCAACGCCTGAGCGTGGTGGCAGAACACCTCGCCGCGGCCTCGCGCGTGCTGGCGATCACGGGCGCCGGCCTCTCCGCCGATTCCGGGCTTCCCACCTACCGGGGCATCGGCGGGCTGTACGAGCAACGAACCACGGATCACGACATGCCCATCGAGGCCGCGCTCTCCGGGGAGGTATTCGTGCGCCAGCCGGAGACCACCTGGCATTACCTCCGAGAACTCGGGGCCGCCGCTTGCGGGGCGCAGCCCAATGCAGGGCATTACGCGCTGAGCGCCTTCGACTCCGGCGCCCGGCAGGTGTGTGTTCTCACTCAGAACGTGGACGGGCTGCACCGCGCCGCCGGTAGCCGGAACGTGGTGGAAATCCACGGCAACATGGAAAGCCTGGTTTGCACGCAGTGCCGCTACCGCCGACATCCTGTGGACTATGCGCGGCTGCCGCGACTCCCGACCTGTCCGGAATGCTTCGCACCACTGCGGCCGCCGGTGGTGCTGTTCGGCGAGATGCTGCCGGAGGATGCACTACGGGCGCTCAGACGCGAGCTGACCCAGGGGTTCGACCTCGTGCTCTGCATCGGGACCAGCGGCCTGTTTCCCTACATTACCGAACCGGTCCACGTCGCCGGCGGCCAGGGCGTTCCCGTCGTCGAGATCAACCCCGGCGAGTCCGCCGTCTCCGATGCCGTTGACGTTCGCCTCGCGCGGCCCGCTGCGGAGACACTCGCCGCCCTGCGGGCCCGTCTGCCCTGAACCGTCAGGCGGCGTCGCGCCCATCCGTGACGAGGCCGTGCCAGGCACTCGCGAACCAGCCCTGGCTCTCCTGCCAGGCTTCTTCCCAGAGGGAAATGTAGTCCGGCCCCAGGAGCTCGAGCCGGCCTTCGAGATCGCCGTCACACACCCGCAGACGCATGCCGAACTTTCCGGCGATGTGGCGCATGCGGCGATTGCTGGCGAGCGTGGTCAGGTACACTCGGTGGAGCACGCGGTTGCGGGCGAACGTGAGCATTCGGGCGAACAGCGCGCTACCGATGCCCCTGCCCTGCAGGTTCTGCTCGACGCTGAACGCCAGCTCCGCCTCCCGCGGCCAGTTGCCGGGAAGCAGGCGGCACTCCGCGGCGCCTCGGAGCTCGCCGTCGGCGAAGGCACCGAGTACGGTGCGTTGCAGCCAGTCTTCGCGACCGGCGTAGCCGCGGATGAAGCGATCGCTGACATGCCCGGCGAAGCGCATGTATCGGTCCTCCGGCGTCAGCCGCAGGAGATGCGCAGTCAGAGCACGGCGTTCGTGCCACAGGAGTCGCCGGATGACGACAGGATGGTTTTCGGCGATAGGTGATTCATCTGTCATGTTGCACACGCGCTCGATTGTCGCGGACCATTCGTCGTGCCGGCGCTCACGCTTGTGGCGTCGGGCGCCCGGCGATCTCGACATGGGTTGTTGCATCGCAGCATACCACGTTTCGCAGTTCCCCGCATGGGGCCCAGGACATTGGACGTGACTACTGGAGGAATACGCGTGAAATACCATCGCCTGCTCGCCGCATCGGCGGCCGCCACCCTCGGTCTGGGCGTGCTCGCCGGCTGTCAGACGACGGATCCGTACACCGGCGAGCAACGTACCAGCAAGGCCACCACGGGTGCGGCGATCGGCGCCGTGGCCGGTGCCGTGGTCGGCCTCGCCAGCGGCGACGACGCCACCGAGCGCCGGCAGCGAGCCCTCGTCGGTGCGGGTATCGGTGGCCTGTCCGGCGCGGCCATCGGCAATTACATGGACCGTCAGGAAGCCGAGCTGCGCCGCAAGCTCCGTGGTTCCGGGGTGAGTGTCACGCGCAGCGGCAATGACATCATTCTCAACATGCCCGGCAACATCACGTTCGCCACGGACAGTGCCGATCTGCGGCCTCAATTCTTCGATGTGCTCGATTCGGTGGCGTTGGTGCTCGATGAGTACGGCAAGACCGTGATCAATGTCATGGGGCACACCGACAGCACCGGCGCCGCGGCGTACAACCAGCGGCTATCCGAACGGCGGGCGGAGACCGTCGCGCGCTACCTGAGCGGTCGTGGCATCGACTCTCGACGCATCATCGCACGCGGCTTCGGTGAAACCCGCCCGGTGGCGAACAACGACACCGCCACGGGACGGCAGCAGAACCGCCGCGTCGAGCTGACCCTGTCCCCGATCACCGCGGAGTAGCAGCCGGGCAATGGTGAGCCCGATGCTGCGCGTGCTCATCGCCGCTGTGCTGGCCGCCGTCGCGATCGTCGCCGTGGCGTCGGCGACGCCGCGGGCGATGGCGCAGACGCAGCCGCCTGCGGACAGTGGGTCCGGGGCGGCTGCGGAGGCGTCCCGCCGGGAAGCCCTGCAGGAGCTCAGGCAGCGCATAGCGGACCCCGGGGAGCGCGAGGAGCTGCTACGCCAGATCGATGCGCTGATCGCCCTGCGATCCGGGACGACCAGCGCCGACGCGGCCGAGCCCGAGGGGATGCTGGAACACGCAATGGCGGGTGTCGATCAGCTCGCGGCCCGCTTGAGCCGCTTGCTGGTTCTCGTCGAAGCGGTACCGAAGCTTCCGGAGCGGGTCGCCGGGGTTTTCGCCGACGCCGATGCGCGCACGCTCTGGCTGGAGCGGTCCGTATCGTTGCTGACCAGCCTCGCGGTAGGCCTGGGCATGTTCGTCGTGGTGTTGCTGGGTGTGCGGGGTCTGATTCGCACGGCACAGGCCCGTGCCCGCTCGAACTGGCCTCACGCTGCCCCGCTGGCGCGGGCCCTGGTCATGCTGCTGCCTGCTGCCGCGGCATTCACTGGCGTGCTGGTGTTCACCCGTGCATTCGCCGGCGCCGGACCGGCGGCAGTGGTAGCCGTGGCGGTCGCCGCCGGTTTCGCTCTGTCCCAGGCGTTGCTGCGCGTCGCCGGCGAGTGCCTGGCACCGCGGATCGGGCGACCGCTTCCCGGTGTGGACGATGCCCTCGGCGGCACCCTGATGCGCTGGCTGCGCACGGTGGGGGTATTCACGATCACCGCGCTGGTGGCCTCTGCCGCCGCCGCCGAGCTCGGGGTCGAGACCCACACCATCGACGTTCTCCAGCAATTGGTTGCATTGGTGGTCGTTGTCTCGCTCGCTGCCGCGATTCTGCGCTTCCGAAGTCCCATTGCCGGACTCGTGCGCCGGGACGCGCCCGCCGGCGCATTGCGCGAGCACCTCTCACGCCTCTGGCATATCGTCGCGCTCGTCCTGCTCGCGGGTCTGTACGTCGCGAACTTCATCGGCGGCACCGATGGTGCCACCGATATGCTCGCCAGCCTGGCCACGACGATCGTCGTGCTCATCGTGACCCTGTTCCTGGATTCGGGGCTGCGGCGCGGTATCGATCGCATGGTCGACGGCGGAATCACTCGCGCGCAGCGCTACCGAAGCGCGCTCAAGCAGTCAGTGAGCGCGCTGGTCTACCTGCTGGGCCTGCTTGCCTTACTGCAGACCTGGGGGGTACCACTCGTCCAATGGTTGCGTACGCCCGGCGGTCGCAATGCCTCGGCGGGGTTACTCTCGGTCATCCTGATTCTCGTGCTCGCCGTGCTCACGCTGGAACTGGCCACTGCCATTACCGAGCGAGCACTGCAGCGTCAGCAGGGCGTGGGCCCCTACGGGGCGAACAACGCGCGCCGACAGACGCTTCTACCGCTGGTGCGGAACATCATCCGTATTGCCGTTATCACCGTGGCCGGGCTGATGATTCTCGCCCAGCTCGGCGTCAACATCGCCCCCCTGCTCGCCGGCGCGGGGGTAATCGGGCTGGCTGTGGGTTTTGGCGCGCAGACACTGGTCAAGGACGTCATTACCGGGTTTTTCATGCTGGTGGAAGACACTGTCTCCGCGGGCGACTGGGTCGATCTGGGCAGCGGTCACAGCGGCGAAGTCGAGTCCCTGTCGATCCGCTCCATGCGCCTGCGCGACCTGGAGGGCAACGTGCACACCGTGCCGTTCGGCGACGTGGGCACGGTCGTCAACATGACTCGGCTGTACAGCTATGCGCTGATCGATGTTCGCGTTGGATATCGCGAGAACGTCGACCGGGTGCTCGAGCTCCTCGGCGAAACCGCCCGGGTCATGCGCGAAGATGACACCTGGGGACCGAAGCTGATTTCCGATATCGAGATCTTCGGGTTGCAGGAACTCAACGAGTCGTGGGTAGGCGTGCGGGTACGACTCAAGACCCGGCCGGGGGACCAGTGGCAGGTGCGCCGGGAGTTCTTCCGGCGAACGAAGCTCGCCTTCGAGCAGGCAGGCATCGACATGCCCTACCCTCAGCGCACGCTGCATTTCGTCAGCGCTCCCGACGAGCCACTGCAGCCCGTCACCGGGTCCGAAGGGGGCGCAGTGGGCGACCGGCCGCCGAGATCGGGCACCCCGCAGGGAATCGGTGGTGAAGGCCTCGACGGCGAGTGACGGGCCGCACAGCGGCCGGTCACCGCGCTTTGCGGCGCTTGCGGAAATCAACTAACGTGAATGCGTTTGCACGGGTCGGCCGGCAGCGTGTGGCGACACGAGCATGCACGCCGCGGGCTCTAGCATCTGTCAAAGGAATATAACCTGCCCATGAGCCGTGACCGTCGCGCCTACGAGCGCCACCCCGTTCGCTGGGATGCACGTCTTCTGATCGAAGGTGCCCCGGAAGAGCCGGCAGTCATCGAGGACGTCTGTGCCGGTGGCTTCTATCTCGCGCTGCGCGCACCGGACCAGGCCCCGGCGCTGATAGAGCGCACCAACGTTCGCATTCGCTTCCGCGATCCGCTGACGGCGAGCACCCGCACGCTGGCCGCCACCGTGGCACGTCGGGCCGACGACGGCGTGGGCGTCGCGTTCAGTGACGGCCCCCATCCCGACGTCGTTACCCTCCTCAGCACGGTCGGCGGCCTGCACGAGACCGTCCGTCCGTCGGTCACTGCCTCGATGCCGTCACGGGGGCCGGTTACGGGCGAAGGATGGCTGCGGGAGCTCTGCCGGGAGCACGTACAGCGTTTCGCGGCGGAGGTGGCCGCGACGTTCACCGCCGACCTCGCCGACGAGCTGTTCGACCGCTCGCGGGCGGCTGCCAACGTCTCCGAGCAGTCGGCCCTGTTCCGCGCCTACCGGACCCTGCGCGACGAAAGCGACGGCCTGCCGCGATCCATCGTCGATCAGCTGTGTGCGCGAGTCGACCGTCTCGGCCGGGAAGATGACGGCGCTCACGGCCCCCACGCCTCATCCGCTACCGCCACCTCGCCGGAAGAGCTGGAACTGGTGGACGAACGCGAGTTCGACGACTGGCTGTTGCGCTCGGAGACCATCGGCAGGGCCGAGAGCCGCTACCGTCAGTCGCTGGATGCCCTGAACCGGCGCTTCAACGCCCTGCTGCATACCAGCATGGATGAACGCAGTAACCCGCTGGCGCCGGACGGCATCGCGGGAACTTTCGCGGAACGCGCCCGGCTGGAGCGTTTTCCGGGCTCCGTGTGCCGTGAATTCTATCGAGTGCTCGATCGAGTCGTGCTCGCGCGACTCGGGCAACTGTATGACGCACTCAACGACGCGCTTCGCAGAGCCGGAGTCATGCCCGATGCGGAGGACATTCGTCCGGAGATCCGCATGCTGGGCGGCGACGCCTCGCGCGGCAAGCAGACACCGTCGCGAGCCGTGAGCGGACAGCGCCACGCCAGCGCTGCAACACCCGGTACGGGAGCTCGCTCCGTCGATTCAGGCCGCACGGGCGCGGCGCACGCCATGCCGGAGGCCGGGCGAATCGCTGCCCTGGCAAGCCGTCTGCAAGCGACGCCGATGGCGGAGACACCCATAGTGGCAGCCGCTGGCAGCGCTGACGCGGAGATCGCATCGACGCTGTCTCCGGGGGTTATCGCCAGCGGCGATGACGCGGCCAGGGGCAACACGGACCACGGGGACGACCGCGTTCGCCGATGGTTCGCCCAATCCGCGGAAGATGCCAGCGTGCCGCCTTTCCTGCGCGAGCAGCTGACCCAGTTGACCGCCCTCGCCCAACGCGAGCAGAGCCGGGACGGTCGTTTCCTCACCGGTACGGCTACCGCGCTGAACGCGCTCCTCGACCAGGTGGATCGTGCCGGGGTCGCGATGACGCTGCTGGAGCCGGCACAGCAGGCGGAGCTTCGCGAATCCCTCGAGGCCGAGCTCGCGGGGGCCCGCGACCAGGCGACCCCCGCTGCCATGCAGGCGGCCGCCGAGGCCATTGCAGAGCGGGTCGCGGCGCCGCTGCGATCGCGAGCGAACAATATGGCGCGCGTGTCGCAACAGTGCGAGGGCGAGCAACGCCTGGCACGCGCACGCCGGACGGTGGACGAGGCGCTGGCACCGCGTGTCGACGGTCGCGATATCCCGCAACCGGTTGCCGCGTTCCTGGATAGCGGCTGGAAGGACCTGATGACCCTGGTCTTTCTCCGTCACGGCACCGAAAGTGATACGTGGCGACGCTGCCTCGCCGTGGTGGATCGACTGCTCACCGCGCTCGGGCGCGATGGTTCGCCGCCGCAGGCGATCCGGGATCCGGAACGCGTCATCGCCTATGCGCAGCATCAGCTCAAACGCCTCGGTCGGCTTTCCCCTCACCTTGCCGAATTGTTGCATACGCTCCGAACCGCCGTGGTCGAAGTCTGCCGCACCGGCACTACCCAGGTGCCACTTCCCCGGGTGACCGTGTCCGGTCACGCGGCAGACGCCAACGATGACAGTGGTGGCGAGATCTCCCGTCACTGGATGGAGCGCGCTCGCCTGCTTCGGCCGGGCGACTGGGTGCTGTTCGCCCCGCAGCACGAAGACGCCGCACCGCTGAGGCTGCAGTGGGTCGCCGAGGACAACGCCCGCCTGGTATTCGTCGATCGCGCCGGCCATCGTGCCGAGACACTCACCCTCACCGAGATGGCGGCACGCCTTGCCGATGGTGCCCGCGTGGTCGACGATCTCGACGCGCCGTTCACGCAGCGGCAATGGCGCCAGGCGCTGGTGAGCGCACACGATGCGCTCGTTCGGCAGGCCACCCATGATCCGCTCACCGGCCTGCTGAACCGCAAGGCATTCACGCGTGCCGTGGAGCGCCTGCCGCACGCCGGCCCTGAGGACCGCTATACCGCCGTGCAACTGTCGCTGGATGGGTTTCGGGGGGTCAACGCCGAGCTCGGCCACGAGGCCGGCGATCACGTGCTGCGGCGGGTCTCCCGGCTGGTTGGCCGGTCCGCCGATCGCCACGGTCTAGCCGCCCGCACCGGTGGCGACGAGTTCACGGTGGTATTTCGCGACAGTGATCCGGCCTCCTCGCAACTGCTCGCCGAGCGCCTTCGACGCAGCATTACCCGATTGCCCGCAACCGGCGACGACGGACACCGCCTCACGGTGCGTGCAACGGCGGCCGCGGTAACGTTCACCCCTGGCACCCTGTCCGCGGCGGCACTACTCGGGCGCCTCGACGAACTGCACCAGACAGCGCGCGAAGAAGGCGGCAACCGGCTGGCGAGCGCGGTGGTGGACGCCGACACCACGGACTCCCGGGCAATGGATGAGCGGCTCGAACAGGCATTGGCGCGCGGTGCTCTTCGTTACCGCGTCCAACGGATTCAGCCACTGGGCGGCGGTTCCGACGACGAGCAACGCTGGCAGCTCCTGCCCGTGGTTCAGGACGGCAGTGGCTACGAGCGCCCGGCGGTTCCGGAGTGGTTGCCGGTGAACACGCGCCAGGGTGAGCTCATGTCGCGGCTCGACCGCTGCGTAATCGAGCAGGCAATCGCCCTGCACCGGCAGCTCGGCAATGGACGCGCGCAGGCTACCGTCATCCACGTCCAGCTGTCGCCCAACGGCCTCTTCGATCCCCTGGTCTGGCAGGCGATCGAGCGGGCCCACGCGGACCTGGTGGGCGGACGTGTCCGACTCTGCCTGGAGCTCACCGAGTCGGTCGCGTCCCAGAACCTGGTCGCCACTGCCCGTTTTGCCGGACGCGCACGCGAGCTGGGCGCCGACGTGGGTTTCGTGCGTTTCGGCACGGCGCTGGCAAACTTCGATGTGCTCAAGCGCTTGCCCGTGAACGTGCTCAAGCTCGACGAGCTGTTCGTCAGCGAACTGGACGCGGACGACAACGACCAGGCGATGGTGCGGGCGATCGCAGAGCTCGCTCACTTGCTCGAGCGGCAGGCCATTGCCACGGGCGTAGAACGCAGCGAACTGTTCGCGCCGTTGCGCCGATGCGGTGTGGACTACGCCCAGGGCCACGCCATCGAGCGGCCACGGCTCCTCGGCGGTGACGCCCCCGGCGATGCCGCGCCGGAGGCGGCTCCGGACGATCTCCCCCAAGCACCTCAGCGACCGCGCTGACGCCCCCCGACGTCAGGCGAAATCGTGGGGCGGTGCCGCGAGCGCCAGGCTCAACGTACCCGGCCCCAGGTTTACGCCCCCGGTCAGGCACATGATCGCGGTCAGCACCTGAACCCGGTGCGCCTCGGCGGTCTCCTGCAACGCTTGATACTGGGGCAGGCGTTCCAGCGCCGCGGGATCTCCCGCATAGGAAACGCAGACGTAAGGCACGCTCAGGCCACGCTCGATGCGTCGGCGGGCATACTCGAACAGCTGTGCCATTCCGGCCTCGTGGCCCCGTACCCGGGCAACCGGGTAGGTATCCTCTTCGCGTGCGCACAGGATCGGCTTGACGTCGAACGCCCGCGCCACCGTCGCTCCCATCCAGGAGACACTGTCATCGCCCTTGCGACGCGCACGCTCGCGCAGGTAGAAGACATCGGGGGGCACGGCATACGCGTAAACGCGCCCGGCGAGTGCCTCCACGGACTGCCGGATGCTGGGCAGACGCGCGCCTTCGCGAATGCGCTCCATGGTATGGGCGGCGATGACGGCTTGCCCTGTGAACAGTGTGCGAGTGTTGATGACCCGCAGGGAGAACGTTTCGTCCAGACCGGATCGCCGACGGATGGGGCGGTACGCGGCGAGAATGCCGTGCGCCGCGTGCTGGGCGTTCTCATAGATCGGGCTGCGGCTGCGCGTGACGGTTTCGATGATGGCGGCGTCGTATGCGGTCACGACTCGATCCAGGAACAGCGTCTCGATCTCCTGCGTGGAGAACGGAACCGACTCCGCATCGTGACTGCGGGCGATCTGATCACTTTCGTAGAACTCGAGCGTGCGAGCGGGGTCACGGGCATCCACCCACACATCGTCGTCGATGCGTATCGAGATCGGCAGAACGGCGATATCGTTCTGCTCGATGAACCAATGAGGCAGATCACAGGCGGAATCCACGACCAGGCCCGTACGTGCGGCCATACTCCCCCTCCTTGTGGTTGTCGTTCTGAGACATACGCTTGCGTATGGACAGTCGTCCCAGAGTGTAGCCAAGGCTGGGGAAAGCGCCAACGCGCCGGGA
>CAZHBN010000007.1:0-23447 GCA_964530405.1 uncultured Ectothiorhodospiraceae bacterium
AGGCGGGGCGTTACCTGCCCGAATACCGCCGCGTGCGCGAGCAGGCCGGCAGCTTCATGAACCTCTGCCGCGACGCCGACCTCGCCTGCGAAGTGACGCTCCAACCGCTGGAGCGCTTCCCGCTGGACGCCGCCATCCTCTTCTCGGACATCCTGACCGTGCCCGACGCCATGGGTCTCGGCCTGTATTTCGAGCCCGGTGAAGGCCCGCGTTTCCAGCACCCGGTACGTGACGCCGCGGCCATCGACGCGCTCCCGGTGCCGGACGTGGGTACGGAGCTCGCCTACGTCACCGACGCCGTCTCCGTCATCCGCCGCGAGCTCGCCGGGCGCGTCCCATTGATCGGCTTCAGCGGCAGCCCCTGGACGCTGGCCACCTACATGGTCGAAGGCGCCGGCAGCCGCGACTTCCGGCATATCAAGGCGCTCGCCTACGACGATCCGGCCGCGCTGCACCGCCTTCTCGCCAAGGTCGCCGACGCGGTGACCGACTACCTCAACGCCCAGAGCGCGGCCGGCGCCCAGGCTCTGATGATCTTCGACACCTGGGGCGGCGCCCTCGCCCACGACGCCTACCGGGAGTTTTCCCTCGCTTACGCGCGGCGGGTCATCAACGGCCTCGTGCGCGAACGCGAAGGCCGCCACGTACCGGTGACGTTCTTCACCAAGGGCGGCGGCCTCTGGCTCGAGGCAATGGCCGAGTGCGGGGCCGACGCGCTGGGTCTGGACTGGACCATCGATCTGGGCGAGGCCCGCCGGCGCGTGGGCGAACGAGTCGCCCTGCAGGGCAATCTCGACCCTAGCATCCTGTATGCCAGGCCGACGGTAATCCGCGAACAGGTTGCCCGTGTACTCGCGGAGTACGGTCAGGGGAGCGGGCACGTCTTCAACCTGGGCCACGGCATCCACCCGCAGATCCCGCCGGACAACGCGGCGGCGATGATCGAGGCGGTTCACGCACTAAGCCCTGCCTACCATGGGATCTGACGGGCAACCGACACGGCGTCGCCGCGGTCGGCGGCGTGGTCGCGTACGCATACTCTCCGCCGGAGTCGCCGTCGTACGTCGTGACGACGCCGCGTGGCGCCTGCTGCTGCTACGCGCCTACCAGTACTGGGACTTCCCCAAGGGGCAGGTGGAGAAAGGTGAAACCCCACTGGAAGGCGCCCGCCGCGAAGTGGCCGAGGAGACCGGCATCACCGAGCTGGCGTTCCGCTGGGGCCTCGACTACTTCGAGACCGGCCCCTACGCGCAAGGCAAAGTGGCGCGTTACTACGTCGCCGAGACCAACCAGCGACGCGTCGTCATGGGGATCAATCCCGAGCTCGGCCGCCCCGAACATCAGGAGTACCGCTGGGTCGACTTCGAGCAGGCGCATGAGCTCGCATCCCCCAGAGTTCGCCGCGTGCTGAGGTGGTTACAGCGCCGCCTGGAACCACCGTCCTCGGAGTGAGGCTCACTCCTTCCGGCCGATACGCGCCTCCTCACCCGCCAGCAACCGCCGGATATTCCCGCGATGTCGCCAATAGGTGACAGCGGTCATAACCGCCATTGCGACCGCGAGTGCCGGCTCACCGGTGAACCCCCATAGGTAAACGGGCGCCAGCAGAAACGCCACCAACGCGGACAGCGACGAAATACGCGTCACCGCTGCCACCAGCAGCCACGTCCCCACTGTGACCACGAGCACCGACCACGACCAGCCCAGCAACACGCCCAGCCCCGTGGCCACGCCTTTGCCCCCCTTGAAGCCGAAAAACACCGGATAGAGGTGACCCAGAAACGCCGCTACGCCCACCGCCCCGAGAGCGGCGGGGGAAAGGCCTGCGAGCAGGGCGAGCCACACAGCCACCGTGCCCTTGAGAAAATCGCCGGCCAGAGTCAGCGCCCCGGCAACTCGCCCCCCTACCCTCAGAACGTTGGTGGCCCCCGGGTTTCCCGACCCCTCACCCCGTGGATCCGGCAGCCCCATGAGCTTGCACACCAGGATCGCCGATGACAGCGAGCCCAACAGATAGGCGAGTATAGTGAAAACGGTTTCGATCATGGCGACTACCAGACATCCCGGCGCTCGAGTGACGCACGACTTTACCGTCGTCAGGATCACTCTTGCAGCCCCTGCGGCCACGGACCGCAATGCACCATCACGGGGCGGCAATTGGTCACGCCGCCCGCCCGCCGGTATCATGACGCGGTTACCGCCAGGATCCGAACCATGGACACCGTCTTCATAGAAGGCCTGGAGCTCACCGCCCGTATCGGCGCCTGGCCGTGGGAGCGGCACATCGACCAGCGCCTGCGCGCTGACGTGGCGCTCTCCGTGGACACCGCCCCAGCCGCCGCCAGCGATGCGCTCGATGACGCGATCAGCTATGCCGACGTTGCGGACTGCCTGCGCGAGTGCGCCGCAAACGCTGACTTCCGCTTACTGGAGGCGCTCGCCGAGCACCTCGCGACACGGATACGCGAGCGTTTCCCCGTCGCCGGCCTGCGACTGACACTCACCAAGCCCGGCGCGGTCGCGGGTACCCGCGGTGTCGGCGTGCGTATCGAACGCGGCGAGGCGCCGCGCCCATGACCCGCGTCTATGTCAGCATCGGCAGCAACGTAGAGCGCGAGCACAACGTACGCTCAGCCATCGCGGCGCTACGCGAGCGTTTCTCCCCCCTGACGGTGTCCCCCATTTACGAGACCGGCGCAGTAGGCTTCGACGGCGCCGATTTTCTCAACCTCGTCGTCGGCTTCGACACGCACCTCGACCCCGCCACGCTAACGGCCGAATTCAAGGCACTCGAAGACGCCCACGGTCGCGAACGTGGCCGCAATCCGGGAATACGGCCCCGCACGCTCGACCTGGACCTCCTCACCTGGGGAGATACCGCGTACGACGACGGTCGCGTGCAACTCCCGCGTGCGGAGATTCTCGATTGCGCATTCGTTCTGCGCCCGCTTGCCGACATCGCCGGCGACGAACCCCACCCGACCCTTGGTCGGCCTTACGCCGAGCTTTGGGCTTCATTCGACGCCAGTGATCAGCCCATGCGCCGCATCGAACTGGACTGAGCCTCCATGCCCCAGGAAGCCCCTACCCCCGACGCCGATGCCAGACGCCACAGCGCCACGCTGGTCGACCGCATCCGCGCCGCCGCCGAGGCAGCCGGCGGTGTCCTGCGCTTCGACCAATACATGGCGATGGCACTCTACGAACCCGGGCTCGGCTACTACAGTGCCGGACAAGCACGCTTCGGCACGGGTGGCGACTACATCACCGCGCCCCTCGCCTCGACATTGTTCTCGCGCACGCTGGCGAACCAGTGCGCGGAGGTGCTGAACCGACTCGGCGGTGGCGATGTTCTCGAGTTCGGTGCCGGCACCGGTCGCATGGCCGCAGACGTGCTGACCGAGCTGGCGGCGTTGCAATGCCTGCCAAAGCGCTACCGAATCCTGGAAGTGAGCGCTGCGCTGCGTCAGGAGCAGGCCACGGCTATCGCCGAGCTGCCCGCCGACATACGCGAACGGGTGGAGTGGCTGGAGCACCTGCCCGACGAGCCCTTTCAGGGCGTGGTACTCGCCAACGAGGTCATGGACGCGCTGCCCGTACGGCGTTTCCAGATCGCCGAAGACGGCATCCACGAGCTGGCCGTCACTCACGATGGCGAGAATTTCCAGTATCGGCTGATGCCCGCGGACGACACGCTGACCGTGGCAATCAGGCGCATCGAGGCCGATCTGGACTCGCCCTTGCCACCAGGCTACGTCTCCGAATACTGCCCGACCCTGCCCGGCTGGATGCAGGCACTCGCCGGCTGCCTGGATGCCGGCGCGGCGCTGCTCATCGACTATGGCTACCCTCGCCGCGAGTACTATCACCGACAGCGCGCCATGGGCACACTACTCTGCCACTACCGGCACCGGGCCCATGACGACGCATTCTGGTGGCCGGGCCTGCAGGACATCACCGCGTCAGTGGATTTCACCGCTGCCGCGCGCGCCGCCACGGAGGCCGGACTGGAACTCCAGGGCTTCACCACCCAGGCGAACTTTCTAATGGGCGCCGGGCTCCCCGGACTGCTGGAAGCCGAAATGAACCGGGACCCACAGGCGGCGGCGGTCGCCAGCCAACAGGCCAAGCCACTGCTCATGCCCGGTGAAATGGGAGAACGCTTCAAGGTCCTCGCCGTTGGACGGGGCCTGTCCGCCCCTCTCACCGGTTTCGGATTCGCAGACCAGAGTGGCCGCCTCAACGTCCACAGGCGTCATCCATGAGCGCACCGACACGCCGCACTCCCGCCAACGAGGCCGGACTGGTCCTGATAGTGGGCGACGAGGCGGTGTCCGAGCTTACCGGTATACTCGAAGCCGGCGGCTATCGAACCGTCACCGTGGGCGAAGCGGTCACCGCCCGCGACTGGCTCACAGCGCGTGAACCCGACGCCGTCGTCATCGCGGCATGCGCGGAGACCCCCGACACACTGCTGCCGCTGGTCACAGAGCTTCGCCGTGACCGCCTCTACCGCATGACTCCGATTCTCCTGCTTACCGAACGCCCTGAGCCACGACTGCTGCGTAGCGCGTTCACGGCCGGCTGCGATGATTTCCTGCCGCGCCCCCTGGAGCCGCTCGTGGTTCTCGCGCGACTCGGCGGGTTGGTGAGCAAAGCGCGTTACAGGCGCGAGCTCGAACGCATCCGCAGCGAGCTGGCACGCTACGTCTCACCCCGACTGCGCAGCCTGATCGAAGGGCACGCACGCCACCCGCGGAGCAGCAGCGAGCCCGTCCTGATCAACGCCTGTATTCTGTTCACGGACATTCGCGGGTTCACCGCCCTGTCCGACGCCATCCCGCCAGAGCAGCTCTTCGACACCGTCAACCGCCACCTGAGCCTTCAGGTCGGTACGGTTTACCGCCACGGCGGCTATGTGGATACCTTCGGCGGCGATGGCCTGATGGCCGTTTTCGACCGACCCAGCATGGCGCGCCAGGCCTGCAACTGCGCCGTCGAGATTCTCGAAACCGTCGCCGCACGCGGCGAGCACGCCGCTGGCGAAGAGGTTCCCGTGAGCATCGGCGTGCACGCCGGCGAGGTAACGGTGGGGAATATCGGCACGGGCGACCACCTCGACTACACGGCCATCGGCGCGCCGGTCAATATCGCCGCACGCGTATGTGGCGCGGCAGGCGCCGGACATGCGCTCGTCTCAGAAGCCGTAAGGTACCACCTCGACGACCCGCGGGGCCTGGTTTTCGGAGCCGGGGAAAAGCGCCACATTCGTGGCATCGACACACCGCTGCTGCTCTACCAGCTCAGCCGCGACCCGAATCATCCACCATCGGCATAGGAGCGTACATGGACTGGCTTCACGCCGTTTGCCTGGGGCTTCTCCAGGGCCTCACGGAGTTCCTGCCCATTTCAAGCTCCGCCCACCTGATTCTCGTGCCCGTGCTCAGCGACTGGCCGGATCAGGGGCTAGCATTCGACGTTGCCGTACACGTGGGTACGCTGCTTGCCGTGCTGACCTACTTCCGCGGCACACTGGTACGACTGTGCGCGGACGCGCTCGCGAGCGCCCGACGCCGACGCTTCCAGGGCGACGGCCGGCTGGCCATGCTGCTCGTGATCGCGACAATCCCCATTGTCGCCGCCGGGCTGCTCCTGGGAGATTCCGCTGAAGAATATCTGCGTGAACCGCTCGTCATCGCTGCCGCGAACATCGGGTTCGGTATACTGCTATGGGTAGCGCACCGGGGCTGGCGAGGGCATCGTGATGAATCGACGGCAGGCCTCGGCGACGCGCTGTGGATCGGGCTGGCACAGATACTGGCCATCATTCCCGGCACGTCCCGCTCCGGCATTACCATGACAGCCGGCCTTTTCCTGGGCCTCGCCCCGACCGCCGCCGCCCGTTTCTCGTTCCTGCTGGCTATTCCCACGATCGCCCTGGCCGGTGGCTGGAAAGCCATGCAGCTCGCACTCTCCCCGGCACCTGCGGCGTGGGATATGCTTCTGCTCGGCGCCGCTATCTCCGCGATCGCAGCCTATGCCTGCATCGGGGCTTTCCTGGCACTACTGGAGCGTATCGGCATGACCCCGTTTGTCGCCTACCGGCTGGTGCTGGGCGCAGTGCTGATCTGGGTCTTCGTGTGAGCAGTTCCGAGTGACAGGTTGAAAGTGTCAGGTTTCGCGCGGCTATCGCCTTGCCGTACATGACGCGCGCTGGCCCGGGATACCGTGCCCGGAATCTGAAATCCGGAACCGGAACCCGCGATAACCCACCGGCGCCCGCAATCTTGTCCCACTCTACTTGTCGCTTTCAGCATTTCACTTTCTGCTCAGCGAAGCGTCAAAGCCGCGGCGACCAGCGACAGCACCTGGGTCACGACCATGGTCGCGCCCACCGTGTCCCCCGTGATTCCGCCGAGGCGCCGCAGAAACATCGAACGGGCGATTGCCACGGTGGCCGCAGCGCCTGCCAGTGCCGCGATGCCCGCGAATCCCAGCAGCACCACGGAAGCCGCAGCCGTGGCGAGAAGGGCTGCATAGACCGCTGCTCCGGGACGGTGGCGGGCCATGGCATCGCCGAGGCCGCCCGGCCGGACGTAGGGCGTCGTCAGAAACAGCGCCGGGGCAGCGGCTCGGCCCAGCATCGCCGCTACCACCAGCGCGGCGGGAACCGCCTGACGCAGCACGGCCTCAGCCGCCGCCAGTTCCAGCAGCAACACCACCACGACGGCTGCCACGCCCACCGGCCCGGCGCTGGGATCCTTCATGATGGTGAGCGTACGATCGGCGTCTCCCAGCCCGCCTACCCAGGCGTCGGCGGTATCGGCAAGGCCGTCGAGATGCAGCGCCCCCGACAGAAGCACCAGAACCGCCACCGCCAGCGCAGCGCCAAGCAGCCCCCCGGCCGCCCAACCGACGAACGCCGCGATTGCGCCGAGCACGGCACCCACCAACGGATACCACAGCAGTGAACGCCCGACGGTGTGAGCATCAGGGACCACCGCCGGAACGGGAAGGCGGGTCAGAAAGGCGAGCGCGGTCACCAGTGCTTTCATCAAAGCCCCGGTCGGGCGTGGAAAACCAGGCTCGGTGCAGGACGGCCATTGACGTCCGCCTGCACCCGTATGCGGGTGATACCCGCATTGGGCACCTCCAACCGCAGGACCGCCGGCAGCGGCATTCCCAGAACATGGCCGACCAGCGTGCGTATGAGCCCCCCATGGCCGACCACCAGCACGTGCCGCGCCTGGCGTTGCAATAACCGCTCCCAGGCAGCGACCACGCGATCGCGGAATTCGGCCAACATCTCCCCATCAGGCGGCGTATTGGCGACCGGGTCGTGCCAGTACGCGCTGATTTCCTCGGGCGATTCGCCAAGGATCTCGTCGACGGTCCGCCCCTCCCAGGCACCGAAGCTGATCTCCTTGAACCCCGGCTCAGTGACTACCGGCACATTCGCACGGGCGCCCAGCTCGTCCGCGAACTCGCAGCAACGCCGAAGCGGAGAAGTGACGATCAGCGACCACGGTTTCGGATCATCGCCCACCGCCGCCCACATCTGTTGCCAGCCCTGCTCGGAAAGCGGGTCGTCGCGGTGACCGCGATAGCGACGGCCACCCACGGGCACGCCGTGGCGAATGAAATCCACGAACAACGCGCCACCGGTATCGATACGTTGCATGCGTGCGTCACTCCTGCCGGTTTGCGACGGCAGCCTCTTCGAAGGTGGCCATATCGTTGTGCAACGCACAGGCGAGTCGCAACAACGGCACGGCAGCGGCTGCACCGCTACCCTCACCAAGACGCAGTCCGAGTTTCATAAGCGGGTGCGCCTCAAGCGCGCTCAACACACGCTCGTGGCCGGGCTCCGCGGAGGTATGAGCGAAAATCAGCCAAGGCGCGAGCGCCGGATTGCGACGCACCGCCGCAAGCGCCGCGACGCTGACAATGAAGCCGTCGACAAGCACCGGCACCCGTCTCGAGGCCGCCGTCTCGATCGCTGCGGCAAGCGCGACGAGCTCGAACCCCCCCAGGAGGCGCAGCGCATCATCGGGCACACGGATCGCCGCGGCATGACGGTGGAGCCCGGCACGAACGGTCTCTACCTTACGGGCGAGTCCGGTCGGGTCGATCCCGGTGCCCGGACCGACCAGGTCTTCGGGGTCGGCACCGAGCAGCGCGCACGCCACGGCCGAGGCTGCGGTGGTATTACCGATGCCCATCTCCCCGCCCACGAAAAGCCGCCCGCCGTCGTCGGCAACCGCCCGAGCGACCTCCCGACCGGTGGCATCCGCGCTGGCGAAGGCTTGCGGGGTCATCGCAGGCTCACGGGTGAAATCCCGCGTTCCGTTGCCGGCACGGGCGACTCGCACCCCGTCGGGCACGTCGTAGTCCGTGGCGGTGCCCACGTCGACCACCTGCAGGCGCGCGCCCAGCTGCCGCGCCAGCACGCTAATCGCCGCACCACCGGCAGCGAAATTGGCCACCATTTGCACGGTAACCTCTGACGGAAACGCGGACACGCCCTGCGCGGTGACGCCATGATCGGCGGCGAACACGGCAATATGCACAGGATCCACTCCTGGGTGATCGTCCCCCAGCAGTCCGGCGAGTTGTACCGCGAGTGTCTCCAGAGCGCCGAGCGCCCCCGGCGGTTTGGTCAGTTGCGCCTGGCGCGTGCGTGCCCGTTGGGCCGCACTTTCATTCGGCGTGGGGATGCTGAGGGTCATGTCGTCTCCTTGAGAGTCAGGGGAAGGCCGGCAGTCACCAGGGTAACGCGCTCGCAGCGGGCCGCGACCGCCTGGTGAAGCCGCCCGGCCTCGTCCACGAAACGCCGGCTCAGCTCGCCGAGCGGCACCACGCCCTGACCGACCTCGTTGCTTACGAGTACAATGCGCCCCGCCAAGCCGGGCAACGCCGTGAGCAGATCCTGCCGGGCGCGACGCCACGACTCGGGACGCTCGACAAGCGCGGTGAGCCAGAGCGTCAGACAATCCACGAGCACACAGCGATCATCAGCGGCGCAGGCGCGCAGGACGCCGGCGAGATCATCGCCCGCTTCCACGGTCCGCCAGTGCGAGGGCCTGCGCGCCCGGTGGGCGGCGATACGCTCCGCCATCTCCCCATCACCGGCACGCGCCGTGGCCACGTACACCACCTCGGCACCACTTGCCTGCGCCTGTGATTCGGCATACAGGCTCTTGCCCGATTTCATCCCGCCGAGCACCAGCTCTCGCACGCCATCTGCCTCCGGTTCCCGAGTGGCAAGAGAGCATACGGCAGGGTTTACGGACTCGCCAATGCGGTTGGACAACCGCCGTTGCGACCCCATATCGTGCCGAACCATCCACGCGGCGTCTCCATCCCGGCGCCCGAAACGAGCAAGGAAAAAGCGCATGGAATACCGCCGACTCGGTAATACGGACACCGAGGTGAGTGTCCTGTGCCTGGGCACCATGACATGGGGCCACCAGAACACCGAACGAGAAGCCCATGCCCAGATGGACTACGCCCGCGAACGCGGCATCAACTTCCTCGACGCCGCGGAAATGTACCCGGTGCCCAGCCGCGCCGACACCTGGGGTTTGACCGAGCGCCACATAGGCAGCTGGTTCGCTGCCGGCGCCCGCCGGGAAGACGTCTTCGTCGCCACCAAGTGCGTCGGACCGGGGGTCGAGCACATCCGCGAGGGCCGGGCGAGCTTCGACACCACCGGCCTGCGCGAAGCGCTGGAAGGCAGCCTGAGACGGCTGCAGACGGATTACGTGGATCTCTACCAGCTGCACTGGCCGGAACGGCGGTCGAACTTCTTCGGCCGCCTGGGCTACGAGTACCCCGAAGACGACACACCTCCCCGGCTCGAGGAGACACTGCGCGCCCTCTCCGATTTGGTCGCCGAGGGAAAGATTCGTTACGTGGGGCTATCCAACGAAACGCCCTGGGGCGTGATGTCCTTTCTGCGCCTCGCCGAGCGCCACGACCTGGCGCGTGTGGTCTCGGTGCAGAACCCCTACAGTTTGCTCAACCGAACCTTCGAGGTAGGGCTCGCCGAAATTGCCCACCGTGAACGCGTGGGGCTACTCGCTTACTCGCCGCTCGCATTCGGCGTGCTCACCGGCAAGTATCTGAACGGCGCCCGCCCGGAAGGCGCGCGGCTTACCCTCTACCCACAGTTCGGCCGTTACGTGGGAGAACCGGCGGAATCGGTCACCGCCCAGTACGTAGAGCTCGCCCGGGATTACGGGCTCGATCCCGCGCAAATGGCCCTCGCTTACGTGAACTCGCGGCCGTTCGTCACCAGCAACATCATCGGCGCCACCACGATGGAACAGCTGCGCAGCAACATCGACAGCGCCGAAATATCCCTGCCCGAGGCGGTGACCGAAGGCATCGAGGCAATCCATCGCGCACATCCGAACCCATGCCCATAGGGAGCGCAAAAACCAGCCACTGACCGAGAGCCACCTGTCCCCGGGAACACGAAAACACACGGCGTCGAGTCGCCATGCGGAAACGCCGCTTCGGCGTGACCCGGCCTTGCTCGCCGCTGATGTGTCCCCGGGTACTGGTGGGTCTCTCTGATCGCCTCCTTGTCCGTCGCCGCCCGTCAGACGGCCATTGCAGCCATGGCGCCACCTACCTATACGTGAAGCAGGTATGTCATATGACTTAGGACACGGTGTAAGGAGGTTCCAGCGATGGCTGCCGGTCACCAGCCGGAAATCGGGGACTGGTACATGACCCCGACCGGGGACACCTTCGAGGTGGTCGCCTACGACGCGGAAGACGAGTCCGTAGAGATCCAGTATTTCGACGGTGCCGTCGAGGAACTCGACCTGGATACGTGGTTGGAAGTAAGCGCAGAACCCATCGAGCCCCCGGAGGACTGGTCCGGTTCGATGGACGTGATGCGCGAAGATTACGGCCTCGAAGACCGTACCACCCCTTCCCCCTCCGGGAACCCGCTGGACGACCCCGAGCTCTGATCGGCCTTCAGCCGGACAACGGCACCGACTGCCAGCGAGCGCTCGCCCCTCAGTCGTCGTCGGCGGCAGTGGGGTGCAAGCGCACCTCCTGGCCGCGCTCGTCCACCGTCACCAGCGTCACCGGGCGACGCCAGATGCGGTCCACGTAGTCGAGAACGTGGCGCGCCCGGGCAAGGTCGAGACCGCGCCCGTCATCGGCGTGGTTATGCCGTAATACCAGACTGCCATCCCGGCCCATCTCTTCGACCGCTACCCGCGGTGCTCCAAAATTGTACTTGGGGCTCAGAATGGCTTCGTGCAGCTCCGGCAGGTTCGACTCGGTCACCCGGATTTCCCCGTTCTGGCGTGCCGAGTAGACGAAAAGATCGAGCTCGCGCGCACGCTCGGCGGTCAGGTAGTTGCGGACGAAGCCGAAGTCGTCCTCCTCGCGCATGATGCTCCGTGCCACATCCATGCCCTCGGACTCGATGAGGTGCTCCCACAGCACATAGCCCAGGTGGTAGGGATTGACCTGCAACGCGATCTGGCGATCGCTCCCGTACGGGCGGACCACGTCGGAATGCGTCTTCATGCAGTCCACGTAGGCCTGGGACGGCAGGAAATCGGCCTCCCGAAGCAACCGGGAATGCCAGTAGCTCGCCCAGCCCTCGTTCATGATCTGGCAGTTGAACACCGGCTGGAAATAGTACGCCTCCTTGCGCACGGCGAGGAAGATATCCCGCTCCCAATCCTCCATGTCGGGCGCATACTGCGCGATGAACCACAGCAGATCGGCCTCCGGGCGCGGGGGGGTCTGCAGCGCAGGCGGCCGCCGGCCGTGTTCGTGTTCCGCCGGCGTCTCACCCGGCAAATGCGCGTACCGGTCACCGAACGCATCAGGGTCCGACGGTACCTCCTCGAACCCGGGTTTCCCGGATCGGGACGTGTGATAGCGAGGCCGGTTCAGGGGCTGATCGGTGTCGATATGGGGCTCGAGCGCCAGCGCCACGTCGAGCACCTCCTCGACGCGCTTCTCCCCGACTTCCTCGATCACCTCTTCGATTCGATGAGCATGCGCGGCCGCCTGTCCGACGATGTGATAACCGACCTGTTCCTGGCTACGGACGAACGTGTGATTATTGCACGAGAAATCCGCATGCCCGAGTACGTGCGCGACGACCAGCGTATTCTCTTCCACGCTGTTGGTATCCACCAGATAGGCACGGTTGGGATTGCCGGGGAAAACCACCTCGAAAATCCGCGAGTGCCCCATGCGATGCTGCACCATCTGATAGATCCAGCGTACGCCGAACGACCAGTGAGGCATGCGCACCGGCAGACCGTAAACTGCCACCTCCATCATGAACGCCGGCGGCACGAGCTCGAAATCAACCGGGTAGTGCTGAAGCCCGAGCTCGCGTGCCAGCGTCTCCATACGCGGGATGGCTTCCTCCAGCGGCAGCGTCGCCATGTTACGCCTCCTCCGCCACGTCCGCCTGATCGGTGAAGAACGCCCGGATCGCCGGCCAGATGTCGGTCTCCTGGGTCAGCGAATAACTGCCACAGGGTATCCCGATCGAAGACAGTTCCCGCCATATACCCGCAACTTCGGTATCGAGTCGTCGATGGTTC
Organism: uncultured Ectothiorhodospiraceae bacterium; assembly: GCA_964530405.1. GTDB lineage: Bacteria > Pseudomonadota > Gammaproteobacteria > Nitrococcales > Nitrococcaceae > Arhodomonas. The sequence goes on from CAZHBN010000007.1 coordinate 12,597, forward strand.
TGATGCGATACCTCGGCATAGCCCATGAAGTTCATCTCCGGGGCCAGCCGGGCGAGCACGTCCGCGGCGCGGCCGCGATCCTCGCTGAAATTGTGCCCGTCGGTGGCATAGAAGAGATAACAGTTGTACCGCGACGGGTCGTAACGTTCGTCGAGGATCGACTGCACCCTCGCGAGCCCGGACGAGCTGCGGGTGCCGCCCTGGCCGTGGACCTGGAAGAACTGCTCCTCCTCGAACTCCCACGCCTCCACCGTATGGGCGACGAACACGGTCTCCACGGCAGAAAACTGCCGCCGAATTCCTGCAAGGGCCCAGAAGAAGAAGGTCTTGGCCAGCTTGCGGCAATGCTCGTCCATGCTCGAGGAGACATCGAGTAACAGGAAGACCACGGCGTTGGTGGTCGGCTTGCGCCGGCGGGCGAGCTGGCGGAAACGCAAGTCGTCGTTGCTGATGGGCGCGGCGTCCTCGCCCACGGCACTGCGGCGCTTGATCGCCTCACGCATGGTTCGCCGTCGGTCGAGCCGCGAACGCGCCCCGCGGCGATCCCAGCCTTCGCGGATGAGCTCGTCGGACTCGACGTTGTCACCCTGTTTCGGCTGCAGATTGGGAAGCTCGAGCTCCTCCCACAGCCAGTCGAGGATGTCGTCGATGCGGAACTCCAGCACGAACGTCACGCCGCCTTCGCCTTCCCCGGCGCCTTCCTGACCGCGGCCGGGCTGTCCGGGCTGGGCAGGGCGCAACACATCGCCCGGTTCGGCCTTGCCCTGACCGGCGCCCTTCTGCTCGTTGGGGTCGCGCAGACGGAAGCGATAGTGCTCCATGAACCTCACGGGCACCTGCACCGTGCGGTTGTCCGGCCGCGAGAGAATATCGGAACCGGCTACCAGATCCGGCAACTGCTCACGCACGGCCTCGCGCACCTTGCGGTTATGCCGCAACCAGTCACGCGTACCGCGCGAGAACAGATCGTACCATCGGCCCGAGCCGTCTCCGGTATGCCCTTCGATCAGCGTCATGACGGCCTCCTAATCGGGGAGCCAGCACCCCTATTCCTGGGACAGGAGCGTGGTCACATAGTTAAGCGCCTCCCTGGCACTGTGCCGGTCATACCCGTACTCGCTGATGAGCCGTTCTTCCACCGCCGCGATCTTCTCGCGCGCCTCTTCGTCCGGCCGGGCCACGGAGGTGACCAGGCGAAGCACATCGCGCCGCTCCTCGAAGAGGTATTTCTCCATCGCCTCCTTCAGGCGCGCGTGGGAATCGAGGGTGAAGGACTCCCCCTTCTTGTAGGCAATCATCGCCTTGCGCACGACCTCCTGACGGAACGTCGTCTTGCCGGCATCGGAGATGTTGATCTTCTCCTCCACCGCGCGCAGGAAACGCTCGTCCGGCGCCCGGCTCTCGCCAGTGATCGGGTCGGTCACTTCTCGATTGTCGAGCATCGCCTCGACCTCGTCGAGATATTTGTCCAACAGGTTCTGACTCTCCTCCTCGAAGGAGACGAACAGTGCCTTGTGGACGTCTTCCTTGACCCAGTGGTTGTAGAAATCCTTGCGTGCGGTGACGAGGAAATCCACCCACTGGCGTTTCTGCTTCGCCTCGATGCGCGCATCGTTCTCGATGGCATCCTTGATCGTGACCAGCACCTCCATGCTCGTGAGGCTCTTGACCTCACTGCGAGAAATCGCATTGGACAGCGCATTGACCACGAACCGTGGCGACACGCCGGAGAGACCTTCGTCCTCGAACTCCTGGTGGATACGCTCCACCTCGCTCTGGGAGTACCCCTCCACCGCCTCGCCGGCGTACAGGCGCAACTTCTTGGAAAGGTCGAGATCCTCTCGCTCCGAGGGCTTCAGCCGCGACAGCACCGCGAATACCGCGGCCACTTCCAGCGCATGCGGATCGAGATGCACCTCCCGAAATGTCGGCGCCTGCGCGATGAGTTTGCGGTAGATTCGCGCCTCGTCCCGGTAATTCAGGGTATAGGGGACCTGCACGATGACCATGCGATCGAGCAGCGCCTCGTTCTCCTTCTCCTGGAGGAACTTCCGGAACTCCGCCAGATTCGTATGGGCGACGATGGTCTCGTCGACGTGGATCAGCGGGAAACGCGAGACCTTGACGTTCTTCTCCTGGGTGAGCGTGAGCAACAGATACAGGAACTCACGCTTGACCTTGAGGATCTCGATCATCTCCAGCAGGCCGCGGCTCGCCGAGTACACAGCGCCGGACCAGCTCCAGGCCCGGGGATCGCCCTCATCCCCGTACTCGGAGACCTTGGCGAGATCCACCGAGCCAATCAGGTCCGCGATATCCGCCGTGGTCGGATCGTGCGGCGCGTACGTACCCACACCGACACGATTGGCCTCGGAGAGGAACACCCGCTCCACCGGATACTGCATGAAATCGCCATCGTACTCGTGCTCGAGGACCGAGCGGCAGTAGGGCGACAGCTCGCCGCGGATATCCACGCCGTAGGTTTCGCGAAACTCGGAGCGCAGCGTGTAGGGCACGAGGTTCAATGGATTCTCGTGCAGTGGCGAGCCCTTGAGCGCATAGATCGCGCCCTCGTCCGTATGGCTGTACTCCTCGAGACCGCGTTTGAGCAGAATCACCAGGCTGGACTTACCGCCCGACGGAGGTCCCAGCAACAGCAGCAGCCGGCGTCCCACTTCAGAGCCGGCGCTCGCCGCCTTGAAGTAGTCCATGATCCGGCGCAGCGGCTGGTCCATGCCGAATAGCTCATGAGAGAAGAGGCGGAATTCGTCGTCCTCGGCCTCTTCGGCCTCCTTGCGCTGCATCCAGCGCAGCATGTCCCAGATGTACTCGTGGCTGCTGCGAGTCACCAGCTGTGGCTGCTGCACGACGACCTGCTGGAGGAATTCGCTGAACGTTCCCTCCCACTGTTTCGCCCGATGCTCGCGGGTGAAGGAATTGAGCGAATCCAGAAACTTCTCGTGCCGATCGTGCTGGCCGCCATTGGTGGTCGCCATACCATCACCTCCGTGCAGGAATCGGTCAGCCCCCATGACCGCGGGTCCCCCGGGGAGCCCCAAGGAGGGGGCCTTCACACCCTTAGATCGCGAACCGGCGCGTGGGTTTCCCCTCTGTTCTTCGTTTCCCCATTCCTACTTGAACTTGTAGCACACTGCCGGACCATGAGTCGGCCCGATATTCGGTGACGGAGACGGCTTCACAGACCGGTGGCAAAAGCGTAATTTTCCCCCACCGCGGGCGCCGGATGCGCCCACGCCGGGCCCGTGACCAACCGCCATGCTTGCCCTGATCGTCTCGATTTCCGCGCTGCTCGCATCCACTGCCATTCTCATGACGGGTAGTGGACTGCTGGGTACCCTGCTGTCGGTGCGCATGAGCGCCGAGGCATTCGATCCGGGGGTCACCGGCCTGGTGCTCTCCGCCTATTTCGCCGGCCTCGTGCTCGGAGCGCTGGGCGCCAGCGCCGTCGTCCGCCGCGCGGGCCATGTGCGGGCGTTCGCCGCGTTCGCCGCGGTGGTCACCGCAGCCACATTGATCCATTCGTTGTGGGTCAACCCCTGGGTATGGGGCGCTTTGCGGGTGGTGAGTGGCTTTTGCCTCGCCGGCCTCTACATGGTCATCGAAAGCTGGCTCAACGAACGCGGCGCCGGCCACGCCAGGGGACGGATATTCTCCCTGTATCAAACCATGAGTTACCTGGGCCTGGGCCTCGGTCAACTGCTACTGCCTCTACGGCCGGTGGAAGGACCGGAGCTTTTCACCATCAATGCCATTCTCCTGGCGCTGTGTCTAGTACCGGTGACGCTGACCCGCAGCATCCATCCCACACCGCCGGCGCGTACCCCCATGGCACTCGCGCTGGTATTTCGCGGCTCACCACTGGGCGTACTGGTCTGCCTGGGGGCCGGCGTCGTCAACGGCGCCGCCTTCGCGCTCGCCCCCGTGTTCATCGTCGAACAACAGGGAGTCAGCAGCGTAGCCACGTTCATGGGCGCCATGGTGCTCGGCGGGATGCTGCTGCAGTATCCCATCGGCCACCTCTCCGACGTTTTCAACCGGCGACTGCTCATGGCCACGGTCAACCTGGCGCTGGTGGCGGTCGCCCTGGGCATGCTCTATGTCGCCGACGCCGGCTTGTGGGCGCTCGCCGGCGTAGGGCTCGGCTACGGTGGACTGACCTTCACCCTCTATCCACTCGCCGTGGCCCACATCAACGACCGCGTGCATTCGGATAACTTTCTCGGCGTCGCCGGGGCACTGCTGTTCCTCTGGGGCCTCGGTGCCGTCGCCGGTCCCGTCGTCGTCGGTCAGGTCATGGCCTGGATGGGCGCAAACGGCCTCTTCTATGCCGTCGCCTTGACCGCGGGCGCAATGGCGATCGTCACTGTAAGCGCCCGCCACGAAGACGTCCCCCAGGCCCAGCAGACGCCATTCGTGAGTATGGCCCGCACCACCACGATGATCACCGAGATGGATCCTCGGGCCGGGGGCGACGACAGCGGCCAGATCGACTGGATCGAGGCGCTCACCGAGCAGGTCGAGGCATCCTCGCACCCGATATCCGACGCGGATACACACGACAGCCTCGCCGCCTGTCCGACCGGCGTCCCGGCAGCGAACTCCGGCGACGCAGCCGAAGCCGCGGCGACGGGACATTAGCCCGTAGTGAACAATGAAGCAGGGAAAGCTGGAGCGGCCGACCGGAATCGAACCGGCATCACGACCTTGGGAGGGTCGGGTTCTACCGTTGAACTACGGCCGCTTGTGTGAGGCGGTGACCGAAGTCACCGCGTATTTGTAGCCGGTTTTGCCCCTGCTACGCAAGAGGCTGCGTCCTGCCCCCGCCGACCCGGAGGACGCAACACCTCCGAGCCGCCATGCATCAGGCCCCTGCAGGCGACGATTCAGGCACTCGTCGCATCCCTGGCGAGGGCTCTGGCGGCGTCGAGGTCGAGCCTGCCACTGTCGAGTTTCGGAATTCCGGCCACGGTATGCGTCGCAGTCGACCCCATGAGTGCCTGCACATCGCTCGTGGCAATGCCCTCGCGCACACTGTCTAGGTCCGCATTGTCGTCGACCAGCACGACAATGCGCTCGCCGTTGCTCCCGTCGGGTACCGTGACCACGACGAATTCGGCCCCGCCATCGCCGATCACGCAGCGCACAGCGTCCTCGACCCGCTTCAGGCTGACCGTCTCACCACCGATGCTGGCGAAACGCGAGTTGCGATCGACGACCGTAAGAAAACCGTCGGCATCGAGATGGCCGAATTCGCCGGTACGGTACCAGCGCATGCCATCCGCCTCGATCACTGCCTCGGCCGTGCGTTCGGGATCGTCGAGATAGCCCTTCATCACCTGCTCGCCGCCGACGAGGATCAGCCCATCCTCGCCGGCAGGCAGCACCTCGCAGGTCTCGGGATCGACGACGCGAACGACGGTGCCCGGCAACGGCATGCCCACAGTGCCGGGCCGTTGCCCGACCTGTACCTGCCAACTCCGGGGATCGAGGCGATCCGGCAGATTGCAGGTGGCGACCGGGGTGATTTCCGTGGCACCGAAGCCGACGTAAACCCGTTTGGTGAAACGCTGCTCGAAAGCCTCGCGCACCTTGGGTTCGAGCCGCTCGGCATCGGCGACGACCAGGCGTAACGACTCGAGCATCAGTGGATGGATACGGCGATTACGGACGAACAGCCGCAGTAAGCTCGAGGTCGAGCACATCACCGTGACCCGGTGGCGCGCGATCGCCTTGGCGCTGCCGAACGTATCGGTCGGGTCCGGGTGGCAAACCACCGGCACGCCTTCCACCGCCGGCAACAGGGTCGTCACGGTGAGACCGAAGGCATGGAACAGAGGCAGATTCCCGAGCACGACGTCATCGGTCTCCGTATCCAGCACGTCGGCCACCTGGCGTGCATTCGCGAGGATGTTGCGGTGACTGAGCTCGACGCCCTTGGGATGGTCGTCGCTATCCGTCGAGAACACGATGGCGGCAGTGTGGTCCGGATCCGGCCGGCGGCCGAAGGCGCGCTCGAGCAGGGCCGACGGCAACCAGGTCGCCAACCGTGCGAGCACCCGGGCCCCGCGCGTCATGGCATGCTGGAAGGCCCCGATGTCGTGGCGATGGACGCCCGCCAGCACGGCGTCGACATCGAGCCCGCGGCCCTCGAGACGCTCGGCGAAGCGCCCGTCGATGACGACCTCGGTGATACCCGCCCGCTTGATCGCCTCCCGTATCGCCGCCGCGGAGGCGGTATAGTCGAGATTGATCACCGCGCGCCCGGCAAGCAATGCTGCCAGGTTGGCGATGATGCCGGCGCTGCTGGGCGGCAGCAGTATCCCGAGGCGGCGCGCCTGCGTGCGCTGCTGCAGGAAACGGGCGAAGGCCAGCACGTCCGCCATCACACGCCGACTGTCGAACCAGCCGCCCGTCGAATCGGCGACCGCCGGCGCGCGGCCGCGGCGCTTGGCCGTGCGCAACCAGGCGGCCGGCAGGGACGGCAGCGTGCGCGCACGAGCCTGCCAGCATTCCACCGACAGCTCCATGACCGCCTGCTTCACGCCGGCTGCGCGGGTTGTCATCGGCAGCGCCTTGCCGAAGCCGACGACGACGTCGCGGACGCGCCAGGCATGCCGTCGCTCACGCATGCCACTACCGGCGCGGGAGAAGCGGCTGCCCCAGAGCCCAAGGATATAGAATGGCACGATGACACCGTTCGCCTCGGCGGCAGCGCGCTCGAAACCACGCTTGAACTCGCCCAGGTGACCATTGCGGCTGATCCGGCCCTCGGGGAACAGGCACACCACTTCGCCGTTGTTCAGGCATTCGGTGACCATCTTCAGGGCGTCGGCGCTTCTACCCCGAGCGATAGGGATCGCGCCGAAGGCATCCAGGAGCCAGCGCAGATACCAGCGCTCGTAGATGCTTCGCTCCATGACGAAGCGAATCGGGCGCGGGCAGGCGATCTGGACCATGGCCCAGTCGAGCCAGCTCACGTGATTGCCGAGCAACAGGACGCCGCCGTCGGACGGTAGTTGGTCCAGATTCTGCACCTGCAACCGATAGCGCGCCGACAGCAGGCGCGCTACCACGAAACGCGACAGCGATTGCGGCAGTTCGGCAATGGTGTATACGCCTCCGACGAGCGCCGTTATGCCCAGGAACACGAACAGCACAACGGAACCGAGCGCTGCGGTCGCCGCCAGCAGCGTCAGGCCCAGGAAGGCGAGCATGACGATGTTCTGGATGAAATTGCTCGCCGCGAGCACACGGCCCAGACCTTCACGGCCGCCGTTGAACTGCACCAGCGAGTTCAACGGCACCAGCACGAAACCGCCGAGCATGCCCAGCGCAAGAAAGTTGACCGCATGTGCGGTGATCGTGGGCAGGCCGGGTAGCAGGAACAGCGCGGCGGCGATGCCGAGCGTGCCCACCGGGATCAGGCCGGTTTCGATATAGCCACGCGACCAGCGACCTGCCAACAGGGCGCCGACGATGATGCCGATACCCGAACACGCCACGGTCCCCTGCAGCACGATCGTGTTGTCGACGCCGAGCCGCGCCTTTGCGTAGGCAGGGAAGACCGCGACGAGCACCTGCGAAATCGCCCAGAATACGGACAAGCCGATGATCGGCAGACGTACCGCACGCCGCGACCAGGCGGCGTGCAGGTTATCGCGCAGATATCCGGCGCGGACGTAGCGGTTCCACTCGAAGCGCATGTCCGGGCGGGCGGGTTCGCGGGGTGGCAGGCGCAGCGTCAGCAAGAGTTCCGCGCCCGTGGCCGCCACCAGCAACCAGCCCACCGGGGCGACGGCCGCCACCGTCGCCTGCGGATCGGTGGCGCCTGAGCCGGTGAACAGGCTCTCGAACACCACCGTGTAAGCAAAGGTGCCGCCGAGAATCGCCACCGTGGTTACCGCCTGCACCGCGCCGTTGGCGGGCGCCAGCTGTGGCTCGCTGACCAGTTCACGGATGTAGCCGAACTTCGCAGGCGAATAGATGGCGCTCTGAAGCGCCAGCGCAAAGGTCAACGCGAACGCCGGCCAGAACCACCCGAGGTAATAGCAAGCGGTGATGCCGAGCGTGATCACTAATGCGACGAAGGCGCTCGCGCGCATGACACGGGGTTTGGCGAAACGGTCGGCCAGAAAACCGGCCGGCGTGAAAACCAGGACGAACGGCAACAGGATGAGTGCGTTGACCACCGCGGTGAGCGCAATCTGCAACGAACCGTCGAACGTCTTGAACAGCGTGTTCTGAATGACGATCTTGTGTCCGAGATCGACGAAGGCGTTGAGAAACACCACCGTGATAAACGGCAGGAAACCGGTGCGGGCAGTCATCCTTGGCATGAGCGTCCTCCCTGGCGAGCGATTATCGGGCGTTGTCGAGCATCAACGGAAGTGACCGTACGAAAAGTGCGACCCTATTCCAACAATTCCATAACCGGGTATCATATTTTGCTACGTAGCGGTCATTTATAAGATGCCGCGTCCGACTCAGGCCCACGTTCGTACTCGGTGAACAGGGAAAAACGCCAGGGACGCATCGCCACCAGCAGACTACAGCCCTGACGCCGCTCCAGACTCTCCTCGCTCGCCGCACGCAACTGCTCGTTGAAGCGCCGGACGACACGCTCGATCTCGTTCAGCAGTTGCCCCATGCTCGCCCGTGAGACAATGCCCGAGACGAAGTGGAAAGCCTCCCCGTCGCCGTCGAATGTGCCGCCAAGAAATTCCCTCAGCACGCGCTCGTCGATGAAGCGCCGGATCGGCCCGCCCTGGCGCCAGGTCAGCGCTCGCGATACCCGCAGCCGCACGCGGTCGCCCGGCTGGCGCTCGATCAGCCCCAGTTCCTCGAGCTCGCACAGCAGCCTTATGCCCTCGGGCCGAGTGACGCTGAAATCGGCGATCACGCGGTCGAGGTCATAATCGTTGAGAAGCAGGTAAAACAGCAGGAACAGCTTGGGTCGGGCGACCAGGTACTGCTCCTGCTCGGCGGATAGTTGTTGCGGCAGGGCGTCAGTGCGCTCGGCGCGGCGAACGAGCTCGCCCAGGTCCAGCTGCAGGAGCCGGGCGATGGCTTCCAGCCTTTCGAGCGAGAATCGACCGCGTGCGAACAGACGCTTGACGCTGGCTTCGCTCAGACCGAGGTGCATCGCCACATCGGCGTAGGTGATCCCCTGTTCGCGTAGCGCCTGCTTGGTCGCGGCGATAATCCGCTGGCTCTGTGACACACTCGTCTCCCTTACCGATTGCCGCGGTCCACGCGGCGTCGATGTCGGACGCAAGGTATCGTTTCACGATACGCACCGTCACCAATGGCAATAGCAGCGTCTAACGAGATGCCACGGTTGGGGCTACCGTCTCCATGCGCACATCGCCCGCCAGCGGGTTGAATGGGTTGAACCGGTACAGGCATCGGCGCCGCTCGCACGGCGCTCGCGGATAGAGCGTGTCAACACGCCGCATACGGCAACGAGTCACTCGCGGACGACCACCGAGGCGCGCCACTCGGCTAGAAACCGTTCGCGTTTCATCTGATCCAGGTAGACCATGAGCCCCGGGCCGAGCCCGATGGGGCGTAATGGGCCGCTGGCACGCCGGCGCAGCGCATCGGCGCTGCCATCGCCGGTCACCGCCGGGTGAATGGCATAAAGCGAGGATTTCTGGGCGAGCACACTCTGCCCGCGGACGCTGAGCAGGTAGTCGAGAAAGCGCTCCGCAAGCTCGGAGCGAACCGCCGCCTTCGGCACCACCGCCACACGCGCCAGCACCAGCGTGTAATCCTCCGGCAGAATCATGCGCAGCGAGGAGCCAGCCTCGATCCGCGCGCGGGCGTAGGACCCCAGCAGGTTGTAACCAATGAGCAGCTCGCCACGCTCGATGGCCTGGAAGAGATCCAGCGTGCAGCAGGCGAGCTGGACACGCGTGCGCCCGAAGCTCTCGATAAGCCGCCCGTAGGTGCTGGCCTGGAGACTGTCCTGACTCGCGAAGAGATACCCTACGCCACTGTCGACGATATCGTAAGTGCCCACCCGCCCGCGGAAGCGCGCCGGTGACTCGCGCAACAGTCGAATGAGATCGAACCGGTTGTGTGGCACCTCCTCCGGTGCCAGGCGATCGGGATCGTAGACGATCACCGCCGGCTCGAACGTGAAGCCGAATGCACGGTCACGCCAGCGTGCCCACTGCGGCAACCACTCGGTCTGAGCAGAACGATGAGGCCGGGCGTAGCCATCGTTAACGAGCTTGGCCTGCAGGTCCATCGCCGAACTGATAAGGAGGTCGGCGGTATCCGCCCCCCGGGCCACCTCGTCACGGAAGCGGCGGTCGAGGACATTGGCCACCAACTCCACGTAACGCACGGCCACGTCCGGGTGTGCCTGCTGAAAATCGGCGATGACCGGCCGCATCGCCCACGTGTCGGTACTACCATAGATCGTGACCGTCGGCGCACTTGGTTGCGTAGCCGGGAACGTCGTGGTCCGGGCCACCGCGGACACCGCGAGCAGGGCCAGCGCAATCGCCAGCGTCAGTCTCATCGTGCGTCTCCACACGTCAGGGCCACGCGGAACCCGCCGTTCGACGGGTACGTCATGACCAGTACGGCACCGTGCAACTCCGCAGCCTCGTGGGCGATTGCGAGTCCCAGCCCCGACCCCGCCGCCGTCGTGCCGCCGCCGCGTTCGAACCGCTCCAGCACCCGTGCACGGTCCTCCTCCGGAATCCCGGGGCCGGCATCGCTCACACCACAGCTCCAACCACTGTCATCCACACGGGCGTCCACAGTCACTACGCCCCGAGGGGGGCCGTGATGAAGAGCATTCTCCACCAGATTGCGGAC
>CAZHBN010000007.1:23547-33307 GCA_964530405.1 uncultured Ectothiorhodospiraceae bacterium
CGAGCGAGCTCCGCCTGGGCCTGCAGGCCCGCAAGCGGCGTGCGAATCTGATGGGCGGCGTCCGCGATGAACCGGCGGGTCTGTTCCAGGTTACGCGCCAGGCGCGCCATGAATCCATTGAGAGCGTCGACCATGGGCGCCATTTCCGCCGGCACCCGTACAGCCAGAGGCCGCAGGTCATCCGGGTCACGCCGGGCGAGCTCGCTGCCGATGCGCCGCAGCGGAACCAGCCCGCGTGTCACCACCAGCCAGGCCAGCGCGAGCATCACGGCGGCCAGTGCGACAATGGGCACGGCAGCGCTGACGGCCATCTCCCGCGCCAGCGCTTCACGCGCACGCCGGGTCTGCCCCACCTGGACCCGCGCCCAGCCGGCCACTTCCGGCTCGGCGATCAGGCGTCGTAGCGTGACGAAGCGGACAGTCGCCCCCCGATACTCGGCATCGAAGAAAACGGCACCGTCGGCGACGCCCGGCGGAGCCGGCGGAAGATCTCCGTACCCGGTCAGTGTGGCGCCGTCCGGTCCCGCGACCCGGTAGAAGACGCGGTCGTCACGCGCAAAGCCCAGCATGTCCAGCGACGCGTAAGGCAAATCCACCCTGAGCGAACCATCGCGAACGTAGAGCTGCTCAGCGATGGCAAGCGCCGATGCACGCAGAATGCGGTCATAGGCGCGGTCGGCCGCGCTGCGGCCATACAGCCACGCACCGACGACCAGCACCACGGTCGCCACCAGGCTCAGCAGCGTAAGCGAGAGCAACAGCCGCCAGCGCAGGGAGACGGCCACCTCAGTCATCGGACTCGGCCACGTACCCGAGCCCGCGCCGGGTCCGGATAGCCACCCCACTGCCCGCCAGCCGCCGCCGCAGCCGCGCCACGTACACCTCTATGGCATTGGGGGCCGGCGGATCCTCGAGGCCGAAGAGGCGATCGGCGATCTCGTCCTTGCTGAATACCCGGCCGGGCCGGGAGAGAAATATCTCCAGCAACCGGAACTCCCGATTGGGTAGGTCCAGCGGCGTGTCCCCGCAGAGCACCCGCCGCGCCGCGGGGTCGAAAGTGAGCGCCCCGAGCTGGTGCCGTGGCGCGGCGTCACCGGCTCCGCGGCGCAGCAATGCACGCACCCTCGCCTCCAGCTCGCGGAAATCGAACGGCTTGACCAGGTAATCGTCGGCGCCGCGGTCAAGGGCCCCCACCCGGTCGTCCACCTCGGAGCGCGCGGTCAGCACCAGCACCGGGATGGCATCACCGCGTTCACGCAGCCGGCGCAGAACCTCGAAGCCGTCCGGTGGTGGAATCATGAGGTCGAGAATCAAAAGATCGAAGCATTCGCCGGCCAGCCATGCCTCGGCCGTCGTGCCGTCGCGTACCCACTCGACGGCATGACCGTCCCCCGTGAACCGTCGGGTGATTGCTTCGCCCAGGTCGGGCGTGTCCTCGACGAGCAGGATGCGCATGGGGTGTCAGGTCAGTGACAGTTTCGGACGGTAGTATCTCGCGCGATCGCGGCCGGTGGTCTCAGCTTGCCGAGGCGACATCGCGTCCGCGCAATGAAAGCAAGGAAACAATAACATGCACCGTTCGCTCGCGCTCCTGTTCCTGCTCATGGCGGCGGCCGTCACCCTGCCCGCCGCGCACGCCTTCGAACCCCAGGACGTGGAATGCATCGCACCCGCGGACAAGGGCGGCGGCTGGGATTTCACCTGCCGCAGCGTCGGGCGCATTCTCGCTGCGAACGGGCTCAGCGCCGGCCCGGTGTCCGTACGCAACGTCGCCGGCGCCGGTGGCGGCATCGCCTTCGGTCGCGTCGCCGGTGAACGCGCCGGCGACGGGAACCTGCTGGTCGCCGCCAGCACCGCCACGGCGAGTCGCCTCGCGCAAGGGCGCTACGCCGGCCACGATGCCGGTGACGTGCGCTGGCTTGCCGCGCTCGGCGCGGACTTCGGCGTCGTCGCCGTGCGCCCCGACAGCCCCTATAAGAACCTCGAGGCGCTTTTCACCGCCGTGCGCGAGAATCCGCGGGTGATCGCATTCTCCGGCGGCAGCCCGGCAAACGGCTGGGATCACATGAAAGTCCTCATGCTCGCCCGCGCCGCGGGCATCGACGAGCTCCACGAGCTGCAGTACCTGTCATTCAACAACGGCGGCGCTGCCCTGGACGAGCTTCGCACCGGCACCGTCGATGCCTTCACCGGCGATCTCTCCGAAGTGGCCGAACCGGTGCGCGAGGGACGCCTGCGCGTACTCGCCGTGCTCGCCGACCAGCGTCTGCCCGCAGCGTTCGCGGAGCTGCCCACCGCCCGCGAGCAGGGCTACGACGTCGTCGGCGCCAACTGGCGCGGCTTTTACATGGGGCGTGAAGCCAGTGACGACGCTTATGCGTACTGGGTGGATGCCCTGGAACGGGTCGCTGACTCCTCTGCCTGGCAAACGGCGATGGCGAAGAACGGATTGGTCGAATTCCGACGCAGCGGGCAAGCAATGACCGATTTCGTCGAAGACCAGGTCGCCGACCTGGAAACCCTCTCCCGCGAAATCCACACCTCCGGGCAAGCCGCCATCCGGAAACAGGTCGAAGCACTGAAAAAGCTCTCGGAGTCGGGAAACGGTGGTTGATTCGGTACGCCAGTGCCCGACTCACCCGCAGAAGCCGAAACCGATCCTGCCGCGATGCTGGCGCCGCGAAACACCAGGGCGACAGTGCCCGCGCTGACAGGTGAATGACAGCTTGACGGCGTAGCGTTGCCTTCTACACCTGACGATACCGTGACCGCGGCTCGTACGGGTGTGTTTGACAAAAGGTCACAGATTCACGGGAGGAGACCACCATGCGCCAATGGTTGACGCGTATAGCACTGGCCACTGTCCTGGCCGTACCCACCGCTCACGCCTATGAACCCAGCAAGGTCGAATGCATCGCCCCCGCCGACCCGGGCGGCGGCTGGGACTTCACCTGCCGTTCCGTCGGCCGCATCCTCGGCGAGCTCGATTTGGTGCCCGGCTCGGTGACGGTGACCAACATGGCCGGCGCCGGCGGTGGTGTGGCCTACGGCTACGTTGTGGGCAAACGCGGCGATGACAACGACCTGCTGGTCGCCGCGAGCACCGCCACTACCAGCCGCCTCGCCCAGAACAAATTCGCCGGCCTCAATGCCGACCAGACCCGTTGGGTGGCCTCGCTGGGCGCGGACTTCGGTGCCATCGCCGTGGCAGCGGACTCGCCGTACCAGGACCTCGGCGACCTCATGACCGCCGTCAAGGAAGACCCGCGCAGTGTCGCCTTCGGCGGCGGCAGCGCCGCCGGCGGCTGGGACCACATGAAGGTCCTCATGGTCGCCAAGGAGGCGGGCGTCGAGAACGTGCGCAACGTGAAGTACGTATCGTTCAACAACGGCGGCACCGCACTCACCCAGATGATCGGCGGCCACATCCAGGCGTTCACCGGCGATCTCTCCGAGCTCACCGGTCAGATCGGCGCCGGCAAGATCCGTATCCTCGGCGTGCTCGCCGACGAGCGGCTACCCGATCAGTTCTCCGAGCTGCCCACCGCCCGTGAGCAGGGCTACGACGTGGTCGGCGCCAACTGGCGCGGCTTCTACATGGGCGGCGACGTCAGCGACGAGGCCTACCAGTACTGGGTCGACTCCCTGGAAACGCTCTACAACTCCGATGCCTGGAAAGAGGCCATGACCAAGAACGGGCTCGTGCCCTTCTGGCGCGGTGGCGAGGAAATGGAGCAGTTCGTGGACCAGCAGGTGAACGACCTGCGCGAGCTCTCCCAGGAAATCGGCCTGCTGCAATAGAGGATAACCCGTGAGCGACCGTATCACCGGGGTGGTGCTTTTCGCCCTGGCGGTCGGCTACGGGATCATGGCGCGGGGTTACACGAGCGACTTCGCCTCGGAGCCGCTCGGCCCCGCGTCCTTCCCCACGCTGCTCGCCGTGCTGCTGGGCGCGACCAGCATCTACCTCATCGTCCGTCCCGGCCCGGAGGCCGACTGGCCGCGCGGCGCCGCGCTGCTCCACCAGATCATCGCAGTGGCTGTGCTCACCGGCTATGCCTTCGCGCTGGAGCCGCTGGGCTTTCTGCTCTCCACCGCCGTGGTGGTGGCGGTGATCGCCGTGCAGCTCGGCACCACCTGGCTGCGAGCCGGTATCCTCGGCGTCGGCGGCAGCGTGGCGCTGTTCGTCCTCTTCGACTGGGTGCTGGGCCTGCCGCTGCCCACCGGTACCCTCTACGGAGGCTGACCCCATGGAGACGTTCAACCTGCTGCTCCAGGGCTTCGCGGTGGCGCTCACGCCCACCAACATCGCCCTCGGGCTGCTGGGCGCGTTCGCCGGCACGCTCATCGGCGCGCTGCCCGGGCTCGGCCCGGCCAACGGCATCGCCATTCTGATCCCGCTGGTGTTCAGCCTCGGGCTGCCCGCCGACTCCGCCATGATCCTGCTGGTATGCGTGTACTACGGCGCCATGTACGGCGGGCGCATCTCCAGCATCATGCTCAACATCCCCGGTGACGAGCCGGCGATCATGACCACTCTGGACGGTTATCCCATGGCCCGTCAGGGCCGCGGCGAGGCGGCACTTGCCATCTCCGCGGTGGCGTCGTTCGTGGGCGCGACCATCTCCATCGTCGCGCTGATGTTCTTCGCCCCGCTGCTCGCCGGCTTCGCCATCCGCTTCGGGCCGCCGGAGTACTTCGCCCTCTACGTGCTCGCCTTCTCCACCATCACCGGCATCTCCGGCTCCAACGCGATCAAGACCCTGGTGGCGACACTGCTGGGCCTGATGTTCGCCACGGTGGGCATCGACCCGGGTAGCGGCGTAGCGCGCTACACCTTCGGCTTCCTGGAGCTCTACGAAGGCATCGACTTCATCGTCGCCCTGGTGGGCCTGTTCGCAGTGAGTGAGTTGATGGTGTTCATCGACCTGCATCTGGCGGGCACCCACGAGCCGGTCAAGCTCGGCCGGGTGAGCAAGGCCATCAAGGAGGTCGCCGGTACCGGCTGGACGATGATCCGCTCCAGCGTGGTGGGCTTCATCGGCGGCGTGCTCCCCGGCGCGGGCGCCGCACTCGGGGCCTTCCTCGCCTACGCGCTGGAGAAGCGTATCAACGGTCGCAACGGCGACTTCGGCAACGGTGACAAGCGCGGGGTCGCCGCGCCCGAGGCCGGCAACAACGCCGGGGTGAGCGGCGGTCTCGTTCCCCTGCTATCCCTGGGGGTACCCGCCAGTGCCACCACGGCTATTCTCCTCGCCATGCTGGTATCCCTGGGCGTGACGCCCGGGCCCATGCTCTTCGAGCAGCAGCCGGCGCTGGTCTGGGGGCTGATCGCCGCGCTCTACGTCGCCAACGTGGTACTGCTGGTGATGAACCTGCCGCTGGTGGGGCTGTTCGTGCGGCTGCTCTCGGTGCCCTCGTGGGTGCTCATGCCGCTGGTGACGCTGGTGGGCTTCGTGGGCATCTACTCCATCAGCCACAGCCCCTTCGACATCCTCACCATGGTGTTCTTCGGGGTGCTCGGCTACGTCCTGCGCAAGCTCGACATCTCCCTGGTGCCGGTGGTGCTCGGGCTGGTGCTCGGCCAGCCCATGGAAACCAACCTGCGGCGGGCGCTCACCCTATCTGACGGTGACTGGGCGACACTGCTCTCCAGCCCGTTGTCGGTCGCGCTATGGACCATGGCGCTGATCGGTCTGTTCGCGCCCACCATCATTCGACGCCTGGGGCGGCAGCGGGGCCAGTGAACGCCTGAATGTACGCCTCCATTCTGCCCACGGTCACACCGGTCTTCCTGATCCCGGCACTCGGGCTGCTCATCGCCCGGGTGTCGGGATTCGACCGACGCTTCGTGGGGGCGCTGGTGATGAACGTGGGCGCCCCGGCGCTGGTGTTCACCGCCGTGCTCCAGGCGGATCTCGCCCTCGGCGAGATCCTGCGCATGCTCGCCGCAGGCACTGCCGCGCTCGCATTGTTCGCCGTCACCGGCACACTGGTGCTGCGGCTCATGGGGCTGCCTCTCGGTGGCTACCTGCCCTCGCTGATGTTTCCCAACACCGGCAACCTGGGGCTTGCGGTGGTCTTCCTCGCCCTGGGGCCGGCCGGGCTGGCGCTCGGCGTGGCATTCTCCACGCTCGTAAAAGTGGGACACTTCACCATCGGCACATCCCTGGCCGGGGGCGGCATGTCGCCGCGCCAGCTCTACCGCGTGCCGCTGCTCTATGCGTTCGCGGGTGCGCTCACCCTGCGCGCCCTGGAAGCGATGCCCCCAGAGCCACTCATGCGCAGCCTCGCCCTGCTCGGCGACATCACCATCCCGCTGATGCTGCTCTCCCTGGGCGCCTCACTCGCCGAAGTGCGCCTGCGCCGGTTGCCACGCAGCGCCACCCTCGCCGTGGCCCGGGTCGCCCTCGGCTTCATCATCGGCGTGGCCGTGGCGCGTGGATTCGACCTGGGCGCTGTGGCCGCGGGCACCCTCATCCTCCAGTGCACCATGCCGGTCGCCGTATTCAACTATCTCTTCGCCGAACGCTACAACGGCCCGGTGGAGGACATCGCCGGCATGATCGTGCTCTCCACACTGCTGGTGTTTGCGCTGCTGCCGGCATTGCTGGCTTACGTCACATAAGGGGTTTTCAAGCCGAACGCGCGCGGCAGACGCCGGCGTAACCGAACCCCTTGTGGCCCAGAGCGCCACAGAAGGCTTGTTAGGGTCGTCGAACGCAAAATAGGCACGACCGCATCCGTACATCGACGTTCTTCGATCTGCCTACGCAGCAGCGAACTTGGCGATTGCCCTGCTATACCGGACCGGACTTTTCTTAGCTGCCTACACGGCAGCAAACTACGAGCGGCAGCCCAACGGGGACAAGCGGGATTTCTGAGCCGCCTACACGGCAGCGAACTTGCTAGGCTCACCCCGCCGCGTGCACGTGGCATTTCTGAGCTGCCTACACGGCAGCAAACGTCCGCCCACCGCGCGACAAGCGCCGCGCGGTTTTCTGAGCTGCCTACACGGCAGCAAACCGGACATGTCCGGATCATCACCAACAGCACGATTTCTGAGCTGCCTACACGGCAGCAAACCACCAGGTCGTCTTGCGACAATTCCTGTCGACTTTCTGAGCTGCCTACACGGCAGCAAACGATTCCCATGGCTTCATTAAGCTGGTATGTGATTTCTGAGCTGCCTACACGGCAGCAAACCTTCACGAGTAAAGGCCAGACGCGGTGCCTCTTTTCTGAGCTGCCTACACGGCAGCAAACTCGCATCGGCTACCGAGGTGGGGAAGTGGATTTTTCTGAGCTGCCTACACGGCAGCAAACCCTGTGAAGGCCAGACCCACTGCCACCATGAATTTCTGAGCTGCCTACACGGCAGCAAACTCCGGACGTTGGCTCGTCGATCCTCCTCTCGTTTTCTGAGCTGCCTACACGGCAGCAAACCGTGTTGCACACATGCCCGAGTTCGTCGCCTTTTTCTGAGCTGCCTACACGGCAGCAAACAACGGCGTGATCCAGTGGCTCAATGCGGTGGATTTCTGAGCTGCCTACACGGCAGCAAACGTCGATGTACGTCTTGCCGGCGATGCTGAATATTTCTGAGCTGCCTACACGGCAGCAAACCTCGCGCTCTCCGTCGAGGCCGATGGCTACCATTTCTGAGCTGCCTACACGGCAGCAAACGTCCAGGTAGCGGTGAGCGAGCCGGCTGAGATGTTTCTGAGCTGCCTACACGGCAGCAAACCTACTCACCCAGATCGGCATTGACAGCATGAGTTTCTGAGCTGCCTACACGGCAGCAAACGCAGAGCGTCCAGTCCGATCTGCTCTCCGCCCTTTCTGAGCTGCCTACACGGCAGCAAACGGCCCGGGGCAACCAGAAGTCCCACTGCGATTTTTCTGAGCTGCCTACACGGCAGCAAACTCGCCCACTGCGTACGCCGTGGACGCCTGCCATTTCTGAGCTGCCTACACGGCAGCAAACAAGAAGCAGAAACAGCTCGGCGACGAGGTCGATTTCTGAGCTGCCTACACGGCAGCAAACACCGTGGTATCGCGCACGAGCGTCGGCGAGGCTTTCTGAGCTGCCTACACGGCAGCAAACCCCTGGTGCACGAGAATTGCCATCGCATCCTTTTTCTGAGCTGCCTACACGGCAGCAAACGTGTTCAGCGGCACCCTCTCGGGCGCCGTCGATTTCTGAGCTGCCTACACGGCAGCAAACGCAGGTGGCTGTGGCTGCCGGCACGCCGATACTTTCTGAGCTGCCTACACGGCAGCAAACTTCGCCGAACTGAACGCGATCATCAACTGGTTTTTCTGAGCTGCCTACACGGCAGCAAACTTTCTCCGCCAGATGCCGCGCAAGCGTTTCGTTTTCTGAGCTGCCTACACGGCAGCAAACCCGCAGCAGATTCCCGGAAGTCGCATTGTGCATTTCTGAGCTGCCTACACGGCAGCAAACACACCGGCGAAATACGCCGAGCGTTACATCCTTTTCTGAGCTGCCTACACGGCAGCAAACGAGGCGACGCGGCGGTGCCCTCAGTGTGGTTGTTTCTGAGCTGCCTACACGGCAGCAAACAAGCGCCTGGAGCGGCGGCAGCCCGAGTTCCATTTCTGAGCTGCCTACACGGCAGCAAACGTCGCCGTCAGAGCGTGCCGAGTGCCCGTACTTTTCTGAGCTGCCTACACGGCAGCAAACATACGTAATCACTTGAGCAGACCGGCCGGCGTTTTCTGAGCTGCCTACACGGCAGCAAACTGGTCATGCCACCCTCCGGTCTTTGCCGTTGCTTTCTGAGCTGCCTACACGGCAGCAAACTGTACGCCCGCCTCCCGCCGCACCCGGTGGACTTTCTGAGCTGCCTACACGGCAGCAAACAACGATGGCCGGGGCTAAAGATGTTGGTCCTATTTCTGAGCTGCCTACACGGCAGCAAACTTGGCGTCGCCGACGAACACGCGGACGTCGGTTTTCTGAGCTGCCTACACGGCAGCAAACTAGAGTTTGTCAGCAGCAAGTTCCTGTTTGTTAAAGAACAACGGAGGTCGGGCGGCCTTTGACCCTTTTGCCAGCCATCTCGCTAACTGATTGATTTAGCGGTTAGCATCATCAGTCACCGGAAAAAGGGTCAGAACCACGGCACGGTGGCCGTGCGACTGAGCCCGTAGGTGTTGAAGGTGCCGGGCACGGGGTCCGGGGTGCAGTCTCCGTGTTCGATGAACAGGCTGAACGCCCGGCCGGTGCTGCTGCTGCGGACGGTGACGAAGGGGGTCGTCACCTGCCGCTCGACGCTGTCCGGGACCTGGGCGCAGGCCTGCTCGTAGGTTTCGCCATGCCGGCGCATGCGCCGCCGGCGCAGTCGCTCGGCGTTGGTCTTGTACTGCCGGCGCCGCACGACCCGGTGGGCGATTCCGTCGGGCACGGACCGGATCCCACCGTGATCGACGTGGTCACGCATGCCGGTCAGCCAGCGGGCCGCGGTCAGCTCATGGAGCCGGTCGATCGTTCCGTGGAGCCGCAGCACGTCGCCCAGGGTGCGGGGGTCGGTCTGGTGGGCGGGGAAGCTGATGCCGATATCGTCGGCGTCGATGCCCACCAGCCCCCGGTGCAGCTTGCTCACCAGTGCGCCGAGCAGCATGGACTGCTGAAACTCCGGGTCCGGCAGGACGCGGATATCCAGGTAGTGATCCAGCATCGCCTCACTCCGCCTTGTCGCCGAACACGCCGCCGCGGATGAGGGTGGCCATGACG
>CAZHBN010000008.1:0-32635 GCA_964530405.1 uncultured Ectothiorhodospiraceae bacterium
ATCCCGAGGCGTCGCGGCAGCATCTGCGCGAGGTTGCGGATGAATTCGTCACGGCAATGGCCGGATTCGTCCGCCGAAGCCGCAGCCCGGTCGTGCTCGTGCTCTGCCCCTCCGGGGGGCACGACCATCCGGCCGCGGACGCGGTCGCCACCGCCGAGTCCAGCTTGCTCGAGCGGTGCCGTGATCTCGACGCGCTCGGCGTCATCGACGTGGGTGACTTCCACGAGGCTTACGGTGTCGGCGAGTTCGAGGACCCGGTCCGCGACGAGCTCGGCCACATTCCGTACCAGCCGGACTATTTCCACCTGCTCGGCACCCTGGTAATGCGCTTTTACCACAGCGTGGCCGCGAAGCCGTACAAGGTCATCGTCTGCGACTGCGACAACACCCTGTGGTCCGGTGTGTGCGGCGAGGACGGGCCCGAAGGCGTGAGTGTGCACGGGCCGTTCGAGCGTTTGCAGCGGTTTCTCCGGAGGCGTATCGAGCAGGGTGTGCTGCTTTGCCTGTGCAGCAAGAACCATGAAGACGACGTGCGTGCGACGTTCGAGCGTAACGCGGCCATGCGGCTCACGCTCGAGGATTGTGCCGCCGTCGCGGTCAACTGGTCACCGAAATCGGACAATCTGCGGGATCTGGCGCAGCGGCTGAATCTCGGCCTGGACAGCTTCGTCTTTCTCGACGACAACCCGGTCGAGTGCGCCGAGGTCCGGGCCGGCTGCCCGGAGGTTCTGACGCTTCAGTGGCCGGCGGACGAGGCGGATGCTTCGGCATTGCTCGATCACACCTGGGCGTTCGATCGGTTCGTTGTCACCGAGGAGGACAGCCAGCGTACCCGGATGTATCAGGCCGAGCATGCGCGCGAGGCATTGAAGGAGACCACGATAAGCTACAAGGCGTTTCTGGAAAGCCTGGCACTCGAGGTGGAGATCCGTGCGCCCAACGAGGAAGAGCTGACGCGGGTCTCGCAGCTTACCTTCCGCACCAATCAGTTCAACTTCTCCGGCCGGCGGCGCACCGCCGCGGAAATTGCTGCGCTGCTCCAGGACGACGCGGCCGACTGCCACATCGTGCGTGCGCGCGACCGCTTCGGCGACTACGGGCTGGTAGGGGTGTTGATGACCAGGTTCGACCAGGGCCGGCTGGTCATCGACTCCTTTCTCCTGAGTTGCCGTGTGCTCGGGCGGGGTGTGGAACACCGCATGATGGCACACGCGGGGCAGTTGGCCGCCGAGCGGGGCATCGACGAAGTGGCCATCGAATTCCGGGGAACTCGCAAGAATGAGCCGGCGCGGCGGTTTCTCGAAAGCGCGGTCGCATCGCCTGGCGCCGAGGCGGGTGACGGCGAATCGATCGTCGCTGCCGCTAGGGATTTACAAGCGGTCCGATTCGATCCCGACAAGGAGGCTGCTGGCGAGGGCGACGGGCAAGCACGTGTCGTTGCGCGCACGAGTGCCCGTGCGCCGGCGATGGACACCAACGAGCGGACGCGGCGTCTCGGCTCGGTATCGGCGATTGCCCGTGCGGTGGACCAGGCCACGACGCCGGCCGGCGCGAACGCGCCGCGTTCACATTCCGGTTCCGAACAGTCGCCGCGAGAAGAGCGCGACCGGAAGGTGGTACGCCGGCAGGTGCTGGAGGCCTTCTCGGAAGCGCTCGCGGTTCCCGCCTCCGAGATCGAGCCGGCGTCCGATCTCGATGAATACGTGGCGGATTCCTACAAGGTGGTGGAGATAACGGTCGCGCTCAAGCGCGTCTTCCCGGAGCTGCCGCCGACGTTCCTCTACGAGTATCGGAGTATCGATGCGATCGTCGCCGCACTCGCGCCATCCGACGCCATGCCGGCGAAGACGGTCTCGAATCCGAAACAGCCGGCGGCGCGCGCGGCACACCGTGTTCGCGATGTGGAACCCCCGGGCACCGGGGACGCCGTCGCTGTGATCGGCATGAGTTGCCGCTTTCCGGGGGCGGACAGCCCCGAGGCGTTCTGGGAGCTCCTACGCGAAGGTCGCAGCGCGATCGGGCCGCTTCCGGAAGACCGTTGGAGCGCTGCGGAGCGCGAGCGGATCGGGGATGTACGAGCCGGATTCGTGGCGGAGGCGGATCGCTTCGATGCCGGGTTCTTCAATCTGTCGCCGCGGGACGCGCTCTACATGGATCCGCAGCAGCGCCTGTACCTGGAAACGGTCTGGGCGTTGCTGGAGGACGGTGGCTACACGCCACGCACGATCGCCCGGGACACGGGGGTGTTCGTGGGGATGATCGCCAACGACTATGGCGTCTATGCGGGCGGGGCTGCGACCGCGGGGGAGGTGCCGTACCGGTGGACCGATTACTACCAGGTCGCCAACCGTGTTTCCTATTTCTTCGATCTGCACGGCCCGAGCCTGACCGTCGATACTGCCTGCTCGTCCTCGGGCGCAGCGATCCATCTCGCCTGCGAGAGCCTGCGCCGCGGTGAGTGCGGCGTCGCCATTGCGGGGGGAGTGAACCTGTTCCTCCATCCCAGCCGTTTCGTGCAGTACCGGCAGATGGGCATTATCTCGGAGACGGATGTCTGCCGGCCGTTCGGCGCGGATGCCGACGGCACCGTCTACGGTGAGGGCGTCGGCGCATTGCTGCTCAAACCGCTGCACGACGCCGAGCGTGACGGGGACCGTATTCACGGCGTGATCCGCGGTACCGCCATGAACGCCGGCGGCCGGACCAACGGCTTCACCGTACCGAACCCTCAGGCACAGGCTGCAGTGGTTGGCAAGGCGCTGGAGACAGCGGGAGTGGACGCGGGCACCATCGGTTACGTAGAGGCGCACGGTACTGGAACCGCACTGGGCGATCCCATTGAGGTCCGTGGCCTATCCGAGGCGTTTTCCCGCCACACTTCGGCGCCGCCAGCAGTGGAGCGGCATTGCCGACTCGGTTCCCTGAAAGCCAACATCGGGCACCTGGAGTCCGCGGCGGCGGTGGCGGGCGTCATCAAGGTTCTGCTGCAGATGCGCGCGCGCCAGTTGGTGCCGTCGCTCAATGCCGAGCGGACCAATCCAATGATCGAGTTCGAGCAGACGCCGTTCCGCGTGCAGCACGAGCTCTCGGCCTGGGAGCCGCCGTCCCAAGCTGCGCCCGAAACCATGACGCCCCGGCGCGCGGGTATCAGCTCGTTCGGTGCGGGTGGCGCGAACGTGCATATCGTGCTCGAGGAATACCCGCATGCCGAGCCGGACGCGGGCGATCCGAGCACCCCGATACTCGTGCCGCTGTCGGCGCGCAGTGACGAACAGCTGAGGCGAATGGCGCGCCGGCTGTGCGAGCACCTTGCCGACAGCGCGGTCGCACCGGACCGTGAACGGGTCGCCTATACACTTCAATGCGGTCGTGAAGCGATGGCGCACCGGTTGGCCGTCATCGCCCGCAGCACCGACGAGCTCGTGCAGCGGCTGCATGGATTCGTGGACGGTGAGCCGGATACGGAGGCCGTCTTCGAGGGGCGGGTCGATCCGCGCTTCGCGCAGGTCTTCCACATCCGCGACGAGAGTCTGCACGTCGGCTCCGATGAGAGCGGGTTGCAGCGTCTGGCCCTGCTGTGGACGTCGGGTGCCGTCGTGGACTGGCGGCAACGCTATGCTCAGGTCGCACCGGCACCCGTCTCGCTGCCGACGTATCCGTTTCAGGGGCGGCGTTACTACCTGCCTCGCGAGCTGGCATTGGCGGACGGCGTGGCGACGGCGGATTCCGTGACGAACCCGCTGCTGGGAGAGCGGCTGGAGTCGCCCTTCGTCAACGGGTCCCTGTATCACGCCCGCTATGATTTGCAACGACTCGGTTATCTCGCCGACCACCGCATTCACGACCGTTTGATCGTGCCCGGGGCGCTTTACCTGGCACTCGCGACGACGGCCGCGGTGCGGGAGTACGGTGATTACCCCCACGGCTTCGCCAACGTGACCTTCCTCAAGGCCATCGACCTCCCCCCCGAAGGTGCTGTCGAGATCCAGTCGCGCTGGTGTCTGGACGATGACGCCATCGAGGTCGCCGGACGTCCCGGTGGTGACGACGCACCGGGCGAGTGGAATACGCACTGCACGCTGGCGTATCGGCCCGCCGGTGCCCACGACTCGGGCGACGCCGTGCCAGCGACCCTCGAGGAGGTCCGGGCACGTTGCACCGAGCCGATGTCCGCCGAGGCCTTCTACCGGCACGGCGCGGCAATGGGGTTCCACTGGACCGGCGGCTTTCGCGGGATTCGCAAGCTCTGGCGCGGCGATGCGGAGGCGCTCGCGGAAGTCCACCTCCCGGCGGAGCTCGAGGCGGACATGCGTCACTGTGAAGTACACCCGGCATTCCTGGATGCCTGCTTCCAGCCGTTCGTTGCGGCCCTCGGTGAGGCGCGGACCCGTACGGGCGATCCGTTTCTGCCGCTGGGCGCGGAGCGTGTCCGTTTCCATCGGCGGTTGCCACAGGCCACCTGGGCCCATGCCCGAGTCGTCGACGACCATCACGAGCGCTCCGTAACCTTCGATATCGTGCTTTACGACGATGCTGGCGAGGTGTGTGCGGAGTTCCGCCGCATGAGCGCACTGCGCACCGGCCGGACGGATCTCGAGCGCCTGCGCGGCGCCGCGCCTCGGGACTGGCTGTATGAACCGCGGTGGGAGGCGGTGAGTGTGCCGCCGCACGGCCGCAGCGAACCGCGGCGGCGCCTGCTGGTGGTGGACGGCGATACCGGGGATTCGGCGGTGGCCGGCGCGCTGGAAGCGGCGGGCGACGACATAGTGACGGTGGGCGGGCGGCAACGGCCCGTCTCGGAGATCGTGGCGGCTCTTGCCGCGGAGACGTCGGACGGCTTCGGCGATCGCACGGTCGTCGTGGAGGTACCGTCGGAGTCCCGCACCGTCGAAACCGAAGACGACGACGCAGTCGAGCGTCTGCAGCGCACCTGGGATCTCCTCCAGGGAGTGGTGAGGCTCATGGCGGAGGATCCGCGCTGCAGCGCCCGTCTCTGGCTGGTTACCCACGAGGCGCAGCCGGTCAGTGGCGACGAGCCTGCCTCGTCGCTGCTCCATGGTGCCTGGTGGGCACTCGGCCGGTGTCTGGCCTGGGAGCATCCGGAGTTCTGGGGGGGCATGCTCGACCTGCCGGTGCCGACGAGCGCATGCCCGTCGCAGCTCGTTCATGCCCTGCTCGACGGTGCTCTGGAGGAGGATCAACTGGCGGTGCGTGACGGCTGCTACGCATGCCGGCTGCGCCCATCCCGGCATGCCGACGAAGCGGTCGAGGCGCCTGTTCGCGACGACGCGACGTACCTCATAACGGGTGGTCTGGGGTCGCTCGGCCGATTGCATGCGGATTGGTTGCTTCGGCGTGGTGCCAGCACGCTCGTGCTGGTGGGAAGAAGCGAGCCGGATGCCGACGGCGAACAGTGGCTGGCCTGCCGGCGCGCACAGGGCGTCGACCTGCGCTATCGCCGGGTCGACGTGAGCGATCGTGCTTCGCTTGCCGGTCTCATGGAGGAAGTGCAGGAGCGTATGCCGCCATTGCGGGGCGTGGTGCACACGGCCGGCGGCCTCGACGACGGGTTGTTCATCAACCAGGACTCGCACCGGCTCTGGCGGGTGCTCGCGCCGAAAGCCGCTGGTGCCTGGCATCTACACCAACTGACGGCGGATCGCTCGCTGGATTTCTTCGTGACGACCTCAACCGCTTCGGTGCTGCTCGGTGCTCCCGGGCAGACCAACTACGTGCTGGCCAATGCTTTCCTGGATGCACTCGCCCGCTACCGACGGCGCCAGTCGCTACCGGCTCGCTCCGTGAACTGGGGGCCGTGGGATGGCTCCCGCATGGTCGCCGCCTCGCCGGGTGGTCGACGGCGCTCGTGGACCGGCGTGGATTTCGGGGCGGTCCCTCAGGAGCATGCCGCGGATCTGTTCGATGCCGCCTACGGGGGCACAGCGGCCGACATCGCGGTTCTTCCCTACGACTGGCCGGCGCTGATGGAAAGCCTTGCCGGGTACACCCTGCCGTCGCCGCTGCGGCCATTCCGCCGTGATGGGCAGCGGCATCTCCGGTCGGAACCGACCGTCACCGACGACGCGGGGAGCGCCTCGCGATCCGCACATTCTTTCGAGGACGTGGAGCGGTTACTGGTCGGCAAGGTGAACTCCCTCCTCGGCTACGACGAAAGCAATGCTTTCGACCGCACCGCCAGCTTCAGTGATATCGGTTTCGATTCGCTCACCGCAGTACGGTTACGCAATGAGCTCAACCAGGCGCTGGACCTGGGCCTGCCCGCCACGGTGGCTTTCGACTATCCAAGCGTTCCGGTTCTGGCGGCTCATATCGTGGAGCTGATGACCACGACGGATGGGGGCACCGGCACACACGACGAGGCCGAGCACGGTGACGGTGACGCCGTTGGGGAGTCCATTCGTTCGTTGTCCGAGCAGGAAGCGAATGCGGCACTGGAACGCGAATTGGCGGAGGTGGCACAGGGCCATGAGTGAGGAACTGACTCCCACGCATCGGGCATTGGCCGCGATCCGGGATCTGCGTCGCCGCTACGACGCAGTGAAGAAGCGTATCGATGAGCCGATCGCCATCGTCGGCACGGCGTGTCGGTTCCCCGGGGGAGTCGATAGCCCCGAAGCGTACTGGGAACTGCTCAGATCCGGCGGCGATGGCGTGGGAGAGATCCCGCATACGCGCTGGGACGTTTCGGCCTACTACGATCCGGACCCCGCGGCACCGGGCAGGATGTACGCCCGCCACGGCGGGTTCCTCGAGTCGGTGGCGCACTTCGACAACGAGCTCTTCGGCATTACCGACGACGAGGCCACCGACATGGACCCCCAGCAGCGGCTGTTGCTGGAGCTCTCCTGGGAAGCCCTTGAGCGGGCCGGCATACCACCCCGGCCGGCGGAGGATTCAGACCGGCTGACGGGCGTGTTCGTGGGGCTCGCCACCCATGACTATTCGCGGGCGCACATCGACTCCGGCGAGCCGGAGTGCATCGGTCGCCACGCGTTCACCGGTGCCGCGTTCAGTATTGCCAGCGGGCGTATAGCGTATCTTCTCGGCCTGCAGGGGCCTGCGATGACTGTGGATACCGCCTGCTCGTCGTCCCTCGTGGCGATTCATCTGGCGTGCCAGAGCCTGCGCAGCGGCGAGTGCGACACGGCGATAGCGGGTGGCGCGAACGTGCTGGCCGACCCCCACCGCTTCGTCTACTTCTGCAAGACGGCGGCGCTGTCGCCAACGGGACGTTGCCGCGCCTTCGATGCGGAAGCCGATGGCTACGTACGCGGTGAAGGTGCCGGCGTGGTGGTACTCAAGCGGCTCTCCGATGCCGTCGCGGAGAAGGACGACATCCTGGCGGTCATCCGTGGGTCGGGCGTCAACCACGACGGGCAGAGCAACGGCCTGACGGCGCCCAACGGCACATCCCAGAAGCAGTTGATCCGGCACGTGCTGAAACGCGCCTCGGTGACACCGCGGGAGCTCGGTTACGTGGAGTGCCATGGCACGGGCACCCCGCTCGGGGATCCCATCGAGGTCAATGCGCTCGGGGATATCCTGGCGGCCGACCGTACGTCGTCGCAGCCGCAGTGTTACCTCGGTGCCTGCAAGACCAATCTGGGCCATTTAGAGGCGGCAGCCGGGGTGGCGGGCGTCCTGAAAACGGCCATGGTGCTCGAGCGCGGAGCCGTTCCACCGAACCTCCATCTCCATACGCCGAATCCCAACATCGACTGGGACGCGCTGCCGATGAAGCTGCCGCAGTCGCTGGAGCCGTGGCCCACGGACGCTCAGCCGAGGTTCGGTTCCGTCAGCGCGTTCGGGTTCAGCGGCACGAATGCCCACCTCGTGCTCGAACAGCCGCCCGTCGGCGCAGATGGCGCGGGTGCGGGGGATGCTCACGTGCCGCCGGTGATCCTCCTTTCCGCCGCCAGCCAGGAGCGACTCCGCGCCAGTGCCTCGCGCATGCGGGATTATCTCACCGGCGTGTGCGGTGAGGGCGATCATGCGACCCTTGTCCGACGCCTGGCATACACGACGCAGTGCGGGCGAACGTCGCTATCGGTCCGGCTCGCCGTCGTCACGGATAGCACTGACGAATTGCGCCACGCGCTGGACGCTTTCGTGGAGGGCGACGACCATCGTCCCGGCGTGTATACGGGCCGCCTCGGCGCGGACTCGCCGGGTTGGGTGCTGCCGCAGCCCGCCTCGACCGACGATGACTCGCCGGATCGGCTGGCGGCACATTGGGCGGCCGGCGGGCGCGTGTCCTGGACGGCCGTCTACGGGCCGGGTGAGAAGCCCCGGATGCTGGTGCTGCCGACCTATCCGTTCGCCCGCCGATACTTCTGGCGTTCGTTGCATGGCGATGCCAGGCCATTGGCCGGCGACGACGAGTCGGCGACATCGGGCACGTGCGCCGCGCAATCTCCCGCCACCAACGATGCCGCCGATGCGAGAACGCGCGTGGTGCGCTGCTTCGCCAGGCGACTTGACATGCCTGTCGACGATGTCGCCGCGACGGCCGGACCGGGGGCGCTGCACATCGATTCCATACGTCTGGTCCAGTTGCGCTACGAGCTGGAGCAGGAGCTCGGTGTTGCGATATCCATGCAGCAGCTTGCTGGCGACGTTACCTGGGAAGAGCTGGTTGCGGTCGCCGAGACAAGCGCGGACAGCGGGCGAGGTCGCGATAATGCGAACGCAAGGCCGGCTGCAGTTGCGGGGCCGCAGGCTCCGGCGCCGACGGAAGGGCGCCAGCCGTTTCCGCTCACTGAGCTGCAGGAGGCCTATCTGCTCGGCCGCGAGTTGGGCGCGCCCGACGAGCGTGTCGGCTGCCACCTCTACCTGGAGCTCGAGGTTCGTGATCTCGATGTCCGGCGCCTGAACGAGGCATGGAACCGCTTATTCGCCCACCACGGCATGCTGCGGGCGGAGATGCTGGACGACGGCCGGCAGCGGATACGCGACTACGAGCCGTACTCGATCGCTGCATACGATCTCACCGAGGCGGATGCGGTATCGCTGTCGGAGCACTTCCGCCGGGTACGGCGGGAGCTGTCGCACCGGGTGTACCGGCCGGGGGACTGGCCGATGTTCACGATCCGTGTGACCGCCTACGAAGGCGGCTGTTACCGGGTTCACGTGAGTATCGACGAGCTCATCGTCGACGGCGCCAGCGTGAGTCGCCTTCTGGGGCAGTGGCAGAGCCTTTACCGAAACCCGGAAAGTCGCCTGCCCGACACCAGACTCACCTTCGCGGATCACCTTCGCCAAGGCCAACAGTCCTACGATTCCGAACGTATGCGTCGTGACCGCGACTACTGGCTGAGCAAGTGCGGTGACTTGCCGCCGGCGCCGGCGTTGCCTGCCGCGGCGCAGGGCACGGCCCACGGGCATCGGCACCGTCTCAAGGCCGTGCTCGTACCCGCGCAATGGTCCGCGTTCTCGGATCGCGCGCGAGCGCTCGGGGTGTCGCCGACGGTGCTGATGCTGACGGTCTTCAATGCGGTGCTCGGCCGGGCACAGCCCGAACGGGCTTTTACGCTGGTCATGACGCTGTTCAACCGGCTCTCTGGCAATCCCGATATCGAGCAGCTGGTGGGGCCGCTTGCCAGTAGCGGGCTCTTCATCGCGGAACCGGAGCGTAACGAGACCCTGGCCGAGCGTTGCCGCGCGGTGCAGGAGCAGCTCTGGAACGATCTGGATCACGGCTCGATCGGTGGTGTTGGCGTGCTGCGAGAGCTGCGCCGCCGCCGTGCCGTTGCGGCGGATACCGTGCTGCCCGTGGTCTTCACCAGCATGGTGGACAATTTCGCGTCCACCGACTTCGACGAGAACTGGTGTACGGACTGGGTCTACGCAGTGACACAGACGCCGCAGGTGCACCTGGACCACCAGGCCGCGGTGAAATACGGCGCCTTGCATGTCAGCTGGGACGTGGCGGTGGGGGTCGTCGATCTGTCGGAGGCGCAAGCCCTGTTCCGTGCCTACCATGCGGCGCTTGCGCTCGTGGCCGAGGACGCGTCGGCGGAGCTTCCCCAGCTTCGAAGGGCAATCGACGACGCCATGCGCGTGCCTTGCGCTCCCGGTACACCGCTACGAGATCATGAGGCGGCGACCCCGCCGGAGGCGCCACCCGAGCCATTCGTGCTGACGGACTTGCAGTCTGCCTACTTGTTTGGCCGCGTCACCGGCGGCGACGGTACGGGGTGCGTCGTCTACCAGGAATTCGAACTCGACGAGCTGGACGTGGCGAGGCTGGAGACGGCCTGGAATCACCTGCTCGAGGACCAGGGCATGCTTCGCGCCGTGATCGGCAGCGACGGCCGGCAAATGCTGCGGTCGTCGGTACCGCACTACCGTATCCCGGTGGACGATCTGCGCGAACACGACGACGCGGGCACGGCCCTCGCGAAGCGGCGGCGCGCGATGTCCCATCGCGCCTTTGCCCCGGACGAATGGCCCATGTTCGAGCTGCGCGTCTCGCGCACCTGCGGCGGATGGGTGGTGCACATCGCAGTGGACATGCTGATCGCCGATGCGCCGAGCATCTACCTGCTCTACCGCGAGCTGTTCGCTCGCTACCATGGCGCCACCGGCGTGACATCGCCCGTGGATTACCGTGCCTTCGTGGAAAAGGTGTACGCGGCGGACGCTGACCGCCTCGGGCGTGGCGATGCGTACTGGGACGTGCGCTTCGCTTCGCTGCCGCCTGGTCCCGACCTGCGTGAACCCGCCGGCGGCAAGGGGGGGAGACAGCGCCACGAGCGTGAGCTGGCCGACCTTCCCCGACTGCGCCGCCAGGCCGGTGCGCATTCGCTGTCGTTGCAGGACGTGCTCTTTGCCGCCTACATGGAGGTGCTCGGCGAGCTGGCGTGGGATGAGCCGTTCACCGTGGTGGTCGTGGATTTTCGGCGCCCTTCGCACCCGCCGGGCCTCGATCATTGCGTCGGTGATTTCACGTGGCTGTCCTGGATCAGTTCCACCGACGGGCAGGGCACGTTTGTCGAACGCGTCCGGGCCTTCCGGGACCAGCTCGAGCGTGACCGGGCGCATTATCCCGTCAGTGGCCTCCGCGCGTTGCGGCGAAAGGTTCGCGATGCATCCGGGCGCGCCCTGGCGTTTCCCGTCGTGTTCAGCCGATTGCTCGATCATGGTGACGTCGCGCTGCCATCCGGCGTGCGCTGGGGACAGGGCGTCTCGCGCACGCCCCAGGTCTGTCTGGACAATGTCAGCGTCGAGCGTGACGGTCGCTTGCACGTCCACTGGGATGCCGTCGACGAGGCCTTCGGGCCGGGCGTGGTGGCACGTCTACTGGACCGATACGTCGCCCGACTGGCAGAGCTTGCAGACGATCCATCCCACTGGCATGCCCCGCAATCCACGCAGACGTCCGTCGAGGGGTTGAAGCTTCAGTCGCTGTAGGGATTAGCGTATGCGCATCGTCCGGCCATGCCGGAATCTGCGGCATGTGGCAGCGGCGTGACATGAACCTCGGCACAATTGCCGAACAATGCAGAGGATGCTCGCCATGGAGGCAGAACGTGCAGCGCGGCAGGAAGCCGGCCCGAAGCGGCTGGCGATCGAGGTCGAAGCTTTGGAGAAATCCTACCAGGGGCCGGAGGGGCCGCAGCCCGTGCTGTCCGGTCTCGACTTGGCGGTTGCCCCCGGTGAAACGATTGCCGTGTTGGGCGTCTCGGGTACCGGGAAATCGACGCTGTTGAACATTCTCGGTGGCATCGATTACGCCGACGGTGGCACCGTCCGTGTCAACGGACGGGAGGTGACCGCGCTGTCGCCGCGGGAGCTGACACGCTACCGCGCCGAAAGCGTCGGGTTCATTTTTCAGTTCTACAACCTGATCTCCGGTCTCACGGCATTCGAGAACGTGCTCACCGCGTTGCAGGCCCTTCGCCGCACGACCCGCGAGGACGAGGCCAAATGCCGCGACGTGCTGGAGTCGGTCTGGCTCGCGGAGAAAGCAGACAAGTTTCCGGGTCAGCTCTCCGGGGGCGAGCAGCAGCGCGTCGCCATTGCCCGCACATTGGTGAAAGCGAGCCCGTTGATCCTGGCTGACGAGCCCACCGGCAACCTCGATCCGCATACCGCCGACAGCGTGATGCAGCTGCTTACCGAGCGGGTTCGGGAATCCCACGCATCCATGGTCATGGTCACGCATGACCACGCAGCCACGAAGTACACGGATCGCGCCTATGAGGTCACCGACGGGCACCTCGTCGAGCGCTGAGTTCCGCCAGGACAGGGAGTAGTCATGCGCGCTACGATGACACTGGTCTGGGCGCATCGCCAGGCGTGGGGGATGCGTTACCGGCTTCTCGGTATCGCCGCCATTCTCGGGATAGCGGCGGGGCTGTTCATCGGCATCTATTCGTCGATCGACAGCCTCTATTCGACACGCGACACCTACTACCGGCAGCTGAGCGCGGCGGACCTCGAGGTGACCTTCGTGCCGTCGGATCGGGCCAATGTTCCCGATCTGGATGACGTCGAAGGTGTTGCCACGTGGACGACGCGACTAATGTCGCCGGGCCAGCTCGTCCTCGCGGATGGCAGCCGGCACGCGTCGACGGTCATCACACGCGATCTCGCCGACCCGGCACCCATCGACGAGCTGCAGGTGCTGCAGGGAACGGGGCTCGAGCGCGAAACGCCCAACGCCGTTCTCATCGAGCGAACCTTCGCCGACCACTATGGTGTGGAACCCGGCGATGCGCTGACACTCAAGGTGGGCAATGCGCGCTACGATCTCGACGTCGCCGGCATTGCGCTAAGCCCGGACTACTTGCTCGCTCCTTCCAGCCCGAACTATTTCGTCCCCCTCAAGGGGGCGGTGGGTGTCGTCTTCGCGCCGCACAGGCTGATCGCGGACCGGCTTAACTTCTCGCTGGTCAACAGCGTGCGGGTGACCTATGCACAGGGCGCCGATCCCGCGGACGTACGCCAGCGTGTACGCGAGCGGTTGTCGGAGCGGTTGCAGATCGATGCTGTGACACCACGTTCCCAGCAATTCGGCAGCCTGTTCCTGAAGGTGGATCTGGACGCGTTCGCCATCTTCGTGCCGGCCATCATCCTGGTGTTCCTGGTGGCGACGGTGATCGTCGGGCTGTTCCTCATCGTGCGCTGGATTGCGGCACAGAAGGAGACACTGGGCGTCTACATGGCGCTTGGATATCCCAACCGCCGGCTGGTTCTCGCCCAGTGCTATCCGATGCTCCTGGTCGCCGTGTGCGCGGCCGTGATCGCCATACCGGTCGCCTACGCGACTCTCTACGATTTCGGGCTCATTTATGCAGATGCGCTCGGGATGCCGGATCCGCTACTGGCGGTACGACCTGCCTACCTGGGGCAGGGGTTGGCAGGCGTGCTGCTGTGCACGTTTCTGATGGCGGCGTGGCCATTGGCGAGGGTGCTGAGGCTGACACCACAGGAGGCGGTTCGCGGCGTGGAGGCGTCGCGTTCCCGCGGCGGCGGTGGCCGGGTGATGCGTCTGGTCAGCGGGTTGCGCAACCACATTACCGTTTTCTATCCGCTGCGCAGCCTCATGCGCGGACGCGTCGTCACGGGGCTGACAGTCATCTCCGTGGGGCTCGCCCTGGGGGTGTCGCTGTCGTACCTGATCGCCGGCGATTCCTACCTGTACACCATCGACCGCGGGTTCGACCGTGATCGATGGGATGTGTCCGTCGGTTTCATGGTGCCGATGTGGTCCGACGAGCTGGGCCCTTACCGCAGCGTCGACGGCGTCTCCGACGTTGAAGGCTATTTGCGCGGAAACGTCCGGTTGAGCGATGACGGCAGCCGTGAGCCGGCACTGCTCACCGGCGTGCCCGCCGGTACGTCCATGCGGCGAACCAACATCACCAGTGGACGCGACCTGCAGCCCGGTGACGAAGAAGCGATCGTGCTCGAATACAACCTGGCACAACGCCTTGGCGTCGAACCGGGGGATCGGCTGACCGTGGAGCGCGACGATGACACGTTCTCCGCCCAGGTGGCCGGCGTCTTCTCGGGGACCACACCCGGCGCCGTGTACGCCCCGCTTGAGACCGTGCAGCGCTGGCTCGACATGGAAGACCAGGTCACGGGTATTCTGCTGCGCACCTCGGGTGCTCCGGGGCCGGTGGCGACCGAGCTGCGGCGCATGGACCGCGTGGCGAGTGTCACCCCGAAGGATGAGCTCACCCGCAAGGTGCTCGACCTGACCTCCCAGATACTCTCGATCATCTACGTCACCACCGCCTTCAGCGTGGTCGTCGCGGTGATCATACTCATCGCTAGTACGTCCTTCACCGTCATGGAGCGGCGTCAGGAGTACGGGGTACTGCGGGTCCTGGGATTCGCGGATGGCACCGTACGGCGAATGCTCGTCGGCGAGGTGGCGTTGCTGGGATTCATGGGAATCGTTCTATCGATGCCCATTGGCTATACGATTGCACGTTTTCTGAATGCACGCCTGAGCGACGCCTGGTTTCTGGTGCTCACCGACGTGAGCTGGCAGAGCCTCGCCGTCGCCTGGCTGCCGGCACTCGTGGCGTTGCCCCTGGCGGCCGCACCGTCGGTGCGCACCATCCTCACAACACCACTGGTTCAACTGCTCAGGCAAAGGAGGTTTGGATGAATCGTCTGCGGGTTTGCGGTGCCGCTGTCGCGGCACTGTGTCTTATTGCGGCGACGCCGGCGGTGGCGGCGGAAGATGGTGAAACGCTGGTTCGTCGCTCCGACGAGCAGCTCAAGAGCGACACCGAGGTCATTCGATACCGTATGGAGATTGTCTCGGCCGGCGGCGAGGTGGAGCAGGTTCGCGAGTTCGTCACCTACTCGAAAAACGGCGAGGACGAAGAGAGGACTCTTCAGAAATTCCAGAGCCCGCCGGTCTTCGAGGGCACGGGGCTGCTGATCGTGGACGACAACCGCGGGCAGAACGACATCTGGCTCTATCTGCCTTCCTCGCGACGGATACGGCGCATCGCCGGGCAGGAGAAGAGCAATCAGTACATGGGCACGGAGTATTCCTACGAGGATTTCGAGGACTACCAGATATCCGAATACGACTTCCGACTGCTTCGCTCGACCGCCTGCAAGGGCACCGACGGCGAATGCCACGTTGTCGAAGCCAAACCGAGCACCGCGGAGGAGCGTGAGGCGAGTGGCTACTCGAAGAAGGTGTACTGGATCGAGACGGAGTCGCTCTATCCCGTGCGGGTAGAGCTATTCGGCGACGACGGCGACATCGTGAAAGTCGAGACGGCCAGCGGCCTTCGCCGGATCGCCGGCTACTGGCGGCCGACCCGGCAGGCCATGAAGGACCGGCGCAGCGGTCGGGAAACACGCCTCGAGATCGTCGAGGACAAGATCGATCAGTCAGTGGAAGACTTCTATGTATCGAAGCGGTTCCTGCGGCGTTGAGCCGGATAGCCGGCCGCCGCGGGTATACGCCTGCCTGATGCTGGTGCTCGTCGCGGGCATTACGACGGGCACTTCGCAGCCGTGCCGTGCGAACGGGATTCACGGAGAAATACTCTATCGGGGAGGTGTGGGGCTGACAGGGCCGGGGGAAGGCGAAGCCGTACTCAGCGACAAACTCGTCGAGCTGGGGTGGGAAACCTCGGCAGGGCTGGGGTGGAATCTCGCGGCGACGGGCTGGTATCGGCACGAAGACCGGCTCGAGCCGGAGACCTACGAAAACGCGTCCATCCGCCGGCTGGAGCTCAGCCGCGATTCCCTCGACTGGTCCGTGTCGCTGGGCAAGCAGAACGTCGTGTGGGGCAAGATGGACGCTTTCCCTTTGCTCGACGTGGTGAACCCGCGGGACACTCGGGAGTTCGTACTCGACGACGAGGTGCGCACACGAATGCCCCTCTGGCTGGGTACCGCCTCGTACTACCGGGGCGATCAGGAGATACAGTTCGTCCTGGTTCCCGACCTCGAAACGGGACGTGTGCCCGAGCGTGACGCCCGCTTCGATCCGACGCAGGGGCGTCTTCCCGCCGGTGTCGGGCTCGATCTGGCGCCGGTGGCGGAGCCTGACGAAACCCCGGACAACTGGGAAGTGGGCGTGAAATGGACAGGGCGGGCCGGCCCCTGGGAGCTCTCCGCCCTGGCTTACCGTGGCTGGTCCAACCAGCCGGTGTACTTCACCGAGCTTGCCGGTGCGAACACGCTCCGCGTCACACCGCGGGCGGTGCGTCAGAATCTCTTCGGCATCTCCGGTGACGCGCCCTACGGGTCGACGGTGTGGCGCTTCGAGTTGCTCTACACGCCGAACGGCTACCGCAGCTTTATCGACGCCAACGGCGTGCCCGTACAGCGCGAGCAGGATGCGGTGCACGCGGCCCTGGGCATGGATTGGACCCCGAATAACTGGCTGATTGGCAGTCAAGTCTTCCATTTCGAGGACGACGGTGAGCCAGCGAACCTGGCGATGCCGAGCGGAAATTACGCCAGCGGGGTGATCGAGCGATACTGGCTCCAGCGCCGTCTCAAGCTGCGCGTGTTCACCATGGTGGGCCTGGACCAGAGCGACCATTGGTTGACCGCCGAGCTGCGTTACCGATTCCATGGGCGTTACGAGCTGACCGTCGGGGGAGACTGGCTGGGTGGCGATGAAGATGGCTTCTTTGGCCAGTTCGACGACGGTGATCGCCTGACGGCAGAGATTTCCGTGCAGTTCTGATCGCGAGCGCCCCGCCACCAGCGCTTCGCCTGGCGTCGGGGCGGCCTCGCTGCCCCCCGGTACCCGTAGCGCGCTGAACTCGACACACGGACGTCGCGCCGATCTACTCCAAGCGTCGTCGTCAACACTCCATTGCGTCGAGCTCCCGTTCAATGCCCAGGCCTTGCTCAGCCACAACGGCGGGCCCGGACACCTTGCGAAGAGCGCGGGGCGGTCAACGGGGAACCGCCGTTGAGGTGTAAACTGGCGCGTTTCCTATCGGGCCGTCGGGTGTGCCGGCGGCCGCTACCGTTTGGGCACGACGCTGAGCAATGACCGAGAGACGAACGTCACACACCTCGCCGTCCTCCGGCGATCTATTCACTGACGTGCCAGCTCCCGCGCGGTCTACGGAGCAACGCGGGGCTAAACGTCGCCGCCAAGCCGAACGCGATCGAGCACTGACCAACCAGGCGCGCAGCCTGGTGCTGCTCCAGCCCATCTTCTGGATCGAGCAGAACCGGTACCGCCTGGGTGGCGATGAGGCGCTGTTCGAGTCCGTGGACCCGAAGGTTCTGGCGCTGGCGGCTTTCGACTTCATTTCCGTGCAGATGGTGGTGGGCCTGGGTGCCAGACATGACGATGTCATCGACCACCTGTGCGGGCAGGCCTGGCGCATGAGTGCGGAACTGCCCGAGGAGAAGGCCGAGCGCATCAGCGAATACGTGCTGGACACGCTCACCAACGGCCGCGAGCGGCACCGGGAGTTCGTGGTGCCGTATTTCGAGCTGAGCGAAGGGCAGTGGCGTGAACGGCGCTTCCGGCTGGTGCACTACGAACAGGCGGCCGACGGGCAACTGCGCTATTCGCTGACACCGGAAGGCATTACCGCCTACCTGTCCATGCTGGACGTGGACCCGGCGCTCATGCAGCAGGCCGAGGAATTGCTCATCGGCAAGATGGTGGAGAAAGGCTCATTCGAGGATGCCATCTTCCTGGCCGAGCGTGCACGCACCCGCACCATTGAATACCAGACCCGTCTGGAGCGAACCCTGCGCCGGTACGAAAGCTATCCGGACGCGGTGGGCTACGACGAAATCAGCAGTCAGCTCCAGCACTCCCTGGACCACGTCTGCGAACGGGAGCGGGAAGAGGGGCAACTGCTCTCCGCGGTGAATAACCGCGATACCTCCTCGCTGGATGAGGACCAGCGCGAACTGCTGGCCGATCTGCGCGATCTGCTGCAGGAGTGTCGCCGTCGCCACGCCAATCTCCAGTCGGACCTCATGGACGCGC
This sequence comes from uncultured Ectothiorhodospiraceae bacterium, assembly GCA_964530405.1. GTDB lineage: Bacteria > Pseudomonadota > Gammaproteobacteria > Nitrococcales > Nitrococcaceae > Arhodomonas. The sequence goes on from CAZHBN010000008.1 coordinate 17,978, forward strand.
CCGATCGCTTTCTGGACGCCCAGAACCGGGCGTTTCGCCTGCGTGACAGCAGCCGCCTGTCCAACCTGGAGCCGGAAGTGCTGCTGCCCATGCTGGAGGAAAAGCTGGGGCCCATCAGCCAGGCAGCCGAAGCCATGCATACCGCCATGAACCGGCCGATCACCCCGAGCATCTTCGACCCGGTGATCCTGCTGGAAGGCATCGCCGATCTCAGTGAGCAGGGCGAAGGCGCGGATCATCGGCCGCAGGATACGGATCTGGAAGCCCTTGCGATCGACGCCGAGGCTTTCCCCAATGAAATGCAGGAACGCATGACACGATTCATTAACGAGCGGATAGCCGAAGCCGGCGAGCTCAATTTCAGTGCCCTGTTGCGCAACGCCACGGAACAGGGCCTGTCCGAGCAGGAGCGCCGCTGCATTGCCTATCACATCATCTCCGCATTCAGCCCGCAGTCCGATGCCGCGGATACCCACGCGCAGGTGGCGGGCCGGTTCAGCAGTGATCTGCTGTCCGGGGTGGAGCTGGTGATCCGGCGCCGGGAGGACGATCATGGCGACCAATGAGGACATCCGTAACGCGTCCCGTCTGGTGGAGAAAGGCCTGAGCTGGGGTGCCTCACCCCAGAGGGACAGCGAATACCAGTCCCTGGTGAACCGTTTCCGCGAGGATCTGGATTTCCGCGAGGTGGTCCATGCCGTGGCCAGGGGGCTGAAGCTGGAAGTGCTGGACGTGACTGCCACCGGCGCTGTCGTGGCGCCCAGCGATCCGGATAGCCTGTTCGCTCAGCGCATGGCGGAATTCCGCGCCTCGCTGGGACGGGACACCCAGAACACCAATCGGGCCGTGTTCGTGGTCATCCAGGTGGCCGTGGCGTCGGCGTTCTATCCCACCGCCGATGCCATCGACGACGCGGACATCACCCCGCCGAGCGCTTCCGCGACGGAAGTGCGCGAGCGGGTGACGGAGCTGTGCCATCGCCTGAAAAAGCTCGCCGACGAGGATCCGGAAAGTCTGCCCATGGATCTGCGGCCCACGTGGCGCTATCTGCTGGAGCTGCCCGCCACCATGCCACAGTCCGATCGCGCCAGTCCGTCGTCGCTGCAGGGGTTGGTTCAGATCGTGTTGAACCACCTGGAGAACCAGAAGTTGTTGCTGCAACAGGAACGTCGTGGCGGTGAGGAGGGCTTCTACGTGCCCACCGATCGCTACCGCATCCTGCTGGCGCGCAGCACGGGCACGTTGTTGCGGACCCTCCACGAGATTGCGACCGAGCAAGAGGCGGCCTGATGTATCGAATTCGCCGTGTGCTGTTGAGCCGCGTCGGTTACCAGGAGGCCTGGTACGACGGAATGGTGATTCCGTTCACTAATGCTGAGAACAGCGAACCGGACCACACCATCATCAATCTGGAAAACGGCGGTGGTAAAACCACGCTGCTGTCGCTGATCGCCTCGTGCTTCGTGCCGGAGCAGCGCAAGTTCATCCAGCACCTGCAGAAACCCCATCACCACTTTCGGGACTACTTCGATCGCGTACCCGGTGTCATTGCCATCGAGCTGGATGCCAGCAATGCCGACCTGGTGGAAAGCGACCGCCGGCTGGTAATCGCCCAGTGCGTGGTGGTTCGTGAGAACCAGGAGCTTGACCGGGACTTTTGCCTGTTCGACGCCCAGCCCGGGTTCGGTTTCGACGAGCTGCCGTTCGCTGGCCTGGGCAACGAGTTCACCGTGGACACCCGCGAACAGCTCAAGAACTGGCTCAAGCGCGCGCCTGCCGAAAATGCCTCGTTCCAGCACACCGACACCCAGAGCGATTGGCAGAAGCTGCTGGACAGCAACGGGGTGGACCCGTGGCTGGTGGAAAAGCAGGTGGATTTGTGCAAAACGGAAGCGGGTCTGGACGTCTTCAGCAAGTTCGAGTCCGAAGACCGGTTCATGCACGCCTTCTTCGACATGGTGCTGGACAGTGACAGCGGTGCCGCCGTGTGCGATGCCCTGGGCCAGACCATCGAGAAATCCCGCCAGTACCCCGAGCAGAAGCGCCGGTCGGAATTGCTGCACGATTTCGTCTCGCGCCTGGAGACCTTTGGCGAATCCGCCGGCGAGTACGTCACCGCCGAGGGCAAATTGCGACAGGCGGAAGCCCACGTGCTGGGCATGGCCGCGGCCATCGAAGCGCGCATCGAGACCGAGGCGTCGAAGAAGGTGCGCGCGGAGGTGGATCTGGAGACCATCAACCAGCAGCTCCTGGACGCCCAGCAGGCCACCAAACAGGCTCAGGTGCACTACGAGACATTGGAAGATCTTCGGCTGAGCCGACTGGTCAGCGAAAACGAAGACCTCGTCGCTGAGATCGCCAGGAAGGTCGAGGCCCTGCGCGGTGAGCTGAGTTGCATCAAGGCCGCCGATTACCTCACCGCGCTGCGCGCCAAGGAAGCGGAGGTCCGCTCCAAGCGGGAACTGCTGGAGAGCAAGAGCGCCGAGCTGGCTCCGGTTCGAGAGCGGGTGCGCGCCGCGGGCAGCGCCCTGCGGGCGCGGTTGCAGGTGGATGTGGATGCCGAACAAGCCCGCATCGACGATCTGACCGAACAGGTTGAACGCCTGGACGAACAGGACGCCCAGCTCAAGACCGACCAGAAACGTCTGGAAGGCGAACAAGCTGAGGCTCTGAAGGAGCAGACCCTCTATCAGGAGCGGCTGGATCAGTACGAACGCGCTCTGAACCGCCTGCGCGAGAGCGGCATCCTGGCGGAAGACGAAGCGCCCAAAACGGCGCTGGAGCGCAACGAAGAGCGCCTGGCCGACAACGAGGAACAACGCGAGCGCGCCCAGCAGGAACAAGCCCAACTGCAGCAACGCCGCCGCGAACAACAGCAACAGCGTGAAAGCGTCCAAGCCCGCCTGAGCCAGCACCGTGCGGACGCCAAGCAGGTCCGCGACCAGCTGACCGAGGGCGAGACGGAGCGCGACCGCATTGCCGGCGACGACGAACTCAAACGCCTTCTCGGCACCGATGACATCGATCCGGCCCTGGACTGGGTCTACGAACGCCTCTCCGAACTGGCGGAAAAGCGGGACAGCCAGCGGCGCCGGCTGGATAACGACATCAACGCCCTCCAGCGGGATGTGGAGCGCATTCGCGAGACCGGCCTGGCACCCGGCGATGCCGATACCGACAAGGCACTGGCCTTTCTCCACGAGCGCGGCCTCGAACAGGCACGGGACTATCCCGGCTATCTCGCCGATGGCGTAACGTCGGGTGCCGAGGAAACCCGCCGGCTGGTCAACAGCGATCCAGCCCGCTATCTCGGCGTGGTGGTCTATCGCGACGAGGATCTGGCCCGACTGCGTGAGACCGATTTCGCCGATCTCAAGTTGTCCAAACCGGTGGTCGTCTCCAAGCCGAGTACCGATGCAGCCGACGCCGACGAGGGTCGTCACGTCATCCCGGCGGCCCACGACGCCGTCTACGACCGCAATGCCGCTGCCGAGCTTCTGTCGGAAGCGGACGAGCAGTTGACCGACCTGCAGCAACAGCAGGCGCGGGTCAAACAGGAAAGCGAGGTCATCAATGGCCTGCGCGAAACCATTCGCGATTACCGCCGCCGATTCGGTGGTGACCGGCTGGAAAGCCTGCGCCACAAGCTGGCGGAGCTGGACGAGGGCATCGCCAGAGCCGACGAAGAGCTGGACGCCATTAACACCGCCTCCGAGGACCTGGAGCGGCAGGAGGCCACCCTCAAGTCCCGCCTGGAAGGCTTGCGGGGCGACGCCCAGGAACTGCAGAAAGTCATTCACGAACTGCGGACCTTCCTGCGCGACCACGCCGATGCCCACGCCGAAAACCGGCGCCTGCTGGCCGAAGCCCGGGATCGCCTTACCCGCGTCGGCGAACAACTGGCCGAGGCGCGGCAGGGCGTGGAGCGCAATGCCTCCCTGCGGGAGTCACTGAACGATCAGCGCCGCGATGCCGAGACGGCACGGTTCAATCTGCGGCAGCGGTTTGGCGCTGTGGACTACCACCTGGCCGACGAATCCGGCCAGTCCGCCCCGGATGCCAGCCTGGAAGAGCTTCAGAGCTCCTACGACACCCTGCTGCAGACCCTCCACGAAAGCGAGGACAAGCTGGATCTGGAAGGCCTGCAGAACCAGCTCAAGGTGGCTCGCGAGCGAGCCAACGAGGCGCGCCGGACGTATGAGCACCATCTGGGTGGCCAGCGCGAGGCCGACGTGGCGGCATTCGTCGGCAAGAATTTGGATGCCGAGACACAACAGCGTCAGACCGAACTGGAGCGGGCGCTGGAAGAGAAGGGGGCAGCGGAATCCGCCGTTACCACCGCCCGCAACCAATTGGTCAGCTTCCGTTCCGAGCGGCACCACAAACAGGAAAAGGCCAACATCCCCAACGACGTGGCCGAGCTGCCGCTGGAAGAGCTCGGCGCGGTCAGCCGCCGCGCCGAAAGCGAGGCCCGAGAAGCCCGGGAACGCCGTGACGCCATCTCCCAGGATCGCGAGCAGCAGCGCAGGGCTGTCGAACGTATCGACGCGGGAATTTCCGACCTGCAGCAGGCCCGGAAAGTGCTGCCTCACGTGGACAGTGAAGTGACCATGGAATCCATGGACCTGAGTACCGAGAGCATCGAAGCCATCGGTGCTCAGGCGGATGCGGCCAAGGAATACCACACCGGCGCCACCGGGCAGCTCAAACAGGCCGGAGAGATCGCCGGTAAGGCCTATCGGCCGGTTCACGAATTCCTGAGTTCACCGGAGTTCGAGCAGCACGAACCGCGCATCTGCCGCAGCATGGCCGAGGCGGGCACCCACATCGCGTCGGCCTGCCACAACGCCAGCCGGTTCCTGGACGCCGCGCGGACCCGTCAGCGGGCCGTGAACGAGATCCTGGAGCGGTTGAAGGGGCACGTGGACGTGGTCATCAACCGGCTCATGAACTTCGCCAACGAAGCTATCGTGCTGCTGGATCGGGCCTGCCGATCCCGCGTGCCGGACGGGGTGCCTTACTTCGGCGGCAAGCCCATCATCAAAGTGCGCCAGCAGCTCAAGCGGGTCGAGTACAGCGAGCGCCAGCAGGCGGTGGACGGCTATATCCGCGAGCTGATCGAAGCGGGAGTGACGCGCACGGACCCGGCCAAACTGGCCACGGAGTTGCTGCAGAAATACGCTGAGGTGCATCGCGGCGATCGGGAGCTGGGCATCCAGCTCCTCAAACCGGCGGATGCCAACCCGCACTATGTGCCCATCACCCGCCACGTGGGCTCCGGCGGTCAGGGCATGACCTCGGCCATGCTGCTGTATCTGGTCATGGCGGATATCCGTGCCCAGATGCGCGCTTTGAGCATGGGCGGTGGCAAGGCCTACGGCTTCCTGCTGGTGGACAACCCCTTTGCCAAGGTGAACAGCCCGTCGCTGTTGCTGCCGCAGGTGGAAATGGCTACGCAACTCGGTGTGCAGCTCATCTTCCCCACCGGGATCCAGGACTACAACTCCCTCCGGACGCTGCCCCACGTGGTGCGTCTGCGCAAAGCGGGCAAGGACCGCAACACCGGGCGTATCGTGCTGGAAGTCGCTGATTGGACGTTCCATCGCGGGAGTGCGGCAACTGAGGAGGCACAACAGGTGGCTCATGGCGGATGACGGGCAGGATGCGAACCGGCTGTTGGCGGAATTGCAGGCCTACGGCCGGGCGAAGATCGCGCTCAATGCGGTGCAGACCTGCTACCGGCGGCTCTGGCCGGATGAGAGCCAGAGCGCATCGGGCCGCCAGCGGCTGAGGTTCCTGCTGGAGAGACTGGAAGATCAGGGTAGCCTCGAGTGCCCGAAAGCGCCGCATCTCTGGCGCCCGGGCCGACCGCCCCTCCCGGACCATGTGAGGCTGCGGGGGATGCGGGCGGACTCGACGGCCGTCAAACAGCGTGACCAGGAGTCGTGGCTCCCCGAAATGGCCTTTGCGGCGAGTCTGCGTAATGTGCAGCAAATCGGTGCCGCCCGGGCCATTAACGCTTTTCTCAAGCAACGGCCGGACCTGAATCCGCCGATCCCGCTTCGGGAGCGCTCGCTACAGATATTCGGCGACGAAAAGCGGCTCGACACGCTGGCGGACGCCCGGGGCTATCTGCTCAACGGCGGGGTACACCTCACGGATCTGGGCTGCTTCCGGGTACCCCAGCCGATTCCATTCGAAGCGGGGCCGCAGGGCAGTGCCGGACGTCCGTTACTGGTGGTGGAGAATCATCATTCCTATTGGTCCGTAAAAGAATGGAATGCACGCAGCCGGCGGTATGCGGCGGTGGCCTACGGCTCCGGCAACGCCTGGTCTCGTGCATCCGCTGCTGGTGAAGCCGGTTCGGGGAGTTACCTGGACTTTATCGTCCGGGAGGTCGGCGCCGTCGAGATACGATACTTCGGCGACCTGGATCCCCCTGGCGTAAAAATCCCGTACGACATCAATGCCAATCGCGAAGCGGCAGCATTGTCACCGGTTCTGCCGGACGTGTCGCTTTATACAGCGCTGTTGAAACAAGGCATTCGCCGGCCATTGAAAAGTGATAGATCACGGAGTCGGCATCGTCGGGCGGTACGTGAATGGTTGGGAAGTGAGCTTGCCGGTCAAGTGGAAGCCTTGTTCGACGAGGGACAATGCCTGCCACAGGAAGGCCTCACATACGCCGACTTAATGAATGAGATGTAGAGGATATCTACAAAACGGTCAGGCCGTGAGCCGCTTTAGCGGCCCCTGTGCATAGATGGGCCAGGCGACCATGGTGCACGACCAACCGCTGCGCACGCTCGAACATAGCAGGATGCGAAAGCGCTAGGAGCGATTCCTTGATGGACGGAACAGAGAAAGGAATGACTGAGGTATTCGTGCGTGGGCAGAAGGTCGCTGTTGAGAGCCCGGAGCTCGCGGAGTTTCTTCAGGCGACGGAAAGGTTATGTGGTGAGGCGGATGACGCTGCACGCTTTGCCCGGCAGCTCTTCTCCGGTCCCGATCAGGAATCGGTGTTGCGTAGCCTGGCGCGGTGCATGCATCTCGTGGATTTGGAAATTTATCGCGTAGTGGAATCGAAGTATCCCGGTGTGATTCCGGATGTGCCGGAGTAGAAATGGGTCAAACTGCGTCGGCTGCCTTTGGTAGCGACATTTCCACGTTCGACATGTCGGCCAGCGCTTCGCGCTCGCCGACCTACCGCGCCGGCGTGAGCTGGAATATGGGGTAGGTCGGCTGCACTTGGCAGCCGACATCTCTACTTCACCTTCTCCGACGATCGCGACTGTTTAGCGATGTTCATGCATAGCGCGCTTGATTAACAACGAAGTATCTACGACGATTCTCCTATTTCAGCGCGCCACGACGCGCTGCCCAGCGTTTTTCTAAACAGATACCACGTAAGGTGTGGGATTCTCCATTCTGCTAAACGGGACGCAGCGCCGTTTAGAACCGCAGGTGTGTTCGGTTGAGCCGAAGAGAATGGTGTTAGCACCCGTCGCAGCGATGTCGACTGCCGAGTGCAGCCGACCTACCCGAGTTCCAGCTTGCGCCGGCGTTGTAAGGTCGGTGAGTGCGAAGCGTTGGCTGACATGTCGGGCGCGGGGATGTTCGCTGCCGGTGTACCCGACCTATTTCAGGCTGCTCTGGCCTTGCTCTGGCGCTGACGAGCGTACCCGCCGCGCCATTGGGGGGTGACATGCAGGGGTAGGGCTCGTCGTCGTGCCCATTGGCGGGTTTCAATACCCGTAGACTAGGCACTGGGTGGCAACAAGATATTGCCGCCTGTCGTAGCGGCATTCCATCCACGGCCGGGCCGCTACGACTGAATGGATGTCACCCGCTGGGCGGGATCGCTGTCGGTTTCTGCGGCGGCGCCGTGGTCCGTGGCGCAGTGGGTGTGGTCGGCCAGTACTTCGATGACCCGGCAGTCCCGCACGGCGCCGTGATCCCCGCAGGTGAGCATGCGCTGGAGCTCGCTTTCCAGCACCTGCAGCCGGGCGATGCGGGAGCGCACGTTGGCGAGGTGGGCGCTGGCGATGGCGTCCGCCTGTTCACAGGCCTGCTCGGGGTTATCGGTCAGGGACAGCAGCTCCCGGATCGCCTCGACCGAGAAACCCAGCTCCCGGGCGTGCCGGATGAAGGCCAGCCGGCGCGCGTCGGACTGGCGGTAGCGGCGCTGGTTGCCTTCGGTGCGCAACGGCGGCGGCAGTAGCCCGACCTGTTCGTAGTAGCGCACGCCCTGGGGCGAGCAGCCGCTGAGTCGGGCGAGCTGGCCGATGGTGAGCGTTTCCTGGGTCATGGTTAAAACCTACGATAATTGTAAGTTTTAACCTATCGGGACGACGCGGTTGTGCGCAACCCGCCGGTTGTGGCAGGTCTTCCGGCCTTGAACTTACAGTCGCTGTAGCTCATAGCCTCCCCGGTAGCTCGACGATGCAACCGGGAGATTGACCATGGGCGCCTGTTGCGGACAACCGCACGAGCACGGACACGATGATCGGCAGGACGCCGCGGCGCCATCGGAGGGCCGCGTGTTCCTGGTCGAGGGGCTCGACTGCGCCGAGGAGGTGCGCCTGCTGAAGGATGCCGTCGGTCCACTGGTGGGCGACGCCGAGCGGCTCGGCTTCGACGTCATGCGCGGCCGGCTCATCGTGCCGCGGGATGCGGCGGCAACGGATGAGCAGGTGCTGGCGGCTGTACGCAGCACCGGTATGCGGGGCCAGCGGGCTGACGACAGTGCCGGTGCGCAGTCGGCGCGTCGCGACCGCCGCCCGCTGATCGCCGCGGTGGCGAGCGGCTGCGGTATCGCGCTGGCGTTGGTGTTCCACGGCGTATCGGCGTGGAGCGGCAGCCTGACTTCCCTGGTCGAAGCCCATGCCGACGGGATCCCGGCTCCGGAAGCGCTGCTTTACGCCGCGGCCATGGTGATCGGCGGGTGGCTGCTGCTGCCCAAGGCCTGGCAGTCGCTGAAGCGGCTGCGTCCGGACATGAACCTGCTCATGGTGGTCGCCGTGCTGGGGGCCGTGGCGCTGGGTGAGTGGCTGGAAGGGGCCATGGTGGTGTTTCTGTTCGCCATCTCCCTGGTGCTCGAGGGCTGGAGCGTGGGCCGCGCCCGCCGGGCGGTGGAGGGTCTGCTCGATCTGCGTCCGGAGACGGCGCAGGTGTACGCCGATGGCAACTGGGTGGAGCGCCCCGTGGCGGATGTGGCGGTGGGCAGCATTATCCGCGTGCGCCCCGGTGACCGGGTGCCACTGGACGGTGAGATCGTCACCGGCCACAGCAGCCTCGACCAGTCCGCGGTAACCGGCGAGAGCGTGCCTGTCGCCCGCAGTCCCGGCGAGGCGGTCTACGGTGGCACCGTCAACGGCGAGGGCACATTGCAGGTGCGCACGACGCAGCCCGCAGGGCAGACCCTGCTGGCCCGGGTCATGCGCCTGGTCGAGACCGCCCACAGCCGGCGCGCGGGTACCGAGCAGTGGGTGGAGCGTTTCGCGCGTTTCTACACGCCAGCGGTGCTGGCCCTGGCGATTCTTATCGCCCTGCTGTTGCCCACCGTCTTCGCCTGGGCGTGGAAGGACGCGGTATATAGCGCCCTGGTGTTGCTCGTGATCGCCTGCCCGTGCGCGCTGGTGATCTCAACGCCGGTGAGCATCGTCACCGGACTGGCGGCAGCGGCCCGGCACGGCGTGCTGGTCAAGGGCGGGCGTTTCCTGGAGTTGCCGGCACGTCTGCGTACGGTGGCGCTGGACAAGACGGGAACCCTGACCCAGGGCCGGCATCAGGTGGTGGCGGTGGAGGCGTTGGCGGGCGCCGACGCGGCGCGGGTACGCGCCGTTGCCGGTGCCCTGGAAGCGCAGAGCACCCACCCGCTGGCGGCCGCGATCCGCGAAGATGTCGCCCAGGCGGGTACCGGGCTCGCGGAGGTCGACGCCGTTCAGGTCGCCGCTGGCCGTGGGGTTACGGCGTGCCTCGCCGGCGAGCCGGTTTTTCTCGGCTCGCTGCGCTACATGCAGGAGCAGTTCCGTGAGACGGACCGGCTGGAGGCCGCTGTGGCGGGGCACGAGGCAGAAGGGCGCACCGTCGTGGCGGTGGCCGATGCCAACGGCCCCATCGGCTTCTTCGCGCTGTCGGACCGGCCACGGCCGGAGGCCCGCGAAGCCCTGCAGGATCTCGCCGCGTTGGGGGTCGAGCACCGCGTCATGCTCACGGGTGACAAACGGGCCACGGCCGATCGGATCGCCGGGGACCTGCCGCTGACGGCGGTGGAGGCGGAGCTGTTGCCGGAAGAGAAGGTGACGGTGGTGGAGCGGCTCGGTGACGACGCCGCACCCGTGCTTTTCGTCGGCGACGGCGTGAACGACGCCCCGGCCATGGCCCGAGCCGACCTCGGTGTGGCCATGGGCGCGCTCGGCAGTGATGTGGCCATCGAGACCGCCGACGTGGCGCTGATGACCGATGAGCTCAATCGCCTGCCGTGGCTGGTCCGGCACGCCCGGCGCACGCTCGCGATCATCCGGCAGAACATTGCCTTCTCCCTCGGCATCAAGGCGCTGTTCGTGCTTCTGACCCTGGCGGGTGTGGCCAGTCTGTGGGGCGCGATCGCCGCCGATGTGGGCGTATCGCTGCTGGTGGTGATGAACGGACTGCGGCTGCTGCGTCCGGATCGGGCCGTCGTGGACGCTGGCGGTCGCGAGGCGGTTTCCGGGGAAGCCTGAGAGGCGTTGTGGCCGCTTGGTGCCGGAACTGCCGATTTCCTCGCAAGGTCATATAGAGGTGGTTGGCGGAACATCGACAGGAGAAGGCGATGGGCACCAGGGCGATCCTCTCGGCGATCTTCGTGGCACTGCTGTTGTCCGTCTCAGGTGGCGCGGTGGCGCAGAATCAGGCTGGTGACCAGGCGGTCCGGAGCCAGATCTTAAGCGAGCTGAAAGCGCAGCCGTCACTGCGTGGTGAGCGGATTCACGTCGGTGTCCGCGATGGCGTTGTTACGCTCAACGGCGAAATCAGCGGGCCCGTCGTCTGGAACCGTGTGGGCGATCTGGCGCGGAATACTGACGGCGTGCAGCGGGTACGGAATTACCTGCGGATCGATTGAAGGTGGCGACCCGCGGTGCGACGGCCACGGCGAGCGGCGTTTGCTGTACCGTCGCGTCTCCTCGCGTGTCCGCCCGCCAAGAACGAGAAAGGCCGGCCCCTTGGGGGCCGGCAATGGAGGAGGGTGCGTCACGCACACCGCCTAGCGACTGGACAGACTGAAATCACGCGGGACGTTGCGAATCCCGCAAGTCGCGCGATCCATGAGTGATCCAGTCAAAGTACGGTTCCTCTCAGAATACGTAATTGAACCGCAGCCTCACTGCGGTCAGGCTGTCGTTGTCCCCCACGTCGTCAGCCGTGGAGTACGAGCCCGCGAGCGTTGCCGAGGCACGGTCGAATCCCAGTACGGGCACGGTGTAGCCCGTGTATATCGTGTCGAACGAGGGGTCGCCGGCGACGTCGTCGGAGTCGAGCTCCGAATGGGCATAGCCGATACCGAACGGGCCGAACTCCGAGCTGACCACGAATGAGGTGACGGTGCCGTCCTCGGTAATGGCTCCGGTATCGCGCTCGTTGTCGGCAACGGCCACGCCGGCGTTGATGACGCCGCCGCCGGCGAATTCATAGCTTACCCGCAGCCCGCCGCCGGTGGAGGTGACGTCGTCGCCGCTGGCGCTCTCGGTGTAATCGACGGCCTCGAAGGCGCCGACCAGGGTCAGGTCACCCACCTTCCAGGAAACGGCGGGGCGCACGCCACCGATGGCGGTAGTGTCGTCGCCCTCGTCGAAGCTCGTATCGTCGATGGGCGCTTCGTCCCCATAGATGGTGGCGAGCTCGAAAGTGACAGCATCGCTTGGTGCGAAGTGAAGGGCGAACTGGCCGCCGTCGCCGGAAATGCGGCCGCGGGTGTTATTGGCACGATACAGAAAGAGCTGGTTCACGTTGCCGTTGGCATTGACCAGTATGGTGTCCTTCTGCACCGGCACGATGTCCATGGCTTCGAAGCGACCGGCCTGGATGTCCCAGCTTCGGTTGCCGAACTGCAGGTAGGCGTCGTCCACGCTCACTGATCCGTCCTTGTTGATCAGTGGCTGACCCACCCCGCGGATGAATTCGTCGCCACGGGTGTATTCGCCGGCAAAGCTGACTTTCACCCGTCCACTCTGGGTGTAGGTCGCATCCCCTTCCGCCGGGCTCTGGTAATCGGAGTTCAGCTCGATGTCCGCTCCGATGTCGAGCGACGTCTGGCTCCCCCACGCCGGGCACGCCGCAACGACGAGCACGAGCGACGCGCAGTGACGAATCGCAGGCGTAAGCATTGTCTCTCTCCTCTCCAGAATGCAGTGCGTTGCTTTATTGGCTGCGGTGGACGCATCGCGAATCGACACGTCGTCCGCTTGTATTGCCGGCAGCACGCCGAATGGCGCTCAAGCCGGCAATCCTGCTGCTAGGCGAGGTGCAACGCTGGCTGACCCTTCCCCGGCCGGGTGACTACGTGTGGCCCCCGGGCTTTTCTTGTGTGGTGTCAGCGGGAGCCACTATATCGGGTATGGAATTGAAATTCTACGATAGCCAATAACTGAAATTTTCGTTCTGGTTATGGTGCGGAGGAACGCCCGGGTGATCGAGGGGAGACAGCATGCCGGCGTTTGCGGTACTGCCGATGCCGTTTCGACGGTCTGGCGGGGATGCCGGCTGCGGTTGCCATTGGCATCGCCACGATAGTTCGCCGCGGTGGTGGGCTCGTTAATGGATTGCTGTACCGTCGCTGAGCGGCTCGTTACAGCACCCCCGTGGCACTCGCCACACCGCCCGATCCGGTGAGCCTTGCAGGCATCAACGGACGGTGAGCACCAACGGCGGCGAACGCTCCGGACGGTAGGGCAGTCGTACCTGAAATACGTGGCGCCCGCTGTCCAGGGACCACAGGAACGGCTCATCGGCGTGCTGCACGGCTCGCGGGCGACCGTCCACGTACCACACCACCTGCGTGTCCCGGGGCTCGGCATCCACGGTCAGTCGCAGGCGGTCGAGCCCGGGGGGCGTCTCCGGGTTGCGGATCACGGTGGTGCCCGGCGGCGGCGAGCTGATCCGCAGGGTCACCGACGCTTCGCGCGCCGTCGTTCCGGCCAGCGCCGTCACCGTGCCGCGGTTGGAGGCTTCTCCGGCGGTGGTCGGGACCCACTCCGTCAGCGCCCAGGGGCACTCGCTGGCGGGTGTGGTGGGGGCAGTGGCGCACAGTGTCTCGCGCCGGTAGTCTTCCGGGGCCGGAAACGCGGCGGGGTCGGCGCCTGCGCCGGGCAGCCGGTAGAGCCCGGCGAGCACATCGTGGGCGAGGCCTGCCGGCGCCGACGCGCCGGTGACACCCTTCATGGGGCCGCCGTCGGCCCGTCCCATCCACACGCCAACGATGTAATCCCGGGTGTAGGCCACGTTCCAGGCATCCGCGTAGTTCTGACTGGTACCGGTCTTGGTGGCGACGGGGAAGTCGTACTCCAGCGCGCCCATTCGTGAGAACACCGGCAGCCGTGCCATGGGGTCCGACAGGAACGCGGTGACCAGCCGTGCCGCGTCCCGGCCCAGCACGCGCTCGCCGGATGCTTCCGGCTGGACGCCATGCCAGCGAAGGGACCGGTACATGCCGTCGTTGGCGAGTGCCCCGTAGGCGGCGACCACGTCGCGCAGGCGCACGGGGAGCGTGCCGATGGCGAGGCCGATGCCGTAATGCCGCGACGGCCGGCGGTCGGCGTGCAGGCCCAGGCGTTCCAGGTGGGCGAAGGTCGTCTCCAGCCCCACGCTGCGGACCAGGTTGGTGGCAGGCACGTTGCGCGAGTTGGCCAGGGCCTGGCGCGGCAGCAGAGGGCCCAGGTAGGCGCGGTCGGCATTGTCGATGCCGGCGGACAGGCCGCGCCGGTCCCACAATATCGTGTCGGGGCGGATCACGCCCCGATCCAGCGCCAGGGCATAGACGAACGGCTTGAGCACGGAGCCCGGCGAGCGGCGTACGGCCGTGTAGTCGAGCGCGCCGGCGGCGTCGTCGAAGAACCCGGCGGAGCCGACCATCGCCCGTACGGCCATGTCGGCGCGGTCGACGACGAGGATGGCTGCGTGCTGGCCCCGCTCGGGGGTCACACGCGAGAGCCAGCGATGGAGGTGGCGGTTCGCCATTCGCTGGGCATCCATATCCAGGGTCGCGGCGATCGTCCGCGGCGTCGTTGCGGGCAGCGCTTCGATGCGGTCTTCCAGCTCCAGAATAGCGTGCAGGGCCATGGGCGGGCGGGGTGGACGGCGGTGCACATGGATCGCCCGGATCTGCCGGCGCGCCAGGTCAAGCTGTGCGGCATCGATGACGCCCATCTCCGCCAGCGCGGTCAGGATGCGCCGTCCGCGGGCCACGGCACGCCGGCGCCCGTCGTGAGTCAGCGGGTCGAGGCGGTCCGGGGCGTGGGGAATGGCGGATAGAAAGGCGATTTCCGCCCAGCTCAGGTCGGCGGCGGGTTTGTCCAGGTAGAATCGGGCCGCGTGGGCAATGCCGTGGCTGCCGTGCCCGAATGGCACGTGCCGCAGGTAGTGGCGCAACACCGCCCCCCGGCCGTGACGCAGGGTCATGAA